>NZ_CAJYES010000080.1 GCF_913773995.1 uncultured Pseudacidovorax sp.
GGCACCTTCTTCTCGAAGGTGCCCAGCGGCGACAGCTCGGAGCCCTTGTTCTGCATCTGCGAGTAGGGGCCGTAGTCCTCGGCCTTGAACTGACCGTCCTTGACCAGCTTGATGGCGCGGTCGACGGAGGGCTCCATGTTCCACAGCGCCGACACGACGACGGTGTCGGGGTACTGCGGCTGCGTGTTGATCACATTGCCGATGGCCAGCACCTTGCGCTCCTTGGCCGCGTCGCTCACGCCGAAGCGCTCGGCGTACATGATGTCCGCGCCCTTGTCGATCATGGCGAAGGCGGCCTCCTTGGCCTTTGGCGGATCGAACCAGCTGTTGATGAAGCTCACGCTGAACTCGACCTTGGGATTCACTTCCTTCGCGCCGGCCATGAAGGCATTCATCAGCCGGTTGACCTCGGGAATCGGAAAGCCGCCGACCATGCCGATCTTGTTCGACTTGGTCATGCCGCCGGCGATCATGCCGGTCAGGTAGGCGGGTTCCTGGATGTAGTTGTCGAAGACGCTGAAGTTGGGCGCCTGCGGCTTGCCCGACGAGCCCATGAGGAACATGGTCTTGGGGAAGTCCTTGGCCACCTTGCGGGCCGCGGCCTCCACTGCGAAGGCCTCGCCCAGGATGAGCTGGTTGCCGGCGGTGGCGTACTCGCGCAGCACGCGCTCGTAGTCGGCGTTGGCCACGTTCTCCGTGGCCTTGTACTCGATCTCGCCGCGGGCCTCGGCCGCCTTGAGCGCCTTGTGGATGCGGCCCACCCATTGCTGCTCGAAGGGCACGGTGTAGACCGCGGCCACCTTGAGCTTGGACTGGGCGAACGCGAACTGCGGCAGCCCGACGGCAACAAGCCCCGCCAGGGCGGCGGCACTCAGGATCAGGGGACGGCGCTGGATCATCTTTCTCACTCCTCGTTGATGGTGTTGGACAAGCAGGATTGGTGCCGGCTGGGCCGGGTACGCGTTTACATGAGGCCCGCGCTGGACAAGTGGGTCGGTGTTTCCCACCGTTCGGGCTGAGCCTGTCGAAGCCCTGCACCGCGCTTCCACAGGCTCAGCGTGAACGGTTGGATGGGCATCCGTGAGCAGTCCGTCCGAGCTACGCAAACAGGCCACGACATCGCCATCAGCCGTGAAGCAGCCCCCCGAGACAAAGGGCCGCGGAGCAGGCCACGCCAACAACACGCGCGGAACCGGCTTTGCCTGTCCTGAGCCTGTCGAAGGGCCGAGCCGCAGCGTGTGCCCCCGGAGGGGGTTGGCGGAGCGGGCCCCAGCCCGCGCAGCCTGGGGGCGAGCCTATTTCGTGCCGAAGATGCGGTCGCCCGCGTCGCCCAGGCCCGGCAGGATGTAGCCATGCTCATTGAGCTGCCGGTCGATGGCCGCGGTGTATACCGGCACATCCGGATGCGCCTCGTACATGGTCTTCAGGCCCTCAGGACAGGTCAGCAGGCACACGAACTTGATGGACTTGGGCGACAGCTCCTTGAGCCGCTCCACGGCGGCCACGGCCGAGTTGCCGGTGGCCAGCATCGGGTCGACCACCACGATGTCGCGCTCTTGCATGTCGCTGGGCATCTTGAAGTAGTACTCGACGGCGGTGAGCGTCTTGGGGTCGCGGTACAGGCCGATGTGGCCGACCCGCGCGCCAGGCACCACGCTGAGCATGCCGTCCAGGATGCCCGTGCCGGCGCGCAGGATCGACACGAACACCAGCTTCTTGCCGTCGATCACCTGGCCGCGGGTCACTTCGAGCGGCGTCTCGATCTCGATCTCCGAGGTCGGGATGTCTCGCGTCACTTCATAGGCCATCAGCGAGGCCAGTTCGTTGAGCAGGCGGCGGAAGCTGTTGGTCGAGGCGTCCTTGCGGCGCATGAGCGTGAGCTTGTGCTGGACGAGCGGATGGGTGACCAGGTGAGCGTTGGGCGTCGTCATGAATCGTTCTTGTCAAAAACAGAAGGCGTGCGATGGTAGAGGAGGCCGGCTCAGAACACCGTGCCGTCGCTCTCGATGCGCAGCGGGGGCAGGCCATGGCGCAGGCGCTGGGCCACGGCCCGGCCGGCCGCCCAGGTGCCGCCTTCGAGGATGCAGGCCAGCGGCATCTCCTCGGCGCTGCGGCCGACGTGGCGACGCACGATGGGTGCCAGCTCATCGAGCAGTGCCACGGTCAGGGCGCGCCATTCGACGATGAATTCGTCGCCGACCTGCCAGGTGCGTTCGAGCAGGGCCGCATCGCGCGGCACGATCACGCCGGTGTCCAGCAGCAGGCCGCCATTGCGGTACTCGGGCAGGGCGGTGAGGGCGTCCAGTCCTTCGACCTTCACACCCGCCCACTCGAAGGGCTCGATCAGCGAGTAGGTGAGCCACTGCGACAGCTTGTGGAAAGGCACCCAGCCGTGGGTGCGGCCCTCGCCGCCGACCGCGCTGTGCGCCCAGCAGTCGCCCAGGGCCAGCGCCGGCTCGCCCGGGCCGGGCAGGGCGGTGGGGTGGCGATGCAGGTAGTTGGCCGAGGGCCAGATGGCCGAGAGCGAATCCAGCAGCAGCGTGAGGATGGCGTGCACCTGCACCGTCGCGGTGGGCGGGACCGCCACGCCTTCAGGCGCGATGAGCATGTCGAACAACCCGCCGGGCCGCTGCACCTCGGTGCCGAAGACGGCCGGCTGCTCGGCCAGCACCTCACCCAGGCGGCGCAGCAGCGTGACCCGGCCGTCCAGGCCGACCAGCGGGTTGTCGCTGCGCACCTGGAAGGCTTGCGCCAGGCGGTCGGTCACCAGGGCACGCAGGCCGGCGGCATCGGCCTGCAAAGGGCGATCCGGGTCCGAAGAAAACAGTCCGGCCTTGAAGGCATGAAAGCTGGCCACGCCCAGGCCCTCGGAACGGGTGAAGCGCTGGTCGGACGCCGACTCGTGGTAGGCCCAGTCGGCACCGGCGCCCGCATCCAGCAGCACGCTCACCACGGCGAGATCGATGCGCGCCTTGGCCTTCTCGCGGGGCGTCGCATGTTCGCCCAGCAGATGATCGAGTTCGGCCGCCCGGTCGACGCCGCCCGCCTCGAAATGCCGCCAGCGGCTGTGGTACGGAATCGGCCGCCAGGCGTAGTGCGCCTGGGTGACCTGGGCCACTTCACGCGCCGCATCGTCCAGGCTCGTCTCGTCGCCGATGGTGAAGAAGGCTGATTCGCCGCGGCGCGCGCGGGCCAGCAGTTCGGCCGCGCGCTCGCGCACGGCGACCGTCGTGCGCAGCCAGGCGACGGCGGCCTCGGGTTGGTTGAGGTCGGTGGCGGGAAGCACGTGTTGGCTGTCCGTCATTCGCCCAGCCCCCGTCCGCGGGTGGCCTTGAGTTCATCGGCACCGGGCACCTTGCCGGGTGTGAAATAGCCGGCCGCCATCTTGGCGTCGATCTCGACCCGGGCATCCGCCGGGATGAGGTCGTCGGGGATGTTGACGCGCACGCCTACCTCGATGCCGGAGCCGGTGATGGCGTCGTACTTCATGTTGCTCATCGAGACCAGCCGGTGGATCTTGCGGATGCCCAGCCAGTGCAGCACGTCGGGCATCAGCTCCTGGAAGCGCATGTCCTGAACGCCGGCCACGCATTCGGTGCGGGCGAAATACTGGTCGGCGGTGTCGCCGCCGAGCTGTCGCTTGCGGGCGTTATAGACGAGGAACTTGGTGACCTCGCCCAGGGCCCGGCCTTCCTTGCGCGCATAGGAGATCAGGCCCACGCCGCCGCGCTGCGCACCCTGGATGCATTCCTCGATCGCGTGCGTGAGGTAGGGGCGGCAGGTGCAGATGTCGGAGCCGAACACGTCCGAGCCATTGCATTCGTCGTGGACGCGGGCGGTGAGTTCGATATCGGGGTTGGCCAGGTCGCGCGGGTTGCCGAAGATGTAGACGGTCTGCCCACCGATGGGTGGCAGGAAGACCTCGAGGTCGGAGCGGGTGACCAGCTCGGGGTACATGCCGCCCGTCTCCTCGAAGAGCACGCGGCGCAGGTCGGTCTCGGAACAGCCGAAACGCTTGGCCACGCCCGGCAGCCACCAGACCGGCTCGATGGCCGCCTTGGTGACCAGCGCGGCACCGCCCGCGGTGAGGAACTTGCCGTCGGCCTTCAGACGGCCCTTCTGCAGCGCATCGATCACCTCGGGGAGGATCACATGCGCCTTGGTCACGGCGATGGTCGGGCGGATGTCGTAGCCCGCGGCCAGCTCCTGCGCGAAGACGTCGGAGACGACGGCGCCCCAGGGGTCCATCGACACGATCTTGCCCGGCTCGCTCCATTGCGGATAGGGCCCGATCACGTCCGTCGGCGAAGTGTTGGTGAGGTCGGCGCGGTGCTCGCGCTTGAGCGCCCCCGCGGCCACGGCGAGCGCGCGGTACACGCTGTAGCTGCCGCTGTGGGTGCCGATCACGTTGCGGTGGGCGCGACGGGTGGTGGTGCCCACGACCGGCCCGCGTTCGGCCGGGGTGGCCGCGTCCCAGTGGATGGGCAGCGAGCCCAGGCCCCCGGCGTGGGAGGTCAGACGGATGTGCTGGCGGGGGGAGGGTGAGGTGGCGGGGGGAGACGTGGTGCTGTCTACAGACATTGCAGGCCCTCAAAAATGTCAATGTAGCGAGGGGTCGGACCGCTGGCAAGAAAAGGGGACCGGGGCCCCGGCCTCCCCCAAATAGCCGAGGCGTCTGAGGAGCGACAGTTTCGGCTTACTTTCTGCAATATAGTGAAAAAGCCATGTCGTGGATCTCCTCTGCCGGCTTTGCTGCCGAGCCTCTGCTCTGGCGCCTCCACGATGCGCGGCTGGTTGGGCTGTCGGTGCTCATGGCCATCCTGTCCTCCATCCTGGCTGTTCACATGGCGTCGCTGGGCTGGCGCGCGCGGCATGCCGGCATCCGTCATCTGAGTGCGGCCGGCGGTGCCCTGGCCATGGCCTGCGGCATCTGGGCGATGCACTTCATCGGCATGCTGGCCTTTGCCTTGTGCGCCGCGGCCCCGATCGGGCTGGGCATGACGGCGCTGTCGCTGATGCCTGCGCTGGGCGCCTGCTGGGTGGCCATGCTGCTGCTCACGCGCGCGCATCTCGGGTGGGCGGCCATTGCTTGGGGCGGGGTGGCGGTCGGCGTGGGCATCGGCGCCATGCACCATGCCGGCATGGCCGCCTCTGCCGCCATGGTCGGCATGCGCCACGATCCGTGGCTGGCGACGTTCTCGCTGGTGCTGGCCATAGGCCTGGCCACGCTGGCACTGTGGGTCTACGCCCGCCTGCGCGTACAGGCGCAGAACCGTCCCTGGCGGGCGACGGTCGTGGCGGGGTCGGTCCTCGGCATGGCCATCCTCGCCATGCATTACACGGCAATGGCGGCGCTGCGCTTCGACGGCGTCGCGATCGATGGCGTACCCGCCGGACGGCACACCCTGCTTGTGGTGGGCATTGCCGGGTTCGTGGCCCTGATCAGCCTGCTGGCGGCCGCGCTGCAGGTGGGGCTTCGCCAGCGGCATCTGCTGGAGCAGGTGCGCCGTAGCGAGTCGCGTCTGCGCGCGCTGGTGGACACGGCGGTGGACGGCATCGTGATGATCGACGCGCGCGGCACCATCCAATCGTTCAATGGTGCCGCCGAGCGCCTGTTGGGCTGGCGGGCCGACGAGGTGGTCGGCCGCAACTTCGCGATGCTGATGCCCGAGCCTCATGGCGGCGGCCATGACGGCTACCTGGAACGCTACTTGAAGACGGGCCTGGCCAGCATCATCGGCGTGGGCCGCGAGGTGGAAGCGCGCGACAAGCAGGGGCGACGGGTGCCGGTCCGCCTGGCCGTGGGCCGGGCCGAACTGCCGGACGAGGCGCTGTTCGTCGGCTTTCTCACGGACATCCGCGAGCGGCAGGACATGGAGCTGTCGCTGCGCCGCAGCGAAGAACAGTTCCGCTCGCTCATCGCCAACATTCCCGGCGTCACCTTCCGCTGCCGCTTTGCCCCCGACTGGCCCATGCTGTTCATCAGCGATGCCGTGGAGGGTCTGTGCGGCTTCCCGGCCGAGGACTTCCTGGCGGGGCGCATCAGTTATGCCGCGCTGATGCATCCGGACGATGTCGAACGCATCTGGCAACAGGTCGGCCAGGCGCTCGCCCAGGACCGGTCCTACCACGTCGAATATCGCCTGCGGCACCGATGCGGCCGGGTGCGCTGGGTGTCGGAAACCGGGCGGGGCGTGCGCGGCAGCGACGGCGAGATTCAGTGGATCGACGGGGTGATGGTCGACAACACGGCGCTGCGCGCGCGCAATGCCGAGTTCGAAGGCATCGTCAATGCCATCGGTCGCGCCCAGGGCATGGTCGAGCTGGACCTGGATGGACGCATCCTGCATGCCAACGACCTGTTTCTCCGCCTTGTGGGCTACACCATGGAAGAGCTGCGCGGCCAGTCCCATGCGGTGCTCTGCCGGGCCGAGGAGGTCCAGAGCGCCGAATATGCCGAGCGCTGGCGACGTCTGCGCGCGGGCGAACAGCAGAGCGGCGAATACGCCCGCATCACCCGCGACGGGCGGGAGGTGTGGCTGCACAGCTTCTACAACCCGATCCTCGATCCCGAGGGGCGGCCCTTCAAGATCCTCAAGCTCGCGGCGGACCTCAGCGAACGCCGCCTGATGGAACAGGCCCTGCGGGACGCCAAGGAGCGGGCCGAATCCGCCGCCGCCGCGCGCAGCAGCTTCCTGGCCAACATGAGCCACGAGATCCGCACGCCGATGAACGCCATCATCGGCTTCTCGGAGGTGCTGCTGGACTCGCCGCTCGATGCCAGCCAACGCAGGCACCTGAGCACCATCCACCAGGCCTCGCACTCCATGCTGCGGCTGCTCAACGAGGTGCTCGACACGGCCAAGCTGGAGAAGGGCGCGATGACGCTGATGGAGGAAGACTTCTCCCTGCGCGCGTTGTGCGACCAGGTCGTCGCCTCGATGCGCATCAGCGCGATCCGCAAGGGCCTCGATCTGGTGCTCGACTACCACCCGAGCGTGCCGCTGCACTTTCGTGGTGACGCGCTGCGGTTGCAGCAGGTGCTTCTCAACCTGCTGGGCAATGCCATCAAATTCACCGAACAGGGCAGGGTGGTGCTGCGCGTGCGGCATCACGGCGGCCAGCTCACCCTGGAGGTGGAGGACACCGGCATCGGGATCGCGCAGGACATGCTGGAGCGCATCTTCGAGCCCTTCGCCCAGGCCGACGCCTCGACGTCCCGGCGCTTCGGTGGCACCGGACTGGGCACGACCATCTCGCGCCAACTGGCGCAACTGATGGGCGGCACCATCCGGGTGACCAGCACGCCGGGGCGCGGAAGCGTGTTCACCGTACGGCTGCCCCTGCCGCTGGGCAACGCAACCGGAACGCCTGACGCAGCGAAGGGGGCGGACACGCCGCTGCAACTGCCCGTACTGCGCGTGCTGGCCGTGGACGACGCGCCGAGCAACCTGGAGCTGCTCGAGATTCTGCTGGGCCGCGAGGGCCACCAGGTGGCACTGGCCGGCGGCGGCGAGCAGGCGGTGCAGATCGCCGCGCGCGAGCGTTTCGACCTCATCCTCATGGACCTGCAGATGCCGGGCATGGACGGGCTGGAGGCAGCGCGGGCGATCCGCCGGGCCGAGCTGGAGGCGTCCGACCGGCACACGCCGATCATTGCGATGTCCGCCAGCGTGCTCGAAGCCGACCGCCTCGCCGCCGAGTCCGCCGGGATGGAGGGCTTTGCGGGCAAGCCTCTGGCGCCCGTACAGCTCATGCGCGAGATGGCGCGCGTGCTGGGTGTGGCCCTGGCCCAGGATGTGCCGGAAGCGGGCCATCCAGAGTCGCTGACCATCGACTGGCATCGGGCGCTGTCGCTCTGGCAGCGGCCAGGACTGCTGCACGATGCGCTCGAACGCTTTCTGGCCGAGCAGCGCGCGACGCCGGCCAGGCTGATCCAACTGGCTGACGAGCAGGACTGGAAAGGCCTGGCTGCACTGGCGCACCGGCTGGTCGGGGCTGCGGGGCACTTCGGGCTCAACACCCTGCAAGGGCTGGCAGGTCGACTGGAGACTGCGGCCCTGGCCCAGGATCCCACGGGATGCAGCCAGTGCATCGTGGCGCTGCCGGGCGAACTGCTGCACGCGGAACAGGCGCTGCGCGCCCAGCGCCTGCAATCGCCGGACGCGGTGTGGCTCAACGCCGCCAATGGCGCTGAGGTGCAGTTCAACCTGTCGTGCGTCCTGGACCTGATCGCGCGCACCATCACGCTGCTGCGTGCGGGGGAATGGCCGGAAGTTCCGTTTGCAGCGCTGTCGGCCTTGCTGCCCGCCGAAATGCTCGAGGACGCCAGCGGCGCCATCGCCAATTTCGATTTCGAGCGGGGTCGCCGCGCCCTGGAGGTGCTGGCCGACCGGCTCCAGCGGGCCGCCCCAGTGGACGGATGAGGCGCACGGCTCAGCAGCTGTGCGCGGGGGGCAGCCGTCGCCGGGCCGGCCGCAGCGACGGCTTGGCCCAGATCGAGTGCTGGGAACTCGGTGGTCTATCCTTTCAAGATTAACACAATGTGCGTTATGTCAAATAACGGTGGTGCCTCAGGTGCAGCAACTGCATTCCCGAGCGCGCTGGGCCTTACCCCCCCTCCTAGCCAACCTTCACCCTCTTCTTCGGCTGCGCTGGCCCAGCAGAGCGGCGCAAGAAAAAAAAAGCGCCTGGGTGAGGCGCTTTGTGTCTCTGACGATCGAAGCCAGGCGCAGAAGCGCCGGCCACGATCCTTTACTCGCGGGACGATTCCAGCGTCTTGTTGATGTACAGCGCCACCAGCGTGCAGATCGCACCGGAGGCCAGATAGACGCCGAGGAACGCCAGCCCGAAATGGGCAGACAGCCCGAGCGCCACCAGCGGCGCGAACGCCGCACCCACCAGCCAGGCGAAATCGGAGGTCAGCGCGGCGCCCGTGTAGCGATAACGGGCACTGAAATTCGAGGTCACGGTGCCGGAAGCCTGGCCGTACGACAGGCCCAGCAGCACGAAGCCGATCAGGATGAACACGTTCTGTCCTTCGCTCGACTTCAGCAGCACCGGCGCCACCAGGCTGAACAAGCCGATCAACGCAGCCAGCGTCCCCAGCGTGTTGCGGCGACCGAAACGGTCGGCCAACCAACCCGACGCCAGGACGGCCACAGCACACAGCAGGCCGCCGATCACCTGCACGCCCAGGAAGTCGGCAATGGACTGGTCCGAATAGAGCTGAATCCATGAGAGCGGAAACACCGTCACCAGATGGAACAGCGCATAGCTGGCCAGCGCGGCGAAAGCGCCGATGAAGATGTTGTAGCCCTGGGTGCGAAGGAGTTCGCCGGCAGGTGTGGGCTCGAGTTCCCGCTGTTCGAGCGCCCTTTCATACTCATGCGTGACGACCAGGCGCAGGCGGGCAAACAGGGCCACCACGTTGATGGCGAAGGCCACATAGAAGGGATAGCGCCAGCCCCAGTTCATGAAATCTTCCTGCGACAGGCTGCCGTAGAGATACATGAAGAGCGCGCTGGCGATCACGAATCCGAGCGGCGCGCCCAGTTGCCCCAGCATGGCGTACCAACCGCGGCGATGCGGCGGCGCGTTCAACGACAGCAGCGACGGAAGGCCATCCCATGAGCCGCCCGTGCCCAGCCCCTGCCCGATCCGGAACAGAGCCAGCAGCAGGATCGCCCAGCCGCCGACGACGTCGTAGCCCGGCAGGAAGGCGATGCCCGCCGTCGACGTGCCGAGCAGGAAGAGCGCGATGGTCAGCTTGGTGGCGCGGCCGTAGCGCTTCTGGATGCCCATCGAGGCGATGGTGCCAATGGGACGGGCGATGAAGGCCAACGAGAAAATGGCGAAGCCGTAGAGCGTGCCTTCGAGACGGTCGACGAAGGGAAAGAAGAGCTGGGGAAACACCAGCGCGCAGGCGATGCCGAAGACGAAGAAGTCGAAGTATTCGGAAGATCGCCCGATCACCACGCCCACCGCGATGTCGCCCGGGGCCACGTCGTGATCGTCCGCATTGACCTGGCGAGCGTCTCGCTCGAGGTCTCCAGAGTGGATTCCGGGGTGTGCCGGGCTCAGGCTGCTCATCGAAGTCTCCCTTGTTTCGAGGAGCGCCCAGATTACCACGCGAGATTCGCAGCCCGGTCGGACAGTGTCGATAGGACAAATTGTCCAATCGCCTACGTGGGCGTGCACCTCTACAGTGCGGACTCCTGCCGCCGGTGCGCGAGGTGCCGGCCTGCTCGTTCCTTTCAGATTCCAGCGTATGCCTTCACTCAAGACCTTCCGCGCGCCAGCCCTCCTGGCCGCCACGGCGCTCCTGGCCGGTTGCAACACGGTGGTGCTCAGTCCTTCGGGGGACATCGCCTCGCAGCAGGGCCGCCTCGTGATGATCGCGACCGGGCTGATGCTGCTGATCATCATCCCGGTGATCGTGCTCACTCTGCTGTTCGCCTGGCGCTACCGGGCCGCAAACAAGGAGGCCGACTACCAGCCCGACTGGCACCACTCGACCCGGCTGGAGCTGGTGATCTGGTCGGCTCCACTGTTGATCATCATCGCCCTGGGCGCGTTGACGTGGATCAGCACCCATACGCTGGATCCCTACCGCCCGCTCGACCGCATCGCGGCGGGCAAGCCGATGCCGGCCGACGTCAAGCCGCTGGAGATCCAGGTCGTCTCGCTGGACTGGAAATGGCTCTTCATCTATCCCGAGCAGGGCATCGCCACCGTCAACGAGGTGGCGGCGCCGGTCGACCGGCCCATCCTCTTCAAGCTGACCTCCCGCACGACGATGAACGCCTTCTACGTGCCCGACCTGGCCGGCATGATCTACACCATGCCCGGCATGCAGACCGAGCTCAATGCCGTCATCAACAAGCCCGGCGTCTACCACGGCCTGTCGTCGCACTACAGCGGCGCCGGCTTCTCGGGCATGACCTTCAAGTTCCACGGCGTCTCCAACGACGAATTCGCCAAATGGGTGGCCGACGCCAAGTCCGGCAGCCAGAGCCTGACGCGTGCGGTCTACAACGACCTGGTCAAGCCCAGCGAGCGCAACCCCGTGCAGCGCTTCGCGTCCGTCGACCCCGACCTGTACTCGCGCGTGCTGAACCTGTGCACCGTGGACGGCCAGCGCTGCATGCACCAGGTGATGGCCCAGGACGCATTGCGCGGCCGCACCAAGGCCGGCGAGGCCGCCGTTGCTGCGCTGATGCCGCAGCAGATCTGCACGCCCAACCAACCGGTCGACCTGCTCAACTGAGGACGCCGCCCTCCCCGGCCCGCATCCCGGCACCCATTCGAAGAAACGAAGCCCTATGACTGAACCTTCTACCGCCGCGCCCCACTGGCTGCTGGGGCGGCTGACCTGGGAATCCGTTCCCATGGCGCACGAGCCGATCGTGCTGTGGACCTTCATCGCGGTCGCGCTCGGCGGCCTTGCCGTGCTCGCGCTGCTCACCAAGTTCCGCCTGTGGGGTCCGCTGTGGCGCGACTGGTTCTGCAGCATCGACCACAAGAAGATCGGGATCATGTACATGATCCTGGGCATCGTGATGCTGTTGCGCGGCTTTGCCGACGCACTCATGATGCGTCTGCAGCAGGCCGTGGCCTTCGGCGACAACATGGGCTACCTGCCGCCGCACCACTACGACCAGATCTTCACGGCGCACGGCGTCATCATGATCTTCTTCGTGGCGATGCCGCTGGTCACGGGCCTGATGAACTACCTCGTGCCCCTGCAGATCGGCGCGCGCGACGTGGCCTTCCCCTTCCTCAATAACTTCAGCTTCTGGATGACCACCGGCGGCGCCGTGCTGGTGATGCTCTCGCTGTTCCTGGGCGAGTTCTCCACCGCTGGCTGGCTCGCGCTGTCGACGCTGGGCAACCAGAACCCGGGGGTGGGCCTGGACTACTACATCTGGGCGCTGCAGATCGCGGGGGTGGGCACAACCCTTTCAGGCATCAACCTGCTGGTGACCATCGTCAAGATGCGCGCGCCCGGCATGGGCCTGATGAAGATGCCGGTCTTCACCTGGACCTCGCTGTGCACCAACGCGCTGATCGTGGCTTCGTTCCCGGTGCTGACGGCTGCCCTGGTGCTGATGTCGCTGGACCGCTATGTCGGCACGAACTTCTTCACCAACGTGTCGGGTGGCAACCCGATGCTGTACGTCAACCTGATCTGGATCTGGGGCCACCCCGAGGTCTACATCCTGGTGCTGCCGGCCTTCGGCGTGTTCTCCGAGGTGGTGGCCACCTTCTCGGGCAAGCGCCTGTTCGGCTACACGTCCATGGTCTATGCCACGGTCTGTATCACCATCCTGTCGTACATCGTGTGGCTGCACCACTTCTTCACGATGGGCTCGGGCGCGAGCGTGAATGCCTTCTTCGGCATCACGACCATGATCATCTCGATCCCCACGGGGGCGAAAATCTTCAACTGGCTGTTCACCATGTACCGCGGCCGCATCCGCTTCGAGCCGCCCATGCTCTGGACCGTCGGCTTCATGGTCACCTTCGCCATCGGCGGCATGACCGGTGTGCTGCTGGCCGTGCCCCCGGCAGACTTCGTGCTGCACAACAGCCTGTTCCTGATCGCCCACTTCCACAACGTGATCATCGGCGGCGTCGTGTTCGCCATGTTCGCCGGCATCAACTACTGGTTCCCCAAGGCCTTCGGCTACAAGCTCGACGCCTTCTGGGGCAAGTGCTCGTTCTGGTTCTGGCTGGTGGGCTTCTACGTGGCCTTCATGCCGCTGTACGTGCTCGGCCTGATGGGCGTGACGCGCCGCGTCAACCATTTCGAGGACACCTCGCTGCAGATCTGGTTCCAGATCGCCGCGCTGGGCGCCCTACTGATCGCCTGCGGCATCGGCTGCTTCCTGATCCAGCTGGGCGTGAGCTACCTGCGTCGCGAGCAGCTGCGCGACCACACGGGCGATCCGTGGAACGGCCGCACGCTGGAGTGGGCCACCTCCTCGCCCCCGCCCCAGTACAACTTCGCCTTCACGCCCGTGGTGCACGAGGTCGACGCCTGGTGGGACATGAAGCAGAACGGCTACAAGCGCCCGCTCGGCGGCTTCAAGCCGATCCACATGCCCGCCAACACCGGCGCCGGCGTGGTGATCTCGGTGTTCTCGGTGATCTGCGGCTTCGCGCTCATCTGGCACATGTGGCCGCTGGCTGCCGCCTCGTTCGCGGCCACCATCCTGGCGTCGATCATCCACACCTTCAACTACAAGCGCGACTACCACATCCCGGCCGAGGAAGTCTCGGCCGCCGAGAACGCGCGCACCCAACTGCTGGCCCGTCATGTCTGATCTCGCCTACGCCACCGGCACCGCCGGCGACACCACCGACCGCGCCTACCACCTGGCGGACGAGCCGCATCCGGAGAACGGCACCTCGCTGGGCTTCTGGCTCTACCTGATGAGCGACTGCCTGATCTTCGCGGCGCTCTTCGCGACCTATGGCGTGCTCGGCCGCAGCTATGCGGGCGGCCCAAGCGGCGCCGAACTGTTCGACCTGAAGCTGGTGGCCATCAACACGGCCTTCCTGCTGCTGTCGTCGATCACCTTCGGCTTTGCGATGCTGCAGAAGCAGCAGAACAAGGTCGGCGGCACGCTGGGCTGGCTGGCCATCACCGGCATCTTCGGCCTGTGCTTCCTGGGCGTAGAGCTCTACGAGTTCCATCACCTGATCCATGAAGGCGCCACGCCGCAGAGCAGCGCCTTCCTGTCGGCCTTCTTTGCGCTGGTCGGCACGCACGGCCTGCACGTGACCTTCGGCTCGATCTGGATGGTCGTGCTGATGATCCAGATCTCCAAGCACGGCCTGATCCACGAGAACAAGCGCCGCCTCATGTGCCTGTCGATGTTCTGGCACTTTCTGGACGTCGTGTGGATCGGCGTCTTCACCTTCGTCTACCTGATGGGAGTGCTGTGATGAATACCCATGCCACCCACGCCGGCCATGCCCACGACGATCACCATCATGACGACCACCACGGCGACGTGGGGCCGCACAGCACCTTCTCGGGCTACATGATCGGTTTCGTGCTGTCCATCGTGCTCACCGCCATCCCCTTCTGGCTGGTGATGAACGACGTGATCAGCAGCCGCAACACGGCGGTCATCGTGCTGGGCGCCTTCGCGGTCGTTCAGATCCTCGTGCACATGGTCTTCTTCCTGCACATGAACGGCAAGGTCGAAGGCGGCTGGACCCTGCTGTCCACCATCTTCACCGTGGTCTTCGTGGCCATTGCCATCGCGGGCACGCTGTGGGTCATGTTCCACATGAACACGAACATGATGCCGGCGCACGAGATGCAGCAGCACATCCAGCGCGCGCAATGACGCAGCGGCGCCGCGGTCGGGTCCTCGTGCCTGCCGCGGCACTTTTTTTTGTGCTCCTGCTGGCCCTGGGCACCTGGCAGGTCCAGCGCCTGGCGTGGAAGCGCGAGCTGATCGCACGGGTCGATGCCCGAGTGACGGCAACGCCGATCGACGCACCAGCGCGCGCCGCGTGGCCGTCCGTTACCGTCGACAGCGCGGAATACCTGCACGTGACGCTGCAGGGCCGCTTCCTGACGGACAAGGCGGCACTGGTGCAGGCCACCACTGATCTGGGCGCAGGCTTCTGGCTGCTGACGCCCCTCGCGCGGCCGGACGGCAGCTTCGTGTGGGTCAACCGCGGCTTCCTGCCCCCGCAGGCGCGTGAGCCTTCTGCCCTCGGCCGAACCGAGCCGACCGGCACCGTCGACGTGGTGGGCCTGCTGCGCATCACCGAGCCCAAGGGCGCCTTCCTGCGCCACAACGATCCCGCGGCCGACCGCTGGTATTCGCGCGACATCGCAGCGCTCACGGCGGCCCGCGGGCTGCCGGCCGCCGACACTGCCCCCTATTTCGTCGATGCCGCCCGCGACCCGCAGCAGGCCGAGGGCACCTGGCCCGTGGGCGGCCTGACCGTCATCCGCTTTCCCAACAACCACCTGATGTACGCCATCACCTGGTACGGCATGGCCCTGCTGCTGGTGGTAGGCATGGCCTATGCCTGGCGCCGAGGCGCCCTGGGGCCGGACGACGACAATCCGGCGCGATGAGCGCCAGTCCTCCTGACTCCCCTGCCCTGCTCGCCGCGCGCGCCCAGGTGCGAGCCCAGGCCGCGCGCGGCCTCGATTCGGCCACAGGCCGCAAGAACCTCCACCAGCTCATCCAGCTGCGCTGGATCGCTGCCTTCGGCCAGATCGTGACCATCGAGGTGGCGCACTATGGCCTGCGCCTGCCAATTCCCGTGGAACCCATGCTGGCCGTGCTGACGGGCCTGCTGGCCTTCAACGTGCTGAGCCTGCTGCGCTGGCGCACCGGCCGGCGTGTGACCAATGGCGAGCTGTTCCTGGGCCTGATGGTCGACGTCGGCACGCTCACTGCGCAGCTGCATCTGAGCGGCGGCATCAGCAATCCCTTCGTCTACCTCTACCTGCTGCAGGTCACGCTGGGCGCCGTGCTGCTGCGCGCCTGGGCGGTGTGGACGATGGTGGCCGTGGCCATCGGCTGCGTGGCCGGCCTGGCGATCTTCAGCCGGCCGCTGCCGGTGGCGCTGGAGGCGCACCGTGGCCTGGCCAGTCCCTACCTGGCGGGCTTGCTGATCTGCTTCGCCCTCAACGCCGTACTGCTGGTGGTGTTCATCACCCGCATCGGCCAGAACCTGCGCGAGCGCGACGCCCGGCTGGCCGCCTTGCGCCAGCGTGCGGCCGAGGAAGAACACATCGTCCGCATGGGCCTGCTGGCCTCGGGCGCGGCACATGAACTGGGAACGCCGCTCGCCACGCTGGCGGTGATCCTGGGCGACTGGCAGCACCTGCCGCACTTCAATTCCGACCCCGAGCTGCTGCAGGACGTGACCGAGATGCAGACCCAGGTGCTGCGCTGCAAGTCCATCGTCAGTGGCATCCTGCTGTCGGCCGGCGAGACGCGTGGCGAATCGTCGGCCATGACCACCGTCTGCCGCTTCGTCGACGACCTCGTCGCCGACTGGCGTTCCACGCGGTCCGGGACGGTGCTGCTCTACAGCAACCGTTTTGGGCACGATGTGCCCATGGTCTCGGACTCCTCCATCGCGCAGATGATCTGCAACGTGCTGGACAATGCCCGCGAGGCCTCGCCCCAGCGCATCCACCTCCATGTGGGCCGCGAGGACGACACGCTGGTGCTGGAGGTCTTCGATGAAGGGCCCGGCTTTCGCGCCGACATGCTCACCCGACTGGGCACACCGTACCAGTCGACCAAGGGGCGTCCCGGCAGCGGCCTGGGCCTGTTCCTGGTGGTGAACGTGGCCCGGACCCTGGGAGGCCAGGTGGAAGCTGCCAACCGGGCCGAGGGCGGCGCGCTGGTGCGCATCACGCTGCCGCTGGCCGCCGTCACGCTGGCCACCAAAGATACGACCGAATGACCGACCTGCTGCTGTCCGATGCCGACGCCGACGCCCGGCAACTGCTGATCGTCGAAGACGATGATGCGTTCGCACGCACGCTCGCACGGTCCTTCGAGCGGCGCGGCTACGAGGTGCTGCGCGCCGGCGGCCTCGAAGAGGTGAATGCATTGCTGGCGGCCGAGTCGCCCACGCATGCCGTGGTCGACCTCAAGCTACAGGGCGAAGCCTCGGGCCTGGCCTGCGTCCAGGCGCTGCATGCGCATGATCCGGACATGCTGATCGTGGTTCTCACCGGCTTTGCCAGCATCGCCACTGCGGTGGAAGCGATCAAGCTGGGCGCCTGCCACTACCTGGCCAAGCCCTCCAACACGGACGACATCGAGGAGGCCTTCGGCCGCGCCGAAGGCAGCACCGATGTCGAGCTCACCCAGCGTGCCAGTTCGATCAAGACGCTGGAATGGGAGCGCATCCACGAGACCCTGGCAGAGACCGGCTTCAACATCTCCGAGACCGCGCGCCGCCTGGGCATGCATCGGCGCACGTTGGCCCGCAAGCTGGGCAAGCAGCAGGTCAAGTAGGCGCGCCAGGGCCTTTCAAAGCCCCTCCGGCGCGCGGGCGAGTTC
Source organism: uncultured Pseudacidovorax sp. (assembly GCF_913773995.1). Taxonomy (GTDB): domain Bacteria; phylum Pseudomonadota; class Gammaproteobacteria; order Burkholderiales; family Burkholderiaceae_C; genus Xenophilus. The sequence continues at coordinate 17,064 of NZ_CAJYES010000080.1, forward strand.
GGCCTGAAGCTGCGCCCGGCGCGCCGGGTCCTCCACCGACCGGCACAGCGCATCGAAGAAGGCCTGGCGCGAGTCCGCCGTGGCCACCGCCTTGCGCACCACCACCTTCGCGATGGGACCCAACTGGCGGGCCAGCGCACGGCTGGCGTAGTCGCTCAGCCCGGCCGATATGGCGTTGGTCGCGCCTGCGGTGGTCGTGACTGCCGATGGCGCCGCAGCTGTGGCGGACGCGGACGACCCGGCCCGCGTCCCCGCCGAGGTGCCCCCGCCCATGCCTGCGCTCAGCAGCGCCTCGAAGCGCTGACGCTCACCCGGATCGCGGATGTGCTGGCTGACGCTCGCCTGCAGTTGCCGAAGGTCGGTGCTGGTGCGGGCCGCCTCGCGCACCAGCACGCGAGCGACGGGTCCCATAAACCGCGTCAGCGCGGCCTCCACGGCGGCCAGGCTGCCTGCGTCCCAATCGGACGGCATGGCCGAGCCGGTCGGCCCCCGAGAGGTGCCGGGGGTGGCTGGCCTGCTGCGCAAGGGCATGGCCGCAATGACGGTCGCGTCCTCTGCCGTGGTGCCGCCCGCAACGGCACTGCGCTCGGCCAGCGCATCGCGGAACTCGGCCGCGCTGCCGAAGCGTGCCTGCGGTGTCTTGGCCAGGGCCCGGGCGATCACCGCGTCCAGCGAGGGCGCGATGCTCAGGCCTTCCAGCGTCGACAGCGGCGCCGGGTCCTGATGCAGCACCTTGTACATCACCGCCTCGGGCGTGTCGGCGGCGAAGGGCGAGCGGCCGCTGAGCATTCGGTACAGCAGCACGCCGGCGGCGAACAGGTCGACGCGGTGGTCGATGGTCTCGCCGACGTACTGCTCGGGGGCCATGTAGCCGGGCGTGCCGATGGTGGACGCCGCCTGGGTGAGCGCGGCGCTCGCGATGCGGGCGACGCCGAAGTCCATCACCTTCAGCAGCCCGTCGGTGGTCACGATCAGGTTGGCGGGCTTGATGTCGCGGTGCCACACGCCGGCACGGTGCGCGCTGCCCAGCGCGTCCAGCAATTGCTGCATGAACCGGATCGCCATGCCCTCGGGCAGCGTGGGCGTGGCGCCGAGGATCTGCGCCAGGTCGCGGCCCTCGACGAACTCCATGGCGATGAAGGCGGTGGTGTCGTCCTCGCCATATTCATAGATGGGCACGATGCCCGGGTGCGACAGCCGACCTGCGGCGCGCGCCTCGTTGCGGAAGCGGGCGGCCATGTCCTCGGCGATGCTGGAGTCCAGCAGCGCCTTGCGCACCGTCTTGATGGCGACCTGCCGGTCGATGAACGGGTCGTGGGCCTTGTAGACCACGCCCATGGCGCCCTCCCCCCGGACGCCCACGATGTCATATTTGCCGAGGCGGCGCGGATGCTGCATGACTCAGCCCCGACGCAGGCGCCGCCATCCGCCGCAGACGGACGCGCACAGCGGCGAAAGCCAACCCACCGCCACTAGACGTCCAGCATCTTCATGGCCTGCACCAGGCTCGCCCGCATGCGCGCGAAGGATTCGGCCAGCGTGCCGATCTCGTCGCGGCTGCGTACGGCGAACTCGGGTGCTTCCAACTCGCCCATGCTCACGCGGTCGGCCAGGGCCGACAGGCGGGTCACGGGCTGGATCACCAGCTTCCACAGCATCAGGTTGAGGGCGCCGCCGATCAGCAGGAACACCGCGGCGAGCGAGCCCATCACGACCGCAAAGGCCTGGGAGGCGCGCTCGAAGGGCACCGACATGGGCACCGACACCACCTGCGCGCCCAGCGTTTCGCCCAGCGTCCAGCCGAAGCCGTTGGCCGGCCCGTACTTCTCGATCATGGTGGCGGGCGCCGCTGCCGGCGTGCTGTGGCAGCTCAGGCAGGCCGGATTGCTGATGCGGATGGGCCGCGCCACGAAAAGCGCCCGGCCGGAGGCCGTCTCGCGTTGGCCGATGAACTCGGTCAGCTGCTTGTCCTTGGCAAAGCGGGCGATGACGTCCTCTTCCCAGTCCTGCGCCCGGTCGCGCGGATTGGTGGGATTGAGCATCGCGGGCTTGTAGCCGTACTCGGGATGCATCTCCCGCAGCGCGTTGACCATCTCGGTGGCCGAATAGGCGGGCACCGACTGCGGCAGGAAGGTGTACTTCATCTGGTTCTGCAGCAGCGGCTGGACCTGCGTGGCCGTGTAGGTGCTGACGGCGGCCGCGCTCTCCATGATGAGGCGGGCCTGTTCCACCACTTCGTCATGGGCGCCGCGCTGGAGCAGGTCACGGGCCAGGTAGGCCGACACGCCCAGCCCTACCGCGAACACAAGCAGGAAGACCAGGTTGAACTTGAGCAGCAGTTTCATTGGGATGGCTTCGGAAGGGCGGATCGCGACGAACCCGATCAATAGGCGGAGCGCGCTGGCGGCGGCGTGGTCACCGTCGGCGCCGAGTCGCGCGGCGCAGGCCGCGCTGTCGGTGCAACCCGGGCGCCGCTCGATTCAGGCTGCGGGCGCGGCTTGGTGTACTTCTCGGGAAACACGATCCGGTCCCACTCGGGATGCCGCTTGATGTTGGCGGCCAGCGCGGCGCGGAACTCCGGCTTCTTTGCCAGGCCGCGCCAGCGCTCGGCCACGCGCGCGCGCAGCGCCGGCTCGGCCTGCAGCCAGCCGGCCACGTCCTCGTAGCGCAAGTCGCCCACGCGTTCGGCATCGACCGTGCGGTCCTTGAACCGGGCGGAACGCAGAGGCAACGGGTCGAGGAAGCTGGGCGGTACCGCGCCGACGAAGGCGGCATCCGGCCGTGGCCGCTCGGTCCAGTCCGCGCTGTCGAACAGCCGGCCTGCCGCCAGGTCCACCGCGTCCTGATTGCGCTTGTCCCGCGCCTCGAGCCGGGCCTTGCCTGATTCGGCAAAGACCTGCGTGCGGGACGCTGCAACCTGCACGACCTGACTGCCGCCCTCGCCTTTCAAGGCCACATCCGGCGTCAGCAGGCTGGCCACGCCGCGGGACGATGGCGCCCGCCCCAGCTTGGCCCAGCCTTGGCGTAGATAAAGCCGGGCTGCCGGCTCTCGGCGGCTGGGTCCGAGCCGCGCTTCGATCATGGCCTGGCTGGCCGGGCCCAGGTCGACCACCGGGCCGTCCGTGTATTCGATCCGCAGCAGGCGCGCGTTGGCCGCGGTTTCCACCAGGTCCCCGGGTTGCAGTGCCACGCCGGGCGCGAGCACGAACCGGCCGGTCTCCCGCAACAGATGGGCTTCGCCCTCGACCAGCGTCGCCATGGCCGCTGGCCCCGCCGCCCGCGCAGGCGTGGCTGAAAGCACCAGAAGAACGGCCGCGGCAAACGCCCGGATCAGCTTCGGCACGGTGATCGACGTTCGGCGCGGCCCCATGAAGGGCAGGATGATGCCGGTCGCCACGCCGGCCGGCCATATGCAGGATGGCCTAAGCCGGGCCGGCCCCGGGCCTGCGTGGCCACGCAGGCCCTCCTAGAATCATGGGCTGTTTCGCCCAGAGCGCCTTATCCGACCACGACGGTTTTCACCGCCGCAGAGCGCGCCAGACGGGCTGCATAAGCTTATGCGCATAAGGCGCGAACCAGAAAATCGTTTGCATTCATAAGGACGGCCCCTAAAGTGCCGCCTTCGCGCGCGGTGCCCGTGCCGCGTGGCCGACTGCCTTCCACACACGATGTACCAATACACAGACTTCGACCGCCAGTTCGTGCGCCAGCGCGCCGCACAGTACCGCGACCAGCTCGAGCGCTGGCAGGCGGGCAGCCTCAGCGAGGACGAGTTCCGTCCGCTGCGCCTGCAGAACGGCTGGTACGTGCAACGCTACGCGCCCATGCTGCGCGTGGCCGTGCCCTATGGCGAACTCTCCAGCCGGCAGATGCGCGTGCTGGCCCGCATCGCCCGTGAATACGACGAGCCCGAGGCCGAGGTCTACCGGAAGGCCATCGAAACGCAGTCCCTCCTGGGCACCACCAGCCTGCCCACCCACTACGCGCACTTCACCACCCGCCAGAACGTCCAATACAACTGGATTCCGCTGGCGAAGAGCGCCGAGGTGATGGAACTGCTGGCCACCGTGGACATGCACGGCATCCAGACCAGCGGCAACTGCATCCGCAACATCACGACCGACGAACGCGCCGGTGTGGCCGTGGACGAGGTAGCCGACCCGCGGCCCTATGCCGAGATCATGCGGCAGTGGAGCACGCTGCATCCCGAGTTCGCCTTCCTGCCGCGCAAGTTCAAGATCGCCATCACCGGCGCTGCCGAAGACCGCGCCGCCACTGGCTGGCATGACGTCGGCCTCAAGCTGGTGAAGAACGAGGCCGGCGAGATCGGCTTCCAGGTGCGCGTGGGTGGCGGCATGGGCCGCACACCCATCGTGGGCACGGTGCTGCGCGAGTTCCTGCCCTGGAACCAGATCATGAATTACCTCGAAGCCGTGATCCGGGTCTACAACCGCTACGGCCGCCGCGACAACCTGTACAAGGCGCGCATCAAGATCCTGGTCAAGTCCGAGGGCCAGGCCTACATCGACGACGTCGAGGCCGAGTACCGCGATGTGCTGGAGCGCGACGGCGCCCCCCACACCATCAGCCAGGCCGAGTTCGACCGCGTGGCCGCCTCCTTCGTGCCCCCCGCGCTGGCCACCCGCACGGGTCTGCCGGCAGAGCAGGCCGACGCCGCGCTGCGCCAGGCGGCCGACCGCGAGCCGATGTTCGCCCGCTGGCTGCAGCGCAATGTGGCCGCGCACCAGAACCCGCAGCTGCGCGCCGTCACCCTCTCCTTCAAACGCCGCGGCCAAGCGCCCGGCGATGCCTCGGCCGACCAGCTCGACACCGTGGCCGAACTGGCCGACCGCTTCTCCGCCGGTGAACTGCGCGTGACGCACGACCAGAACGTGCTGCTGCCCTGGGTGCATGCCGAGGACCTGTTCGAACTCTGGCAGGCCGCGCGGGCTGCCGGCTTCGCCAGCGCCAACGTGCACCTGCTGACCGACATGATCGCCTGCCCAGGCGGCGACTTCTGCGCGCTGGCCAATGCGCGGTCCATTCCCATCGCCGAAGCCATCACAGAGCGGTATCAGGACCTGGATGAGCTCGACGACCTGGGCGAGATCGACCTGCACATCAGCGGCTGCATCAACAGCTGCGGCCACCACCACAGCGGGCACATCGGCATCCTCGGCGTCGACAAGGACGGCAAGGAGTGGTACCAGGTGACGCTGGCCGGCTCGGACGGCTCGGACCTGAGCGGGCCGGCGCAGGCCGGCAAGGTGGTCGGCCCTTCCTTCTCGGCGGCCGAAGTGCCGGGCGTGATCGAAGCCGTGCTCGGCACCTACCGTGACACCCGCAACGCCGGCGAGACCTTCATCGACACGCTGCGCCGCGTCGGCCACGAGCCCTTCAAGGCAGCGGCCAACGGCGCCCGCTTCAAGGTCGAGGAAGTCGCCTGAGTCCGAGGGAGAACAGACGCATGAACAAGACCCTGAACATCCTCTCGACCGGCCAGCACGAGGCCGACGTCGGCACCGGCCGCGTGCTGCAGCTGCCTAACGACGCCGATCCCCGGGAAGCCGATCTGGCCGGTGTGACGCGCATCGAGCTGCACTTTCCCAAGTTCACCGACGGCCGGGCCTACAGCCAGGCCTTCCTGCTGCGCCGTCGCCTGGGTTTCACCGGCGACATCCGCGCCACCGGCGACGTGCTGATCGACCAACTGGTGCAGATGCAGCGCACCGGCTTCACCAGCGCCGTTCTCAAGGAAGGCAAGGACGTGGCCGAGGCCCAGCGCCAGTTCGAGCGCTTCGCCGACTTTTACCAGGGCGACGCGGTGCAGCCGGCGCCGCATTTCGTGCGCACCGAGGCCTGATCCTCCGAGCTGCTGCGCGCTCGACGGCCGACCACCGCCTGCGGGTGCTGGTCGGCTTTTTCTTGCCCGCAATGGCCGATGCAGCCGTCCAGCGAGCCGAAGACGCCTTATCCAGGTCTCGCCGTCCATCGCGCGAGAACCCGCATCCACAGAGGTGAATATGCTTATCCGCATAAAGCGCGAACAAAAAGATCGTTTGGTTTCATAAGGGCTCTCCCTAAAGTTCGGTCCCAGGGCATTGCTGTCGTTGTCGGCGCCATGCCATTCGAAAGAGCCCGAGCCATGAACGCCATTCCTTCCCAAGTCCAGAACTCCACCGCCTTCGACCTGACCGAGGTCAATGCCCGACTGGGCCGAAATGCGCAGGGCCTGGTGGACTGGGCCATCGGCCTGCACCGTCCGGCTATCGTCACCACCAACTTCCGTCCCTTCGAGGCCGTGATCCTGCACATGGTGACGCGCGCCCAGCCCGACGTGCCGGTGGTGTGGATGGACAACGGCTACAACACCGAGGCCACCTACCGCTTCGCCGACGAGGTGACCCGGCAGCTCAAGCTGAACCTGAAGATCTACCTGCCGCTGCGCTCGCGCGCCCACCGCGAGGCTGTCGAAGGCCCGACGCCGGCACTGGACGACCCGCGCCATGCCGCCTTCACCGAAGAGGTCAAGCTGGAGCCCTTCACCCGCGCGCTGCGCGAGACGGCCCCGCAGGTCTGGTTCACCGCGCTGCGGGCGACCGACACGGCGGTGCGCGCCCAGATGGAACCGGTGAGCGTCAATCCCGATGGCCTGATCAAGGTGGCGCCCCTGCTGCACTGGAGCTCGAAGGACCTGCACGAGTACTGCCAGGCCCATGGCCTGCCCAACAACTTCGACTACGTGGACCCGACCAAGGGCGAAGACAACCGCGAGTGCGGCCTGCACATCGCGCACTGATCCAACCCGTCCACCCTCCGAATCCCTCTTGCCCCACACGCCCATGAACGCCCGCACCGACGCCGACCTGCTGCTGCCCGATGCCCTGGCTGCCTCCGCCACGGCCCGCCTGTCCAACGCCCACCTCGACGCGCTGGAGGAAGAAGCCATCTTCATCCTGCGCGAGGTGGCCGCGGCCTTCGAGCGGCCGGCGCTGCTGTTCTCGGGCGGCAAGGATTCGTTGGTGCTGCTCAAGTGCGCCGAGAAGGCCTTCGGCGCCGGCCGCCTGCCCTATCCGCTGCTGATGATCGACACCGGGCACAACTTCCCCGAGGTGACGGACTTCCGCGACCAGCGCGCCAAGGAACTGGGCGCGGAGCTGATCGTGCGCAGCGTCGAGGATTCGATGGCCCGCGGCACGGTGCGCCTGGCGCATCCCGGCGAGTCGCGCAACGTGCACCAGTCGGTCACGCTGCTGGAGGCCATCGAGGAATTCCGCTTCGATGCGCTGATCGGCGGCGCTCGCCGCGACGAGGAGAAGGCCCGCGCCAAGGAACGCATCTTTTCGCACCGAGACGCCTTCGGCCAATGGCAGCCCAAGGACCAGCGCCCTGAACTGTGGACGCTGTTCAACACGCGCCTGGCGCCGGGCGAGCATTTCCGCGTGTTCCCGATCAGCAACTGGACCGAGCTGGACGTGTGGCAGTACATCGAGCGCGAGCAGATCGAGCTGCCCTCGCTCTACTACACCCACAAGCGCGAAATCGTCGAGCGCCGCGGCCTGCTGGTGCCCGTGACCGAGTTGACGCCGGCACGCGACGGCGAGACCGTCGAGCTCCGCGACGTGCGCTTCCGCACCGTGGGCGACATCACCTGCACCTGCCCCGTGGCCAGCCTGGCCGCGGGCCCGGCCGACGTGGTGATCGAGACGCTGTCCGCCGAGGTCAGCGAGCGCGGCGCCACCCGCATGGACGACAAGACCTCCGACGCTTCCATGGAGAAGCGCAAGAAGGACGGGTACTTCTAACAGACCCCCGTTGCTTGCTCACTACGCGCAAGCCGCCTCCCCCCTCAAGGGGGCACACCCTGCGGCCTGGCAAAGCCCGTTCCGCGGGTGTTCCCGACCTGAACCGCGCCGCCCGCTTGAACCTCTTATGACTGCCATGACTTCCACAGACGATCTTCACACCGACAGCGCCGACACCGGCACCGCCCTGCGCTTCATCACCTGCGGCTCGGTGGATGACGGCAAGAGCACCCTCATCGGCCGCCTGCTGGTGGACAGCCGCGCCGTGCTGGCCGACCAGCTGGCCGGCGTGCAGCGCGGCGGCGAGACCGACCTGGCCCTGCTGACCGACGGCCTCTCGGCCGAGCGCGAGCAGGGCATCACCATCGACGTTGCCTACCGCTATTTCTCCACCGCCAAGCGCAAGTTCATCATCGGCGACGCGCCGGGGCATGAGCAGTACACCCGCAACATGGTGACGGCCGCCTCCAGCGCCGATGCCGCCGTGGTGCTGGTCGACGCCACCAAGCTTCCCTGGGCGGCCGAGGTGGGTGACGGCGAGGTGGTGGTGCGCGAGCTCCTGCCGCAGACCCGCCGCCACATGCTGCTGGCCCATCTGCTGCGCGTGCAGTCCATTGTGGTCGCCATCAACAAGCTGGATGCCATCGACGATGCGGCGCTGGCCTTCGAGCGCATTGCCAGCGCCCTGAACGACTTCGCGGCCGCCGCCGGCGTGCGCGTGGCAGCCATCGTGCCGATCTCCGCGCTCAAGGGCTGGAACGTGACCGAGCCGCACCACGATGGCGCCGCCGGCTGGGCGGGCTACGAAGGCCCGAGTCTGCTCGAGCTGCTGGAAGCGCTGCCCGTGACCGCTACCGAGACGCAGCAGCCCTTCACCTTCCCGGTGCAGTGGGTGGAGAAGTTCTCGTCGTCGGCCGACACCAGCCAGGGCCGCCGCATCTTTTGGGGCCGCGTCGGCGGCGGCCAGGTGGTGCCCGGCCAGCGCGTGACCGTGCTGCCCAGCGGCCAGACCGCGACCGTAGCCCGCGTGCTCGACCATGTGCGCCGGGAGCACGGCGTGGCCGCCGGCCACAGCGCCGGCATCGTGCTGGACCGCGAGGTCGACGTCTCCCGCGGCGACTGGCTGCTGGAGCCCGGTGCCTTCGAGCCGACGCGCGAGATCACCGCCACGGTTGCCTGGCTGGACGACGAGCCCCTGGTTCCGGGCCGCGTCTACTGGGCGCTGCAGGGCCACCGCTGGGTCAAGGCCAAGGTGCAGAAGATCGTGGACCGGCTGAACATCGCCACGCTGGATGCCGAGGCCGCCACCCAACTTGACGCTAATGCCATCGGCCAGGTCGTGCTGGCCCTGCAGCAACCGCTGGCCGTGCAGCCCTTCACCGCCTCGCGCACGCTGGGCTCGCTTGTGCTGGTCGACACGGCATCGCACCGCACCTGCGCCGCCGTGCTGGTGCGCTGACCGGCCGCGCCCGGCACTCGCGCCGGGCACGTCGCGCACCTTCAAATCCTTTCTGGCGCCGTTGCCAGTGTTGCCCATGCCCGCCGAGGCATGGGCCGCCCTTTACAATCTCGGGTTTTTCCCGACTCCTTCACCAGCCATCCAGCCATGACCCACGTCGTTTCCGAGAACTGCATCCGCTGTAAGTACACCGATTGCGTCGACGTGTGTCCCGTGGACTGCTTCCGCGAAGGGCCGAACATGCTGGTGATCGACCCTGACGAGTGCATCGATTGCGCCGTGTGCATTCCCGAATGCCCGGCCAACGCGATCTACGCCGAGGAAGACCTGCCGGCCGACCAGCTCGCCTTCATCAAGCTCAATGCCGAACTGGCCCGCGCCGACGGCTGGAAGAGCATCACCAAGCGCAAGGCCGCGCTGCCCGATGCCGACGAGTGGAAAGACAAGCCCAACAAACTGGCCGAACTGGTCAAGTAAGCCCGGCAGATTGAGCGCGTGACCGGCCAGGCCCCGTCCTCGCACCTGGACACCGGCGCCCTCATCATCGGCGCTGGCCCGGCCGGCCTGTTCCAGGCCTTCCAGCTGGGCCTGCTCGAAATTCCCTGCCGCATCGTCGATGCCCTGCCCCACGCGGGCGGCCAGTGCGTCGAGCTCTACGGCCACAAACCCATCTACGACATTCCCGGCACGCCCGTGACCACGGGTGCAGGTCTGGCCGAGTCGCTGCTGGCGCAGATCGCGCCGTTCGACGTGCCGATGCACCTCGGCGAGCAGGTGGCGACGTTGCAGCGCGAGCAACCGGGCCATGCCGATTCCCGTTGGCTGGCCACGACCTCGGCCGGTACCATCTTTCGCGCGCAGGCCGTCGTGATCGCGGCGGGCGTCGGTGCCTTCGTGCCCAAGAGGCTGGGCGTCGAAGGCGCCGAAGCCCACGAGGGCCTGAGCCTCTTCTACCACCCGTCCGATCTGTCGCGCTTCGCCGGCCAGTCGGTGGTCGTGCATGGCGGCGAGGAAGCGGCCGTGGAGGCGGCGCTGGGCCTCGTCGGCGTGGCACGCGAGGTGACCCTGCTGCACCGCCGCGACGTCTTCCGCGCCGACGAGGCGCTGCTCGCTGCCCTGCGCGAGCGCATCGACCGGGGCGACATCCGTACCGCCGTCGGCCAGCCCAGCACCTTCGACGGCCGCTTGCTCACCATCGATACGCCCGATGGCGAAACGCGCGCATTGCCGCTCGATGCGCTGATCGTCTGCCAGGGCATCTCGCCCCGCCTCGGCCCCATCGCCGACTGGGGGCTGGAACTGGAACGCAAGCAGATTCCCGTCGACACCCAGCGCTTCCAGACCCGCGAAGCCGGCCTCTACGCCGTCGGCGACATCAACACCTACCCGGGCAAGCGAAAGCTGATCGTCAGCGCCTTCCACGAGGCCACGCTCGCGGCGTGGGCGGTGGCCGAGCGGGTATTCGACGGCAAGGTGCCGCCGCTGCAGTACACCACCACCAGCACTCGCCTGCGAGAGTTGCTGGGCGCGGCGCCGCAGCCTTGACGGGCGGCAAGCCGGGCCGCCCTCCCACTCTTACAATCCGCGACTCGCTAGGGGTGCCGGGCTTCGCTGGAAGCCAGGCTGAGAAGACACCCTTTGAACCTGTTCGGCCGGCCCGACGCATCGTCCAAGGTGCAAAGGCCAGCCGGAGCCGCGAAGCGCCACAGGCGCTTCAGGCCTGAGGTAATCCTCGCGCAGGGAAGCAGCTCCGGTGGCCCGCACGGGCCCGCGGAGGGCCGGATCGGCCCACGCAGTCGGCGGTGCTTCTCCTGCCCGACCGCTCCGGAGCAACGACGCATGGCCTTGAACGACGCATCCACCCCGCCCGCCAACGAGGCGCTGACCCCGCTGCCCGACGCGCGCCGCGCCTTCCGCTGGCACGACCACCTGTCGCTGTGGTTCAGCCTGGGCGTGGGCCTGCTGGTGATGCAGGTGGGCGCCTTCCTGGTGCCGGCGGTGGGCACGCGCGATGCGGTGGTCGCCATCGTCATCGGCTCGCTGATCGGCGCCGGCCTGCTGGCCTGGACGGCGCGGCTGGGTTGCCAGACAGGACTCGCGAGCGCGGGCCTGATGCACTCGGCCTACGGCAGCGTGTTCGCACGGCTCCCGGTGGTGCTCAACATCGTCCAGCTGGTCGGCTGGACCACCTTCGAGCTGGTCATCATGCGCGAGGGCACCCAGGCGATCGCGAAGCAGGCTTTCGGCCTGTCGCTCGATTCCGTGGGCGGTGCGCTCGCTGCGACGCTGCTGTGGGGCGCCGTGCTGCTGGCGCTGCTGTCGGGCTCGATGGTGTCGCTGGTGCGGCGCTTCGTCAGCCGCTTCGGCCTGCCGCTGGTGGTGCTGTCGCTGATCTGGCTGACCTGGCAGTTCGCCGGCAAGCTGCAGGCGCAGGGCTTCGCGGCCTTCTGGCAGCGCCAGGGCGACGGCAGCATGGGTCTGTTCAGCGCCATGGACCTGGTGATCGCCATGCCCGTCTCCTGGCTGCCGCTGGTGGCCGACTATGCGCGCCACGGACTGCGTGCCCGGCCCGGCCAGCCGGGCGGGGCCTTCACCGGCACCTGGGTCGGCTATGCGGTGGCCAACCTCTGGTGCTATGCGCTGGGCGTGATGGTGGCCAGCACGGTCGAGCCCGGCACCACGCTCGTGATGGCGCTCCTGCTGGCCCAGGGCGGGCTGGTTGCGCTGGGCCTGATCCTCATCGACGAGCTGGACAACGCCTATGGCGACGTGTACTCAGGCTCGGTCTCCATGCACAGTCTGCGCCCGCGCTGGAGCGTGCGCCGCTGGGGCCTGCTGATCGCGCTGGTCTGCGTAGCCCTGGCGCTGGTGCTGCCCATGCATGCGCTGGAGCCCTTCCTGCTCATGCTCAGCTCGGTGTTCGTGCCGTTGTACGGCGTGATCCTGGGCCGGCTGGGTGGCGGCGGTGTGCCGCTGCCCGCAGGCCGCAAGGTCGACCTGAGCGCCGCCGCACTGTGGATTGCCGGCATCGCCGTCTACCACGGCTGCGCGGCCTGGGCGCCGCAGTGGGGCTCGGCCCTGCCGGCGCTGCTGCTGACCTTCGTGCTGGCCCGGCTGACGCGGCCTACAGCGGCAGGCGCACCGTCGGCTGCGGTGCAAAGCCATGGTTGAGCGGGCCGTGGCCTTCGCCCACCTTGACGGCCACGCCTGCCAGCATGGCGCCGCGCACGTAGTCGCGGGCCTGAGCCACGGCCTCGGGCAGCGGCTTGCCCAGTGCCAGGCCGCAGGCGATGGCCGAGGACAGCGTGCAGCCCGTGCCATGCAGGTTGCGGCTCTGGATGCGGGGCGCTGCGTAGCGGTGGCGCTCGCCGCAGGCCATGGCCAGCAGGTCGACGACCTCCTCGCCGGGCAGGTGTCCCCCCTTGAGCAGTACGCCCCGCGCGCCCTGCGCCAGCAGCTCGGCCGCAGCGCTTTCCAGCGCGTCGGCATCGGCAATCGGATGGCCCACCAGCAGCGCCGCCTCGTCCAGGTTGGGCGTGATCAGCACGGCGCGCGGGAAGAGTTCGGCCACCAACCGGTCCACCGTCTCGGCGGCGATCAGCCGGTCGCCGCTGGTGGCGACCATCACCGGGTCCAGCACCACGTTCGGCAGGCGGTAATGGTCGATGGCCCAGGCCACCACCTCCACCACCTCGGGCGCATGCAGCATGCCCAGCTTGACGGCATCGACGCCGATGTCCTCGATCACGGCCTGGAGTTGGGCCTTGAGGAAGGCGGGCGGCACGGCATGGATGCCGCTCACGCCGCGGGTGTTCTGGGCCGTGAGGGCCGTGATGGCGCTCATGCCGTAGCAGCCCAGTGCGGTGAAGGTCTTGAGATCGGCCTGGATGCCGGCGCCACCGCCGCTGTCGGAGCCGGCGATGGTGAGCACGCGCGCATAGCGCTGGGTGGGAATGGTCATGGGCCGGAAATTATCCGTGCAGCAAGGAGCATCTCTTTTCGATGACGGGAACATCACTGGACTTTGACAAGGCCTGGGTGCTGGGCGGCGGGCTGATGGGCCGGCTGATGGCACTCAGCCTGGCCCGCGCCGGCTGCGCGGTGGAACTGCACGAGGCCCAGGGCTCCGACGCCCAGGGCGCTGCCGCCCGCGTAGCCGCGGCCATGCTCGCGCCGCTGGCCGAATCGGCCGTTGCGCCGCTGTCGGTGGTGCGCATGGGCGAATATGCCCTTGGACGGTGGCCGCAGCTGCTGGCTGAGCTGCCAGCGCCGGTGTTCTTCCAGCAGGCCGGCACGCTCGTCGTCTGGCACCGGCAGGACGCCGCCGACGCCGGCCGCCTGGGCCGCACCCTGACCCACAACCAGGCGCAGCAGCCTTCGCTGGCGGCACCGCAGCCGCTGGATGCGACGACCCTGGCCGAAGCCGAACCCGCCCTGGCCGGCCGTTTCATGCAGGGCCTGCTGCTGCCCGGCGAAGGCCAGCTCGACAACCGGCAACTGCTCGCGGCGCTGCAGCAGGCCCTGGAGGCACATCCGCAAGTGCGCCTGCACTGGCACAGCGCCCGCAGCCCGCAGGACATCGCGCCCGGCACGCGCGAGCGTGTGATCGACTGCCGCGGCCTGGGCGCCCATGCCCAGTGGCCGGCCGTGCGCGGCGTGCGCGGCGAAGTGGCCCGCATCCATGCGCCCGAAGTGACGCTGCAGCGGCCCACGCGCCTGGTGCATCCGCGCTATCCGATCTACATCGCCCCCAAGCAGGACCACCTGTTCGTGATCGGCGCGACCGAGATCGAGTCGGACGACATGTCGCCGCCCAGCGTGCGCTCGGTGCTGGAACTGCTGTCGGCCGCTTACACCGTGCACAGTGGCTTTGCCGAGGCACGCATCGTCGAGATCGCCGCCCAGTGCCGCCCCACCCTGCCCGACAACCTGCCCGCGCTGCGCTGGCTGGGCGAGCGGGTGCTGCAGATCAACGGGCTCTACCGGCACGGCTTCATGATCGCGCCCGCCATGCTCGACGCTGCCATGCAGACCCTGCAGCAGCGCGAATCGCCCCTGGCCGATCAACTGCAGATCGGCATCGAACAACTTCCCGCCCGATGATGAACATCCTGCTCAACGGTGAGCCGCGCGAGCTGCCTTCCGGCGCCACGCTGGCCGACGCCATCGCCCTGCTCGACCCCGTCCCCCCCTTCGCGGCCGCCGTCAACCGCGACTTCGTGCCCCGCTCTTCCTATGCCGGGCGCGCCCTGCAGCCCGGCGACGAGGTCGAGGTGATCCGCCCCGTCACCGGCGGCTGAACCCCACGCAAGGAGACACTGCCATGACCACCCCCGAATCCGCCGACGCGCTGGTGCTCTACGGCCAGCGCTTCCAGAGCCGGCTGCTGCTGGGTACCGCCCGCTATCCCTCACCCGACGTGCTCGAGGCCGCCGTGCAGCGCGCCCGGCCGGCCATGCTCACCGCCTCGCTGCGCCGCCAGAGCGCGGCGCCGGGCGGCGCCAAGGCCGACAACGGCTTCTGGGAACTGCTGCGCCGCCTGGACGTGCCGGTGCTGCCCAACACCGCCGGCTGCCACAGCGTGCAGGAGGCCATCGCCACCGCCCACATGGCGCGCGAGCTGTTCGACACGCCCTGGATCAAGCTGGAGCTGATCGGCGACGACTACACCCTGCAGCCCGATACGCTGCAACTGGTGGGCGCGGCGGAGCGGCTGATCAAGGACGGCTTCCAGGTGCTGCCCTATTGCACCGAGGACCTGGTGCTGTGCCAGCGCCTGGTCGATGTCGGCTGCCAGGCCGTGATGCCCTGGGCCGCCCCCATCGGCACCGGCCGCGGGCCGGTCAACCCCTACGCCATGCAGGTGCTGCGCGAGCGGCTGACGGTGCCCATGCTGGTCGACGCCGGCCTGGGTCTGCCCTCGCATGCCTGCCAGGTGCTGGAGTGGGGCTACGACGGCGTGCTGCTGAACACCGCCGTCGCCCTGGCGCGGGACCCGGTGGCCATGGCCGGCGCCTTTGCCGACGCGGTCGCCGCGGGGCGCGCCGCGTTCCGCGCGGGTGCGATGGGTGCGCAGGACGCGGCCCAACCCAGCACGCCGGTGCTCGGCACGCCCTTCTGGCACCACGCCCAGAACGGTGGCTGAGCCTCGCGCGGCGGTGCGCTGATGGGCGCCGCCACCCACAAGAACCCGGAGCCATCCATGAACGCCCAAGAGATCGAGACCGCCATCCTCGCCGCCCACCGTGGCCGCTTCGACGACCACCCGCCGGTGGCGGTCGGGCCTTTCCACGACGAGGACGCGGTCTACCGCGGTGCCAAGGCGGCCTGCGCGGCGCTGGGCTTCATCGAGGTGGATGCCGAATGCCTGGGTCGCGCCTGGCAGGCGATGACGACGCGCCTGGGCCACCTCGACGCCAGTGCCTGGCCCGCCACCCCCGCCGACTTCGGGCTGCGGGACTTTCCGCCCCAGGCGCGCGTCGACGCATTCGCGCCCTGCCCCATCGCGCTGGGCCTGTATGCCGTGCTGCCCGACGCCGAATGGGTCGGCCGCGCCGCGCGGGCCGGGATTCCGACGGTGCAGCTGCGCTTCAAGTCCGACGACGCAGCGGCCGTCGCCCGCGAGATCGACGCCGCCATCGCCGCCGTCCAGGGCACCGACGCCCTGCTCTTCATCAACGACCACTGGCGGCAGGCCATTGCGGCCGGGGCCTATGGCGTCCACCTGGGCCAGGAAGACCTGGACGCGCTGACGGCGCAGGAAGTGCAGGAGCTGCGCGCCTCCGGCCTGCGCCTGGGCGTCAGCACCCATGGCTATGCCGAGATGGTGCGGGCCGATGCCGTCAGCCCCAGCTACCTGGCGCTGGGCGCGGTGTTCCCGACCACGCTCAAGAAGATGGCGACCGCTCCGCAGGGCCTGGCGCGCCTGCATGACTACGCGCGGCTGATGCGGGGCTATCCGTTGGTCGCCATCGGCGGCATCGACGCCGAGCGGCTGCCGCAGGCGCTGGCCAGCGGCGTGGGCAGCATCGCGGTGGTGCGGGCCTTCGTGGGCGCGGACGACCCCGAGTCTGCGGCCCGGATGTTGATGGCCCGAATGCGCGAAGCGCCCCCGGCCTGAGCCTGGAGCGCTTCTGACGGCGGCTGCGCGCGGACTGGCGTCGTCACAACCGGCCCTTGGCCGGCGCGGGCGAGCGAACTCAGACGATCTGGTCGTCGTCGAAGGAGCCGCCGTCGAAGCCCGACCAGTCGCCGCCGGCATCGTCGGCCAGCTGGCGGGTGTCGCCGCTGCCGCCACCGCGGTCTTCGTAGAAGTTCTGGGTGACGTTCTCGATCACTTCGGGCGTGCCGACGTTGCCGCCGCCCAGGCCCAGGAATCCGCCGCCGCCCGCGCCACTGCGGCCGCCGAGCAGGTGCTCGATGCCATTGAACAGGAACATGCCGCCGGCGACCCCCGCGGCCGCGCTGGCGGCCTGCCCCAGGAAGCTGGGGCCGCT
>NZ_CAJYES010000081.1 GCF_913773995.1 uncultured Pseudacidovorax sp.
GGCACCGCAGCCGGCGGGGTCGGTGGGAAATCTGTCACTGCAGCCACCGTGGACATCCGCTGGCGCGCCGCACTCTGCAACACCGGCCTTCCATTCCGGCTCCTCCTCCGTCGAGGTGTCCACCGGCGCGGCCGACTGGCCCCTGGGCCGTGCGCTCGCGCAGCTGCAAGGCATCTACATCCTGGCCGAGAACGCCCAGGGCCTGGTCATCGTCGACATGCATGCCGCCCACGAGCGGATCGTCTACGAGCGCCTGAAGACCCAGCTCGATGGCCATGCAATCGCGAGCCAGCCACTGCTGATTCCCGCCACTTTCGCGGCCACGCCGGAAGAGGTGGCCACGGTGGAAACCTGCACCGAAGTGCTCGCTGCGCTGGGGCTCGAAGTCTCGCCTTTCTCGCCCCGCACCCTGGCGGTGCGTGCCGTGCCGGCGCCGCTGGCCGACGGCGACCCGGTGGCGCTGGCCCGCAGCGTTCTGGCCGAACTGGCGCAGCACGAGGCCACCACCGTCATCCAGCGAGCCCAGCACGAGTTGCTCGCAACCATGGCCTGTCACGGCGCCGTCCGTGCCAACCGCCGGCTCACCGTGGACGAAATGAACGGCCTTCTGCGGCAGATGGAGGCCACGGAACGCTCCGACCAGTGCAACCACGGCCGCCCTACATGGCGGCAGTTGAGCGTGCGCGATCTGGACGGGCTGTTCCTGCGCGGCCGCTGAAAGACACGGGTTTTTACCCGGGCAGAACACCGCGTCGGCGCCGTCTGTCGCAGCAGCGGCGTCGGGGTTTACACGGTCCTCCGAAAGGCGGGCATGGCCGTTGCATGAGAGCAAGCGTCTGAAAGCCCCGTAACGGGCCGTCAACCAGCCGGTTCACAGCGGCAGCAGTTGCAAATCCCTGTGAACTTCGACCCGCCATCCGGTCTCTGTTTGCCCAATGAAACGTTGGTCCCTCATCGCGTCGGCCTTGTCTTTCACCGTCCTCGTCGGTGCAGGATGCTCCACGCTAGACGCCCAACAGCGCGAATGGATCTTCCAGCCCAGCGATCTGAGCTGGGGCAACACAGCCGAGATGACGGCGGGCATGGACGATGTGTGGATCGACTACCGCACGCCCGGCGGCGACGACGTCCGCCTGCACGGCCTGTGGCTGGGCGACGCGCCGGTGTCGCGCGACACACCCGTGATGCTCTACCTGCACGGCGCGCGCTACAACGTCTCGGGCTCGGCGCCGCGCATACGCCGAATGCACGAGCTGGGCTTTTCGGTGCTGGCCATCGACTACCGAGGTTTCGGCAAGAGCACCAAGACGCTGCCCTCCGAAGAGTCGGCCCGTGAGGACGCCCGCGCCGCCTGGAACTGGCTGGCCGCTAAGTACCCCAAGCAGCGCCGCTACATCTTCGGCCACTCGCTGGGCGGCGCCATCGGCATCGATCTGGCCTCCGACGTGCGGGACGAATCCGGCACCATCGTCGAGGGCACCTTCACCTCGATCTCGGATGTGGTGAGCAGCTTCAAGTGGGGTTGGCTCCCCTTCAAGCCCTTCATCACGCAGCGTTTCGAGTCGCTGGCGAAGGTCAAGTCCATCGGTTCGCCGCTGCTGGTGGTGCATGGCTCCAATGACACGCTGATCAATCCCACCCTGGGGCGCAAGCTCTACGAAGCGGCCACCGGCCAGAAGATGTTCGTGCTGGTCGAAGGCGGCTCGCACCACAGCACCAACTCGGTGGGCGAAGCGCAGTACCGTGCCGCCCTGGCCCAGCTGTTCCAGATGAAGGAGCGGGGCATCGGCACACCCGCACTGGCCACCGGCGAGCCGGCCCCTCGGTTGAGCCAACCGACCGGCGGCGCGGCCGTGCCGCAGGCGGTGAAGCCTCCACAGCCCCTGGGCACCTGAGGCGCACAGCCCTGCGGGAGGGCACGGCGATTTGCTACCCTCGGCGGGATGCCTGCGCCCTCCCCGGCCTCCTGCTTTTCCTCTTCGACCCATCCCGCCCGCAGCGAAAGTCGCGCCTCGGCCCCGTCCACCGCGGCGGACGGACACCGACCGTGACCATGTTGCGCTACATCGCAATGGCGGGCCCCACCGCCAGCGGCAAGACCGCCGCGGCACTGGCGGTTGCGGCGTCGCAATCCGTGCCGGTGGAAGTCGTCAGCGTCGACTCGGCCCTGGTGTACCGCGGCATGGATATCGGAACCGCCAAGCCCACCCTTGCCGAACGCGCGTCGGTGCCTCATCACCTGATCGACATCCTCGACCCGGCCGAGCGCTACAGCGCTGCCGCCTTCGTGGCCGATGCCGAGCAGCTGATCGGGCAGATCCGCCAGCGTGGCGCACTGCCGCTGCTGGTCGGCGGGACCATGCTGTACTTCAAGGCGCTGTTCGACGGGCTGGATGCGATGCCGGCGGCCGATGCGGACGTGCGCCGCCGCATCGACGCGGATGCCGCCGAACTTGGCTGGCCGGCGATGCACGCCCGCCTGGCGGAAGTGGATCCGGACACCGCGGCTCGCCTGGCACCTGGCGACAGCCAGCGCATCCAGCGCGCCCTGGAGGTCTGGATGAGCAGCGGCCGGCCCCTGTCGGCCTTCCATCGCCGCCATGGCGCCGATCCACGCCGCGACGATCCTCTGGCCAATGGCGAGGCCCTGCTCATCTCGCTGGAGACCGAGGATCGCGCCTGGCTGCATGCGCGCATCGCCCAACGCTTCGACGCCATGCTGGCTGGCGGCTTCCTCGACGAGGTGCGACAGTTGCGCCAGCGCCGCGACCTCGACGTGACATTGCCCTCGATCCGTTGCGTCGGATATCGGCAGGCCTGGGAGATGTTGGATGCCATCGAAGGCCGGGCGCCCACGAATGCCGACCTGGCTGCGC
The DNA here is from genome assembly GCF_913773995.1 of uncultured Pseudacidovorax sp. Lineage (GTDB taxonomy): Bacteria > Pseudomonadota > Gammaproteobacteria > Burkholderiales > Burkholderiaceae_C > Xenophilus. Next base: position 2,877 of record NZ_CAJYES010000081.1, read on the forward strand.
TGCGCGAACGCGGTGTGGCGGCGACCCGGCAGCTGGCGAAGCGGCAGATCACCTGGCTGCGCAGCATGCCGCGGCGCGAGGTGATCGCCTGCGACGCGACGGACGCGGCCGACCGGGTGGTGGCACGGGTCCGCCAGGCGCTGGCGAAGGGCGCGACATGAATCGACAGCGGAAAGCACCCCAGGGCGCGTCAGAAGAAGGCCGCAGGGGCACGGCGCCGACGCCCGCGTTCCTGCGCATCGAAGGGCTGGGCAAGTTCTATGGGCAGGGTGCGGACGCGCGTGCGGTGTTCCGCCACCTGGATCTGGTCGTCGCCCCGGGCGAGTTCGTCGCCATCGTGGGTGAATCGGGCGTGGGCAAGTCGACGCTGCTGAACTGCATGGCCGGCCTCGACCATTGGGACGAAGGCCGCGTGGTGCACGGCACCCACGACCTGGGCGCTATGGACGCCGAGCAGCGCGCCCTGTGGCGAAGGGCGCATGTGGGCTTCGTCTTCCAGGCCTTCCATGTGCTGCCCCACCTGGATGTGGGCCAGAACATCGGACTCCCACTGATGCTGCTGGGCCGGCAGGATGGGAAGGCGGAGCGCGTTGCGCAGATGCTGGAGGCGGTCGGGCTTCAGGGCCTGGGCAGCCGGCTGCCCGAGGCGCTGTCGGGCGGCCAGCTTCAGCGTGTGGCCATCGCTCGCGCGCTGGTCCATCGCCCCAGCCTGCTGCTGGCCGACGAGCCCACGGGCAACCTGGATCCGGGCACCGCTGCGAAAGTCATGGACCTGCTGCTGTCCGAATCGCGGGCCCATGGGGCCAGCCTGGTGCTGGTCACCCACTCCGAAGCAGCGGCGGGACTGGCCGACCGGCGGCTGCACCTCGGTCCCGAGGGCTTCCGCTGACGGCGCGCCGCAGCCGCTGGGTCGGTCCTGTCACTTGAGCAGCGCGTCCGCGCCTGGACGCTGCCAGTACACGTAGATCCAGGCCGGCGCGAAGCCCACCCGCGCATAGAGCGAGCGGGCCAGGTAGTTCTCCGCCTCGACCTGAAGGAAGCTGTGCTCGGCGCCCCGCCGCACGGCCTCGGCGGCCATCGCCGCCATCAGCTGCCGCGCGAACCCGTGGCCGCGAAAGCGCGGTCGAGTGCGCATGCCATGCACGCCCATCCAGCCCTCGGCGAAGCAGCCGCTGCCCACGGCCGCCACGTCACCCACGGCACCACCCGACAGCGCTTGCGACAGGCGCAGGCTGGCATAGACCGCGTCCTTGGCCCGTCGCAGCAATCGCACCCGGCTCTGCCCGTCCACCGGATCGAAGCCTTCGCCCAGATAGACCCTCGCCCAATCGTCCCCAGGCGCAGGCGACAGGTGCACCGCGTCTGGTCGCCCGTTGCCCGCCACCGTCGCCGAATCGGCACACATCACCTGGGTGGGCCGGGACGGCACATAGCCGCGCTGGCGCAATGTCTCGGTGAGAGTCTCGAATCCGGGCGTCTCGATGGGCAGGCGCAACACCGTGGGCAGACCGTAGGCCTCGTAGGCTGCCTCGATGCGGGAAAGGACCGCCGGATCCTGCGCGCCATGGTGCAGCGGCACGGCGCTTCGCGCTCGGCCTACCGTACCGCGGTCCAGGGCAAGTAGCCAGCCGGGCAACTCCTCCAGCGCATCGGGCGGCAACGCGGCCAAGGTGGCCCTCTCGATCAATTCAACATTCACGCCAGCAACCATAAAGCCATTGTGAAACGCTTCACGATGTTTGGCAGCGGGGCGTCACCCCACAATCGAAGGATGTTCTCGCTGCTCAACACCTTCTCCTGGCAGGAGGTCCGCCACCATCCATGGCGTCATCTGGCGGCTGTGCTGGCCGTCATGCTGGGTGTGGCGCTGGCGTTTTCGGTGCATTTGATCAACAACTCGGCGCTGGATGAGTTCCAGCGCGCAGCGCGCACCGTCAATGGCCAGCCTGACCTGGAGGTGCGCGCCGTCCAGGGCGATCTGGACGAGACGCTGTTCGGCCAACTGGCCACGCTGAAGCCGCTGGAGCTGCTCAGTCCGGTGCTGGAGGTCCAGATGCTGATGCGCGCCAGCGATGGACGGATGACCAGCCTGCGGCTGCTCGGCGTGGATGCGCTCGTGCTGCCGGCCATCGCCCCGGCCCTGATGCCCGTGCCCTCGGCCGATCGCAGCGACGCGCGGCTGGCCGTGCTGCTGCCGGGACGGGCCTTCCTGAACGCGGCCGCCCGACAAGCCGTGGGTGCACGGGCCGAACGGCTCGACCTGCGAACACCCGACGGCGCCACCCTGGCACTCGACATCGCCGGCACGGTTGCCGCGCCCGGCCCGGCGCTGGCCGTGATGGACATCGGTGCAGCACAAGCGCTGCTGGGCCGACAGGGCCGGCTCAGCCGCATCGACCTGCGTCTGGCACCTGGAGCCGACAGGGAGGCTCTCGCACGCACCATCCGCGCCCTGCCCGCCTGGACGCCTGCATTGCGGCTGGCCGAACCGGCCGATGACGCACAGCGCATCGGGAACCTGTCGCGGGCGTATCGTGTGAACCTGACCGTGCTCGCACTGGTGGCGCTCTTCACGGGCGCCTTCCTCGTCTTCTCTGTGCTGGCGCTGTCGGTGGCAAAGCGGGCGCAGCAGTTCGCCCTCCTCGGTGTGCTGGGGCTGACCGCCCGGCAGCGCTTGCGTCTGGTACTGGCCGAGTCGCTGACGCTGGGCGCGGTGGGCAGCGCGGCAGGATTGGCCCTCGGACTCGCGCTGGCCTGGGCCGCACTCCGGCTGCTTGGCGGCGATCTGGGCGGCGGCTATTTCCGCGACGTGGCGCCAGCCCTGCGGATCGATCCTGGCGTCATGCTCGCCTACGGCCTGCTGGGGATGCTGGCCGCACTGGCCGGCGGCTGGTGGCCGGCGCGTTCCGCGCAGCGCCTGCCCGAGGCCCAGGCGCTCAAGGGACTCGGCGATGCCTCGGGCCGGGGTGGCCGGCTGTGGCCGGCAGCGGCACTCATGGGCGTCGGCGGCGCGCTGGCGCTGGCGCCGCCGGTGTTCGGCGTGCCGCTGGCGGCCTATGCGTCGGTCGCGCTCCTGCTGGTGGGCGGTATCGCTGCACTCCCATGGTTGATCCAGGCGCTCTACGGCTGGCTGGCGCCGCGGCTCGCCGCACGGCTGTTGCCGCTGATGGCAGTGGAGCGGGCCCGACGCACGCGCGGCAGCGCCGCCATCGCGCTGAGCGGCGTGGTGGCGAGCCTGGCGTTGTCCGTGGCGCTCACCGTGATGGTCGCTAGCTTCCGCGAATCGGTGACGCGTTGGCTCGACGTGGTGCTGCCCGCAGACCTCTACGTGCGTGCGGCCGGCGCATCGTCAGGTGAACTGGCGCCGTTCGACGCGGACTTCGTGGCGTCTGTGCGGGCCATCCCGGGCGTGGCGCGGGTCGCGCCACAGCGTCTGCGCCTGCTGCAACTGGATCCGGCCGCGCCCGCGGTGAGCCTGCTGGCCCGACCCATCGACCCGCGCACGCCCGGGGACAGCCTGCCGCTGACGGGTCCGGCCCTGCCCACGCCCCCGGGCCGCATTCCGATCTACGTCAGCGAGCCGATGCTGTCGCTGCACGGTGCGCGCGTGGGCGCCACGCTGCCGTCGCTTGACGCGGCCTTTGGCCTGCCTGCCGGGCGTTTCTTCGTGGCGGGCGTATGGCGCGACTACGCGCGGCAATTCGGTGCCATTGCAATCGACCAGACCGACTACAGGGCGCTCACCAACGATGCCAACGCCAGCGAGCTGTCGCTCTGGCGTAGCGCCGATTCGGACGAGGCAAGGATCCGCCAAGCGCTGAGCCGGCTTGCGCTGGCGCGGCTGGGTGCCGGCGACGCGCTGGACATCGCTTCCACCGCAGAGCTGCGCGCCGTGTCATTGCGCATCTTCGACCGCAGCTTTGCAGTGACCTATTGGCTGCAGGCCGTGGCCATCGCCATCGGCCTTTTCGGCATTGCCGCCAGCTTCAGCGCACAGGTGCTCGCGCGTCGCAAGGAGTTCGGACTTCTGGCGCACCTCGGCTTCACGCCGGGCCAAGTGCGCCGCTTGGTCGCCGGCGAAGGCGCAGCCTGGACCGGCATCGGCGCCCTGGCCGGACTCGGCCTCGGATTGGCCGTGGCCACCGTGCTGGTGAAGGTGGTCAATCCGCAGAGCTTCCACTGGACGATGGACATGCTGCTGCCCCCCGGACGGCTTGCCGCGCTCTGCGTCGCAGTCATTGCTGCCGGCACCATCACCGCATGGCTGAGCGCGCGGGCGGCCGCGTCGCGCGACATGGTGTTGGCGGTCAAGGAAGACTGGTAGACGCGGTCAAGCGAGACGTCAGCGCACGCAGTCCCGCTCCAGGAAAACAGGGGCTTGGCGCGCGAGCACAGCACATCCGCCGCCAAGGACCGGGCAAAACAAAACCGCCTTGCTGAACTCCCTGAGCGGGGCAGACAAGGCGGTCTTGGACCAAACACTGGAGCGGGAAAACGGTCTCGAACCGTCGACCTCAACCTTGGCAAGGTTGCGCTCTACCAACTGAGCTATTCCCGCGTCTTGATCGGACACTGGAAGAAGCCTTGAGGCTTCCTCCTTAAAACTGGAGCGGGAAAACGGTCTCGAACCGTCGACCTCAACCTTGGCAAGGTTGCGCTCTCCCAACTGAGCTATTCCCGCAGAACCGAGC
>NZ_CAJYES010000082.1 GCF_913773995.1 uncultured Pseudacidovorax sp.
GACGCCAGTGGCCGGGGAGCGTGAGGCGTTCGCCGCATCGGCCACCGCATTCGCCTCATCCTCGCGCGCACAGGTCTGCCCCTGGGCCTTGGCCTGCTCCGAGACCATCAGGTACGGGTTGAGGTGCGCATCCACGCGCCCCGGCTGATCGACCTCGGTGGAGTCGAGCTCGAACCAGCCCTCGGGCGTCTCGCGGCGCACGAAGGCGGTGCCGCGCACGTCGGTGATCTGCTGCACCGGCTCGCGCGCGGCCAGGCGGTGGGCCACCTCGACGATGGCGCGTTCGGCATTGCCGTACAGCAGCAGGTCGCACTTGCTGTCCACCACGATCGAGCGGCGGACCTTGTCGCTCCAGTAGTCGTAGTGGCCGATGCGGCGCAGGCTGCCTTCAATGCCGCCGAGCACGATGGGCACGTCCGGAAAGGCCTCGCGGCAGCGCTGGCTGTAGACGATGGCGGCGCGGTCGGGGCGCTTGCCGCCGACGTCGCCGGGGGTGTAGGCATCGTCGCTGCGGATCTTCCGGTCGGCGGTGTACCGGTTGATCATCGAGTCCATGTTGCCGCTGGTGACGCCCCAGAACAGGTTGGGCTTGCCCAGCGCGCGGAAGGGCTCGGCGCTCTGCCAGTCGGGCTGGGCGATGATGCCCACGCGAAAGCCCTGCGCCTCAAGCACCCGGCCGATGACGGACATGCCGAAGCTCGGGTGGTCCACATAGGCGTCGCCCGTCACCACGATGATGTCGCAGCTGTCCCAGCCCAGGGCAGCCATCTCCTCGCGCGAGGTCGGCAGGAACTTCGCCGTGCCGAAGCGTTGCGCCCAGTACTTGCGGTAGCTGGTGATCGGCTTGGCGGCGCGCGCAAAGAAGGAGACGTCGACGGGTGCGTTCATGCGTGGGGTGGGTCGGGCGCCGCGGAGGGCGGCGCTGCGCTGCGATGCTGCGTTCGGGGACCGCGCTGGCGCCCGGGCGGAGAGGGAACGATTTTACGGGTCGGGGCGTTCTCCCCATGGACTGAAGGGAGGCCGCTTCAAGAGGCCCCGGTCTCATTTATCGCCTCAGTCAACAAATAATGTTGACAATGGCACCCATGACCTCTTCCGCCGCGTCTGTCGTGTCTTCTGTAGCGCCCGAAGCCGTCAAAGCCCTCCGCCGCTTCAACCGCTTCTTCACCCAGCGCATCGGCGTGCTGGAGCCCTACCTCGGCAGCGACCTGTCGTTGACCGAAGTGCGGGTGCTCTATGAACTGGCGCACGAGCCTGGGCTCACCGCCCGCGAACTGGGCCAGACGCTAAGCCTGGATGCGGGCTACCTCAGCCGCCTGCTCAAGCGCTTCGAATCGTTGGGCTGGCTCGCCCGCGCCACCGATGCGCGTGACGCGAGGCAGCAGCGGCTGTCGCTCACCGAGGCGGGCCATGTGGCCTTCTCACCGCTGCAGCAGCGCTCGCGTGATGCCGCGGCCGCCCTGCTGGCGCCGCTCGCGCCGGCCGCGCGCGACGAACTGGCCAGGGCCCTGGCGCGGGTCGAGACCCTGTTCGATCCTGAGCCCAAGCCGCTGCGCACCGCCGTGCTGCGCGACCCTGCCCCGGGCGACTTGGGCTGGGTGGTGCAGCAGCACGGCGAGGTCTACGCCCGCGAGTACGGCTGGGACGGCCGCTTCGAGGCCGCCGTGGCCGACATCACCGCGCAGTGGCTGCGCACCACTGACCCGGCCTGGGAAAAGGGCTGGATCGCCGAACTGGACGGCCAGCGCGTCGGCTCGATCTTCGTGATCCGCCACAGCCCCGAGGTGGCGCAGTTGCGCCTGCTGGTGCTGCGGCCCGAGGGGCGCGGCCTGGGCCTTGGTGGCAGGCTGGTCGACGAATGCATTGCCTTCGCACGCGCCCGCGGCTACCGGCAGATGGTGCTGTGGACTCACAGCTGCCTCGAAGCCGCCCGCGCCATCTACGCGGCGCGGGGCTTCGTGCTTGAAACCTCCGAACCGCACGAGGGCTATGGCAGCGGCCCGCTGGTGGCCGAACGCTGGTCGATGACGCTCACTGCATGAACCAGCCATGGCTCACCACCAGCGACTGGCCGGTCAGCGCATTGCTCGGGAAGGCGGCGAACAGCAGCGCCACCCGCGCCACGTCGTCGGTGGTCGTGAATTCGCCGTCCACCGTCTCCTTGAGCATCACGTTCTTCACCACTTCCTCTTCGGAGATGCCCAGCGTCTTGGCCTGCTCGGGAATCTGCTTTTCCACCAGCGGCGTGCGCACGAAGCCGGGGCAGATCACGTTGGCGCGCACGCCATGCTTGGCGCCTTCCTTCGCCACCGTCTTGGCCAGGCCGATCAGGCCATGCTTGGCGGTGACGTAGGGTGCCTTGAGCATCGAGGCCTCCTTGGAGTGCACCGAGCCCATGTAGATCACGCTGCCGCCGCGTCCCTGCGCGTACATGTGCTTGAGGCAGGCGCGGGTGGTGAGGAAGGCGCCGTCCAGGTGGATGGCCAGCATCTTCTTCCAGTCGGCAAAGCCGAATTCCTCGACGGGGTGCACGATCTGGATGCCGGCGTTGCTGACCAGGATGTCGATGCCGCCGAAGGCCTTGACGGCTTCCTCGACGGAGGCGTCGACCTGCTGCTCGTTGGTCACGTCCACGGCGACGCCAATGGCCTGCGCGCCTGTGGCCTTCAGCTCCGCCGCCGTGGCGTCGGCGGCCTCCTTGTTCAGGTCGGCGATGACGATCTTGGCGCCCTCCTGCGCGAAGAGCGTCGCGATCTCCTTGCCGATGCCGCTGGCCGAGCCGGTGATGTAGGCGACCTTGTCCTTGAGTTGCATGGGGTTCCTTTCGATGCGAGGTTGAAGAAATGGGAAAGGGGCTCGAGGCCCGACGCGAGGCCGGCTACTTCAGATAGTCGAGTTCGACGGTACCCAGCGCCAGGGTCATGTCCGCGATGTAGTGCACGGTGGACAGCACCTCGAGCACGGGCAGTTGGGCGACCGGCGCCAGCGCATGCGGATGCAGCTCCAGCGAGCCGGGGCCCGTCCAGGCGCCCTTGAGCTGTACATCGACCATGTGGTAGCGCACCAGCTCACAGATCCGGGCGGTGCCATCCACATGCGGAATGATCTTGAGCAGGAAGTTGGGCTGCGCAATGGCGTCGAGGATCGGCCCGTGCTCCAGCGTGCGGTGCTTGAAGCCCATCGTGGCGGTGGCCACGCGCACGGCGCCGTAGTCGAGCGTGCCGACGATCACATCGGTTTCGTAACCGAATCGGGGCGTGGCCAGCTTCTTCGGAAAGCCCCACAGCTCCCGCCCGCCGGCGATGGGCGGATGGTCGTTCAGGTACATGGCATGCACGTACGCGCCCTTCTCCAGGCCCTTCGCTGTGCGCAGCTGGACTGGAATCACCTGGCCCGACTCGGTGTAGTCGCCGAAGCCGGTGGAATCGGGCATGCGGATGAATTCGTACTTGACCACCGGCTCTGCGATTTCCAGCGGTTCCGGCACCACGGCGCGCAGGGCGTCGAGATCGGTGCGGTAGGTGACGACCATGAATTCCCGGTCGACGAAGCGGTAAGGGCCGGGCGGAAAGGCCGGGCTGGTGAAGGGCATCGCGAAGGCGCGTTCGCGCAGGTCCGAGGCTTTCATGGGGTGTGGGTCGGGAGTGGATGGTGCGCCTTGATGCTGCGATGCACAACTTAGAGGAAGCTGAGGGCACCGCGCACTCGGCCAACACGCGGCGCCGTCCTACGCAGCGGGCGTGGACGCGAAAGTCGGCGAAGTCCCGCTCGGCATCGCTCCCGCCACCCAAAAGAAAAAGAGCCGAGCGGCATAGGGCACCGCTCGACTCCAGATGACACGGCCACGCCTGCGGGCGCCGCCGCTCAGCGCTCACGGGCGCACCCCCCATCAGCCGACGTTCACCGGCACGAAGATCTTCTCGTCGCCCCGCTGAATCAGCAGCGCCACCGACTTGTCGGCCTTGGCCACGGCTTCACGCACCTGGTCCACGCTGCGGGCGGGCGTGCCGTTGATCGCGAGCAGCACGTCGCCCTGCTGGATGCCGGCATTGGCGGCGGGGCCACGGGCGTCCTCGATCAGCAGGCCACCGGCGATGCCGGCCTGCTTCTGCTCCTGCGGCTGCAGGGGACGCAGCGCCAGGCCCAGCTTGCCCTTGCCGACGGCCTCCTCGGCCTTGGCGACCTTGACCTTGTCGCTGGCGTTGCCCAGCTGCGCCGTCAGGTCGCGTGCGCCACCGTCGCGCCAGACCTCGATGCGTGCCTTCTGGCCGGGCGCCATCTGGCCGATGATGGCCGGCAGGTCGCCCGACGTGGTGATCGGCTCGCCCTCCACCTTGAGGATCACGTCGCCGGACTTCAGGCCGGCCTTGTCCGCAGGCCCGCCCTTCTCCACATTTGAAACCAGCGCGCCCTGGGGCTTGTCGAGCTTGAAGGAATCGGCAAAGGCCTGGTTCACCTCCTGCACGGCCACGCCCAGCTTGGCATGGTCGGCATGGCCGGTGGCGACGATCTGGTCCTTCACGCGCATGGCGATGTCGATCGGGATCGAGAACGAGACACCCTGGTAGCCGCCGCTGCGGCTGTAGATCTGCGAGTTGATGCCCACCACCTCGCCGCGCGCATTGAACAGCGGGCCACCCGAGTTGCCGGGGTTGATGGGCACGTCGGTCTGGATGAAGGGCGTGAAGCCGTCGTCGGGCAGCGAGCGGCCCTTGGCGCTGACCACGCCCGCCGTCACGCTGTTCTCGAAGCCGAAGGGCGAGCCGATGGCCAGCACCCATTCGCCCACCTTGAGGTCCTTGGGGCTGCCGAGCTTGACCGTCGGCAGGTCCTTGGCGTTGATCTTGAGGACGGCGACGTCGGTCTTGGGATCGGCGCCCAGCACCTTGGCGCGGTATTCGCGGCGGTCGGTGAGCTTGACGGTCACTTCCTTGGCGCCCTCCACCACGTGGGCGTTGGTCAGGATGATGCCGTCCGGGCTCAGGATGAAGCCGGAGCCTTCGGCGCGCGTCGGCACCGAGCGCTGCGGGCCCTGCCGGTGGCCGGGCACGCCGCCGAACTGGCGGAAGAATTGATAGAACGGATCGTTGGGCGACATGCCGGGTGGCATGGCGGCGCTGCCGCTGTCGTCGTCGTCACCGCTGGTGTCCAGCGCCGTCTTGGTCATGCCCGAGACGCTGATGTTGACCACCGCCGGACCCTGCTGGGCCGTGATGACCGAGAAGTCGGGCGCGGCGATGGGCGCCACCATCGGGGCTGCGGCCACGACGGTCGGCTGGGGCGCGGAGCCCAGGGCATGGGCGCTGGTGTAGGCCCCGCCGGCCGCGGCGCCGAGCACGCCGGCGGCGGCAAGGGCGATCACCAGCCGCTTGGGCGATTGCAGGATCGTCTGGGTGTTCATGGTGAGCCTCCTGGCTGCGTGTCGAGTTGCGATGGCGTGACTGTGAAAGCCATCGCTTAGGCACGACTTAAACCCCAGGCCGGCCCTGCGGGCCACTCCGGTCAACGCCGCGGCAGGGGCAGTGCCGTCTTGTAGCGGACCTGCTTCAACGCAAAGCTGGAGCGGATCTTCTCGACACCAGGGATGGGCGTGAGCTGCTCCAGGATGAAGCGCTCCAGTGCCGCCATGTCGGCCACGGCGACGCGGATCAGGTAGTCGCTGTCGCCGGTCATCAGGTAGCACTCCATCACCTCGTCATGCTCGGCGATGCGGCGCTCGAAGGAGGCCAGTGCCTCCTTGCTCTGCGTGCGCAGGCTGATGGAGATGAAGACGTTCAGGCCTAGCCCGAGCGCCGGCGCGCTGCACAGGGCGACGTAGCGGGCGATGACGCCCGCCGCCTCCAGCGCCTTGACGCGCGCCAGGCAGGGCGAAGGGGACAGATGCACCCGCCGGGCGAGCTCGACGTTCGACAGGCTGCCGTCACGCTGTAGCTCGTCGAGGATGCGAAGGTCCGTGGCGTCGAGCGGGAAGTTGTTCATGCGGCGTCCTTGGCGTTTGGCGGCAGTTTATGCCGTCGACTCAGGGTCGACGCGCCCGAATCCGACAGCACATTTGCCGGCTGCCTGCCTAAAGTGCCGGGCATGAATGCCCCGATCCATGCCACGCAGCTCCTGTCCCTGGCCGCCCCGGAGACGTCCTCCACCGATGTCGACCCCGTCGAGACCGCCGAATGGCGCGAGGCCTTCGTCGCGCTGCTGCACACCCACGGCCCTGAGCGTGCCCGCTGGATGCTCGACGAGCTCGCGCGCCTGGCCCGGGCGCAGCGCATCGGCTGGCAGCCCGAGTTGGCGACGCCCTATGCCAACACGGTGCCGGTGGATCGCCAAGCGCCCTTCCCCGGCGACCTGGCCATCGAAGAGCGCATCGGCGCGCTGATGCGCTGGAATGCGCTGGCGATGGTGGTGCGCGCCAATCAGGCCTATGGCGAGCTGGGTGGCCACATCGCCAGCTATGCGAGCGCCGCCGACCTGTTCGAGACGGGCTTCCATCACTTCTTCCACGGCCGCACCGACGCGCACCGAGGCGACCTGGTCTTCTTCCAGCCGCACAGCGCGCCGGGCGTGTATGCCCGCGCCTTCCTCGAAGGCCGACTGAGCGAGGACGACCTGGCCCACTACCGTCAGGAGATCACGGCGCCGCTGAAGGGGGCGAAAGGCCTGTCGAGCTATCCGCACCCCTGGCTGATGCCGGACTTCTGGCAGTTCCCGACCGGCTCCATGGGCATCGGGCCGATCAGTGCCATCTACCACGCGCGCTTCATGCGCTACCTCACCCATCGCGGGCTGCTGAACTGCGAAGGCCGCAAGGTCTGGGGCTTCTTCGGCGACGGCGAGATGGACGAGCCGGAGTCGATGAGCGCCCTGACGTTGGCCGCACGCGAGAGGCTGGACAACCTGGTCTGGGTGGTCAACTGCAACCTGCAGCGCCTCGACGGCCCGGTGCGCGGCAACGGCCGCATCATCGACGAGCTGGAGAAGCTCTTCGCCGGCGCCGGCTGGAACGTGGTCAAGCTGGTCTGGGGCAGCGACTGGGACGGCCTGTTCGCCCGCGACACCGACGGTGCCCTGCTGCGTGCCTTCGCCGAGACGGTGGATGGCCAGATGCAGACCTTCGCCGCCAAGGACGGCCGCTTCAACCGCGACCATTTCTTCGGCCAGAACGAGGCCCTGCAGCGCCTGGCCCAGGGCATGACCGACGAGCAGATCGACCGCCTCAAGCGCGGCGGCCACGACCTGGTGAAGATCCACGCCGCCTATGCCGCGGCTGCCGCCCACCGCGGCCAGCCCACGGTGATCCTGGCCCACACCAAGAAGGGCTACGGCATGGGCACCGCCGGCCAGGGCAGGATGACCACGCACTCGCAGAAGAAGCTGGACGAGGCCGACCTGATCGGCTTCCGCAACCGCTTCAACCTGCCCTTGAGCGATGAACAGGCCACCTCGCTGGCCTTCTACAAGCCGGCCGAGGACAGCCCCGAAATGCGCTATCTGCGCGAGCGCCGTGCCGCATTGGGCGGCGCCCTGCCCCAGCGCCGCACCGACTGCGCCACGCTGCCGGTGCCGCCGCTCGAAAGCTACGCCCGCTTCGCCACCGAAGCGGCCGGCAAGGAGATGAGCACCACCATGGCCTTCGTGCGCCTGCTGGGCAACCTGCTCAAGGACGGCGAACTGGGACCGCGCATCGTGCCCATCGTGGCCGACGAGGCGCGCACCTTCGGCATGGCCAACCTGTTCAAGCAGGTGGGCATCTACAGCAGCGTGGGCCAGCGCTATGCGCCAGAGGACATCGGCTCGGTGCTGAGCTACCGCGAAGCCATCGACGGCCAGATCCTGGAGGAAGGCATCAGCGAGGCCGGCGCCATCGCCAGCTGGACGGCCGCCGCCACCAGCTACAGCGTGCACGGCCTGGCCATGCTGCCCTTCTACATCTACTACTCGATGTTCGGCTTCCAGCGCGTGGGCGATGCCATCTGGGCCGCAGCCGACCAGCGGGCGCGCGGCTTTCTGCTGGGCGCGACCTCGGGCCGCACCACGCTGGGCGGCGAGGGCCTGCAGCACCAGGACGGCAGCAGCCACCTGGTCGCGGCCACCATTCCCAACTGCCGCGCGTGGGACCCCGCCTTCGCCGGCGAGATGGCCGTCATCGTCGATGCCGGCATGCGCGAGATGCTGGTGGAACAGCGGGACGTCTTCCACTACATCACGCTGATGAACGAGAACTACGCCCAGCCCGACGTGCCCGAGAGCGCACACGACGACCTGCTGCGCGGCGGCTGGCGCTACGACGGCTGGCAGCGGCCCGAGGGCGCACCGACGGCCACCCAGCGCGTCACGCTGCTGGGCTCGGGCGCCATCCTCACCGAGGTGGTCAAGGCCGCGCAGGCGCTGTCGATGGAGGGCATCGAGGCCACGGTGTTCAGCATCACCAGCTGGAGCGAACTGTCGCGCGAGGGCCTGGCCTGCGAAGCGCGCCTGCTCACAAGCGAAGCCGCCGCCGTGACGGTGGAACCCTTCGTCACCCGCCTGCTGGCCGCCAGCGAGGGCCCGGTGATCGCCGCCACCGACTACGTGCGTGCGGTGCCTGAAGCCATCCGCGCCTACGTGCCCGAAGGCCGCCGCTACCTCACGCTGGGTACCGACGGCTTCGGCCGCAGCGACACGCGGGCCGCGCTGCGCGACTTCTTCGGTGTCGATGCCGCCGCCATCGCCACCGCGGCGCGACGCATGCTGGGCGCCGCCGTGGTCTGAACGCCACGCGCCGCCGGCGCCTCAGCGCCGAGGGATGATCTCGTCCAGCGGCGCCGGGCGGCACAGATGGTAGCCCTGCATCAGGGGGCACTGCAGGGCCCGCAGGGCCATCAGCTCCTCGATACGTTCCACGCCCTCGGCCACCACGTCGATGCCCAGCGAGCGCGCCATCTGCAGGATGGTGTTCACCAGGAGTCGGTTGTCGCGCGAGGCGTCGAGGCCCGAGATGAAGCTGCGGTCGATCTTCACCTGCCGCACATGGTCGCCGCGCAGCGAGGCCAGCGAGGAATAGCCCACGCCGAAGTCGTCGATCGAGATCGCCACCCCAGCGGCCGCCAGGCGCGCGAGCTTGCCCTGGGTATTCTCGGCATTGAGTGCGACCTCCTCGGTGATCTCCAGTTGCAGGCGGCGTGGCGGCACGCCATGGCGCTCCAGCGTGTCGAGCACCAGGTCGTCCACATCCAGGTGGGCCATCTCGCGCGGCGACACGTTCACGGCCATGGGCAGGTGGCCCAGGCCGGCCGCATCCAGCCGGTGCATGGCCTGGCACGCCTGGGTCAGCACATGGGACAGCAGGCGGCGCGCGCGGCCCGTTGCAGCGGCGGCATGAACGACCTGCTCGGGCGAGACCCAGCCATGCCGTGGATGCAGCCAGCGCAGCAGCGCCTCGAAGCTGTGGAGCTCGCCGGCCGCCGTGAAGATGGGCTGGAACCACAGCACGATGGCGCCGGTCTCCAGCCCCGTGCCGAGGTCACGCTCCACGTCGCGACGGACCATCAACGCCTGCTGCAGCCCATGGTCGAAGAAACGGAAGCTGTCGCCGCCAGCGCGCTTGGCGCTGTAGAGCGCCTCGTCCGCGAAGCTCAGCATGTCCATCACGTCCAGGCCCTGGCCCACGCAAAGGCCGACGCTCACGCCCAACTGGCCGCCCTGCATCACGCTGGCCTGCGGAATGCGCTGCGTCAGCAGCCGGGCCACGTCCTCGGGGGCTTGTGCCGAACCCGCCACGTCGTAGAGCACGACGAACTCGTCGCCGCCCCAGCGGCCCACCACGGCGTCCATGCACTGCAGTTCGCGGCTGAGCCAGATCCCGACGTCCTGCAGCACGCGGTCACCCACGCCGTGGCCGAAGACGTCGTTGATGGCCTTGAAGCCGTCCAGATCCAGCATCAGCAGGCAATGCTCGTGCCCGCCTGCCGCCGCGAGGCGCCGGCCCGCGGTGTCGGCAAAGCCGTCGCGGTTGAACAGACGCGTGAGCGGATCGTGCATCGCACGGAACTCCAGCTCGCGTGCGGCCGTCTGCGAGGCCTCATGCGCCTGGCGCAGCCGGTCGGCCAGCGCCGTCGCCTCGTTCTTCAGCCGGCTGCCGCGCTTGAATGCGGCTTCGCTCTGCTTGGCGCTGCGGATGAGCGCCGCCAGGTAGACGAAGACCATCAGCGCCAGCATCTGCCTGTCGAAGCCACCCGCTGCCAGCAGGCAGCCTGCCACCGACAACAGCGCCGGCGTGATGAAGAAGATCGGCACCCGCGCATAGGCGATGCCGTAGGTCACCGAGCCGGCCGTGATGCCGCACACCACAGTCAGGTAGAAGATCGTCTGCGGTGAGGTGTAGCCCGCGCACAGCAATGCCACCAGGGCCCACACGAGGCCTGAGCACAGGCCCAGCAGGGTCGCGGCGCGCAGGTGCCATTCGACGCTGCGCGTGCGCCACCATCGTCCGCTCAGCAGGGGTGGGCGCTGCTCGCCCGATGGCTCCTGCTCCGACCCACGGTAAGGGAGGCGGCATATGACGGCACGCGTGACGTTGACGGTGGCGGACAGCAGGACCCAGACCACGCCCATGGCCAGCTCGCCGCCGCTGTAGGCCATGAGCAGCGCTGCCACTGTGAGCACGGCATTGATGGGAATGGCGGCCAGCACGCTGTGGCGCACAGCGACCATCTGGTCGTGCCGCACCATCCGGCGCAGCACGGCCGCGTCGAGATGCTCGGCAGGCACCGCCGGAGCAGGGACGGAAAGGGAACTCATAGACCTGGACGGCGGCCCATGCGCGGGCCGCAGGACAGGATGGCATCCGGGCTGGCACGACCGTCTGGCTGCACCTCCGATGTCACCCTGAAACGGGACGTTACACGGCCATTGGGCCATCGGTTCCCGCCCGCTTGCAAGCACTTTCGAGCCGGCGTTGTCAGCCAGCCAGCATCTTGAATCCGAAAGTTCTAGCGGGTCGCTATCACCACTTGCCAGCACCCGCAGGCCGGGGTTTGAGCTGGGTTGCGCGAGTAAGCATTTCGACCGCGTCGGGCCGGTTGCCGCGCTTGGCGAAGTCCAACGCACTCATGCCCAGCTGGTTCTTCATGGCGATGTCGGCACCCTCGTCCAGCAGCAGCTTGACGGCTTCGATGGAGCCGTACATGGCGGCCATCATCAGCGGCGTCGTCCCGTTGGGCGACTGCGCGTCGATGAACGCATGCTGCTCGAGCAGCTGCTTCATGATCGCGATATGGCCGTTGGTGGCCGCATAGTGCAGCGGTGCCCAACCCGGCTTGTTGACGGCCGCGTCGCGGGCCAGCAGCAGGTTGACGTAGTCCTGCTGGCCCTTCAGGGCCGCCATCATCAGCGGCGTCTCGTCGCTGACGTTGGTGGCGTCGACATTCACGCGGGGAGAGGCGATGAGCACCTTGGCCACGCGCGGCGAGGGCTCGCGCAGCGCGAGGATCAGGCCGGTCTGGCCCTTGGGGTCGCGGCCGTTCGGATCGAAGCCCTGCTTGAGCAGCCGCTCCACCGCGCCAGGGTTGTCGCTGATGACGGCGCGGAAGAAGTCGTCGCTGGGACTGGCCGTGGCGCAGGAGGCTGCGGCGAGTGCCGCGGCGAGTGCGAACAGCGTGCGTCGGGCAATGGAGGCGCGGGCAGAGA
>NZ_CAJYES010000083.1 GCF_913773995.1 uncultured Pseudacidovorax sp.
GTGGCACCGGAGGCGCTGGGCAAGATGCTGCTGGTGTTCGTGGAGATCAAGCTGTCGTCCAAGTCGGCCGATGTCTTCGACAAGGTGCGCAAGGAACTGCTGCACATGCCCGAGGTGCTGGAATGCCACCTGGTCTCGGGCGGCTTCGACTACCTGGTCAAGGCCCGGCTGCGCGGCATGGGCGAATACCGCCACCTGCTGGGCGACATCCTCAAGAAGCTGCCCGTGCCGGCGGAGTCGCACAGCTATGTCGTGATGGAAGAGGTGAAGGAAACCCTCATCCTGCCGGTGGACCGCTGAGACGCCCCCCGGGGCGCCGCGGCGGCCCGGTGCATGCGCCCGCCTAGGAAGAAGCGTCCGCCTTCATGGCCAGTTGCACGCGGCCGCCGGCCGTGTGGAAGCTGATGGTGGGCGCGGTGAAGTCGGACAGCGGTGCACCCAGGCTGATCTCGCCACTGCCATGCAGCATGCACTCGTCCCGACGCAGCGCCACCTCGCTGCTGCTGCCATCGGCATCGCGAAAGCGCACCCACGTGCCATAGCTGCTCACGTCGGTCAGGATGCAACTGCCGTTGCGGGCCTCGATGCGGGCGTGAAGGCGCGACACGCGCGGATCGTTCACCACGAAATCGGCCTCGCTTACCCGGCCCAGGTGGATGGGCAGGTCGTGTGCGCCGAAGGCGGCGTGCACGTCCAGCCAGGAAAGCTCGATCTGGCCGAAAGCGGTGTCGATGCCCGGCTTGGCCACCGTCGACAGCGCGGCCGGCAACGTCAGCAGGTCCACCACCTCGTCCTGCCAGTCGATGCGGTGGACGGTCGGCGTCTCCTGCCGGCCGCGGATGCTGATGGGCCCCAGGCTGCGATGGCGGACCTCGGGGCCGATGTGCTGGTCCACCACCGATTCGGTGGCCCAGATCTGGCCGGGCCCGGCCAGATCGCTCAGGCGAGAGGCGACGTTGACCGCGTCGCCATAGAAGTCGCCGTCGACCTCCACCACCTCTCCGCTGGCAATGCCGATCTGAAGGTCCATGCGCAGCGCCTCGGGCCACTTGAGCAGGCGCTTGTGGTGACTGCGCTGGATTTCCAGCATGGCGGAGATCGCCGGTTCACCCGCCGGAAAGAGCGCAAAGATGCCGTCCCCGAGCTTCTTGATCACCCGGCCGCCATGGGCTTCGCACACATCCCCCACCCATTGGACCAACCGCGTGACGGTGTCGGTGGCCCGGGCATTGCCCATCGCCTCGAAAACCCGCGTACTGCCGGTCAGGTCCGCGAAAACGACCGTGGTTGCCATCGTCAAGTTTGAACGAATTGTTTCGGGTAATTATCTCCAGACGTGCGAACTCTCGCGAGTTCAACGGCGCGATTGACTTAGGTCAACTTATTTGGGTTGGGCTTTGCCCACAATTCGGTCCGAGCCATGGGGCGCGCACAGAGGAGCCTCTGCATGCCTCGGACGGCGGACGCCCTGTTCCGGAATGGGACAGTAGGCAAACTTCTGCAAACTTTTGTCTGCATTGCATTTGACCGCGCGGCTGCGTAAGGTGTTTGTCAGGCGACCTCAGATCACCTCCATGAAGTCCTTGAACGCGATCTCTCGCTGGCTGCGCGCACCGTCCCAGAGGGCCGAGCGCAGCGGCACTGAACGCACGCTCCAGCAGGTGCGCGCCGCCATGCTGGCGACGCTGCAGCGGCATGGCCTCCTCGTCAAGGGACACCGGCTGGCGGAGCGGGTGACCTATGCCACCGAGCTCGAAGCCCTTTGGTACCTGCGCCAGGACCTGCTCACCGCGCTCGTGCAGGCCTGCGGCGAAGCGCGAGCCCGGCAGGAGCTCAAGCCCATCAGCGCCCTGTTCGGCCAGTCCGAATCGTTCCGCCTGCGCTTGGACGCCGGGCTGCGCACGTACTGAGCTGCACGCAGCGATCGCCTAAAGCCCGCATCGGCTGGCGCACATGGGCGTCAGTGCGCGTGTCCGTGAGGTTCGTGCGCTGTGGCATGGCGGCTGCCACCCACACCGTGACCCCAAACGACGAAGGCCTCCTTGCCTTCCACCGCCAGATCGACGGTAGCGCCCACCGGCAGCAGCACCTTGGTCGGCACATGCCCGAAAGGCAGACCCGTGAGCACGGGCGCCTTGATCTGGCTGCGCAGCCGCTCCACCACCGTCTGCAGCTTGAAGCCACGGTCGTGCGGCGCGGCCCGATAGCCGGTGAACTGGCCCAGCACGACCGCCTTCTGACGGGCGAGCACGCCGGCCAGGCGCAGTTGCTCCAGCATGCGCTCGATGCGGTAGGGATGCTCGCCCACGTCCTCGAGGAACATCACCCCTTTGTCCACCTGCGGAAAGTACGGCGTGCCCAGCAGGCTGCACAGCACGGCCAGATTGCCGCCCCACAGCGTGGCGCCGCGAATGGGCTTGAAGCTCGGCAGCTCGTTGCGTGCCGGCAGGCGCCAGCCGGTGCCCTCGCCGTAGCCTTCCAAGAGGTCGTCGAAGCAGGCGGCGGTGATCTCGTCGATGCCCTCCTCGGCACCGAAGTCGCCACACAGCGTCGGGCCCGACCAGGTGGCCGCCCCCGTGCGCGCCAGAACCGCGAGCTGGAAGGCCGTGAAGTCGCTCATGCCGACGAAGGCCGTGCCGCGCTCGATGGCCTTGGCCACCGCCTTGTAGGGAATGCCGTCGAGGATCCGGGTGAGGCCGTAGCCGCCGCGCGAGGCCAGGGCCACGTCCGCGCCGCTGGCCGCGGCCCGTGCGATAGCCGCGATGCGGGTGGCGTCGTCGCCGGCGAAGCGTTGCTGCGCGGACAGCGCGGCCTCGTCGATCTCCACCTCGTGGCCCTGCGCGCGCAGCCAGGCCACGCCGCGGCGGAAGGCCGGCTTCTCGCGCACGGCACTGGAGGGGGAGTAGATGTAGATGTGCTTCTTGTTCACCCGCGGGAGTATCCCATCGGCCCTCGGCGGGCCCGCCACTGGTCGGCCAGCGCGCGGGCCGCGTCGGCGGACAGGTCCTGAACGGGGCGGCGGCGGGCACCCCACGCGCGCAGGGCCGCCTCATGGCCCTTGTCGGGGAAAGGCGCCGCCCAGGCGCGCGCCGCGTCCTCGGCCGCAGCACCGCGCACGGCCAGGGCCGATGGCGCGATGACGAGCGGCGGTCCGGCGATCGTGCCCTGCTCGGCCAGAAGGCCGGCCAGGTCCGCCATGTCGGGATGCACGATCAACCCCACCTCGCCGACACCCAGCGCCGCCAGCCACTCTCCCAGCACCTGTGCATGCCATTCGGGCGTGTGCACGCCTTCCTTCTTGGGCTTGTCGCTGCGGCCGAAGCCGATCAGGTCGGGAATCAGCAGTCGATGATCCGGCAGCAAGGCCGGGAGATGGCGGAACAGGTGGCCCCACTGGGCCGCACCGTGCAGGCACAGCACCGCCGGTCGTCGGTCGTGCGTGGCGTCGTCGCCGCCGCGGTCGACATAGGCCAGCCGCAGCCTGTGCAGGGCCGGCAGCTCGCTCATGTACGCAGGCGGCCCGTCGAAACCGGCAAAGCGCGCCTCGGGTGTGCGAAGCGCGTCGTCGCGCACCGGCTGCGCCTGCGCCCGGGCCTGGGCCCGTCGCCCGCGAAAGAAGTCCTGCAGCAGCGCCCCGCAGGCCTCGGCCATGACGCCGCCCTGCACGGCAGTCTGGTGATTGAGCTGGTCGATGCCGAAGAGATCGAGCACGGATCCCGCCGCGCCGGTGCGCTCATCGGCGGCACCGAAGACCACACGGTCCAGCCGCGCATGCAGCATGGCGCCAGCGCACATGGCGCAGGGCTCCAGCGTCACGTAGAGGGTGCAGCCGTCGAGGCGGTAGTTGCCCAGTGCCTGTCCGGCCGCCCGCAGTGCCGCCATCTCGGCGTGGGCGCTGGGGTCGTGCGTGGCGACCGGCGCATTGCGCCCGGTGGCCACCATGCGGCCGTCGCGCACCAGCACGGCACCCACCGGCACCTCGCCTGCGGCGGCGGCGGCGCGGGCCTCGTCCAGCGCCAGTGCCATCCAGCGATGGTCCTCGTCCTGCGGTGCACCGTCCGCGGGCAGCCCGGCAGAGGTCTGGGACAGCGGCTCGGCCATCGGCATCAGCGTCCGACGCCGGCC
>NZ_CAJYES010000084.1 GCF_913773995.1 uncultured Pseudacidovorax sp.
TGGGCAACGAGCTGGCCTACAGCGCCACGTCGATCCTCACGACCACCGTCTACCCGCGGGCGCCTCTGCCCGGCCGCAGCGTGAAGGTGGGCCTGCGCGTCGATTTCTGATCGACCGCGGCCGGGGCGGGGCAGGGCGGCCAGCCGCCGCCGCCCCGCGCCTATGCCATTCGGCGGACCGGCCATTCGGCAAGCGTCCGCCGTGACTTTGTTCCTCTACATTCGTCCGGATGATGTTCCACACGGCTCGCCTGGACGGCCAGACGTTCGGCCCTGCCGCGCGCTCCGGCGTCTGCGTGCGCGTGGGTTGAGCGCGCATGCGCGGGACTGCGCTCGCAGGGGCGTGGATGCTGGGCATGGTCGGATGGCTGGCGCCTGCCGCGCCCGTGGTCGCGGCCGATGCGCCGCCGCCATGCCCGACGCCTTGCCTGGCCCTGCCGCGGCCGGCACCGACGCCGGCACCTGCCGAGGCCGCGCCGCCGCCCGCGCCCCGTCCGGCCGCGCGCAGCCGGCCCGCGCCGGCCGCCGCCCCCGTGTCCACCGAGGCCGCGGCGCCCGAGCCGCCGCCGCGCCTGCCTGCCTCGCGCCGGTGCATCGACATCAACATGCGCGCCGCGGTGGGTGAACCCCTGTCGGCGCAGGACATGGCCTACCTGAGGAGCGAATGTTGAATCCGTCTGCCGTTGCCGCTGCTGTTCTTCGTGCCTGGATGCGCCTTCGGGCGCTGCTGCTGCTCGCGGCCGCGGGCGCACTGCTGGCCGCCTGCGCCAACAAGCCGCCAGCGCCTTCCACCGAGGTAATGCCCTTCGACCGCGCGGTGCAGCAGGCGGTGGACGACCTGATGGTCCAGACGCAGAAGATGCCGGCCTTCCTGGCCCGCGTCGAATCGCGCCTGCAGAAGAGCCGCATCGTCATCGACCCGCTGCTCGACGGCACGACCGGCCAGCAGACCGAGGTGACGCAGGCCGCCCAGCAGCGCATCATGCAGCGCATGCAGGAGCGCTTCAGCCAGTTCACGGTGAGTCAGGTCGACAGCCAGGCGGTGGAGCAGGCGCAATACGTGCTAAGCGGCACGCTGACCCGGCAGGCCGATGCGTCGGCCGGTCGCTGGCAACTGGCCCTGGCGCTGACCGAACTCAAGAGCGGCACGGTGGTCGCGCAGACCGTCGCGCGCGTCGCCGACGAAAAGCTCGACACCCGGCCCACCGCCTTCTACCGCGACAGCCCGGTCAGCACCCGCGACCGCGCCGTCGACGGCTACATCCGCACCAGCCAGACGCCCGCCGGCCAGCAGGCGGATGCGCTGTACCTGCAGCGCCTGCCCACCACCGCCGTGCTGCAGGAGGCCATCGACGCCTATGCCGCCGGCCGCTGGCAGGAGGCACTGACCCGTTACGAGGCCGCTGCTCAGCGGCCCGACGGCCAGCAGCTGCGCGTGTACAACGGCCTGTACCTCACGCAGATGCAGCTGGGCCGCACGGCCGATGCCGAGCGCAGCTTCGGCCAGTTGGCCAAGCTGGGCCTGGAGGCCAGCAAGCTGAGCGTGAAGTTCCTCTTCCGGCCCGGCTCCACGGAGTTCCTGAGCGATTCGCGCATCAGCGGCGTCTATCCGATGTGGCTGCGCCAGATCGCCCGCCAGGCGGCGCAGATGAGCAACAACTGCCTGCTCGTCACCGGCCACACCAGCCGCACCGGCTCGGAATCGGTCAACGAGCGCCTGTCGCTGCAGCGCGCGACCATCGTGCGCACGCGCCTGGCCGCCGAGGCGCCCAGTCTCGCCAAGCGCCTGAAGGAGGCCGGCATGGGCTTTCGCGAGAACATCGTCGGCACCGGCGCCGACGACGCCAGCGACGCGCTGGACCGGCGCGTGGAATTCAAGGTCGAGGACTGCGCCGCCTCGTCCTGAGGCCACCCCGCCATGAGGCCGGGGACTCAGCGCGGAACGAGCTCGAACATATCGAAGCCGGCGCTGCGGCCGCCCAGGCAGCCGGCCAGCATGTCCTCGGTGGCACGCCACATGGCCAGGCGGTTGCGCCAGTGGCGCACCTGGTGGCCCTCATCGGCAAAGCGCAGGTGCGTCACCGGCCGCCTGAGCGCGCGCAGGGCGGCGACGACCTCGTCGGAATCCTGCCGCAGCACGCGCACGTCGTTGTCGCCGTGCACCACCAGCAGCGGCACGTCGATGCGGTCGATCTGCGTGATGGGTGAATTGGCCAGCATGCGAGCGCGCTGCGCCGGGTCCTTCACATCACCGTAGGTGCGGGCGAAGTAGTGGCGATTGCGCCAGAAGGGTGGCCAGGCTTCGATGACGCGCGGCCAGTTGGCGACGCCCACCATGTCGACGCCGCAGCGCCAGTCCTGCCGCTTCTGGATCAGCTGGGCCAGCACCGAGAAGCCACCGAAGCTGGCGCCCAGCACGGCCAGCCGCTTCGGGTCCGCAATGCCCTGATCGACGGCCCATTGCGTGCCTTCGGCGATGTCCTGCTGCATCCGGCCGTTGTACTCGCCGTCGCCCGCGCGGATGAACGCCTTGCCGTAGCCGGCCGAGCCGCGGTAGTTGACCTGCAGCACGGCGTAGCCGCGATTGGCCAGCATCTGGACGAAGGTATAGCCGGCCAACTGCCAGCTGTCGCGCGCCCAGGGACCGCCGTGGATGGCCACGACGGTCGGCGCCGGCCCCTGCACGCCGACGGGCCGGGTGACATAGCCATGCACCTTCAGTCCATCCGAGGCGGTGAAGGCGAAGGGTGTCATCGGCGAGAACAGGCCGGGCTCGGGTTGCCGTGGTGGCGTCAGGCGGTCGAGGCGCCCGGTGTTGCGGTCGAGCAGCATCTCCACCGCTTCGGTCTGCGTGGTGGCGCGCAGCACCATGCGCTGGTTGTCCTGTGCCGCGCTGGTGGGCCGGATCAGCACGGGCGGCTCGTCCAGCCAGCCGCGGGCGCGTGCCTCGTCGGCGGCGCGGGCCACATCGGCGCCGATGGCCGGATCCAGGTAGGTCATGCGCGGCAGGTCGGGCATGGCCGCGACGGCATAGGGCCCGCCCGCCGCGGGCGGGAACCAGGCGCCGTCGAGGTCGACTTCGGCATCCTCGGCGAGCACCGTCTCGCGGTCCGTCGCCAGATCGACCTCGACCAGCGC
>NZ_CAJYES010000085.1 GCF_913773995.1 uncultured Pseudacidovorax sp.
CGTGCCCGCCTGGACACGCGCGCGGTGCAGCGGCGGCGCCTTGGCCTGCTCGGGATTCGGCCACTGCCAGCGCACCCGGTCACTGTGCGCATCGAGCTCGATCCGCGCCGGACTGTCGTCATGCCCCATGCCGAGCAGCGTGAGCGAATGGGTCCGCACACGCGGCTGGGGCGCCAGATCGTCCGAACCGTCGGACGGCGGCGAGGCGGGGTCATCCAGGCGGGCGATCGTGGTGAGGGTCTGGATCAGTTCCTGGAACACCGGCCCCAACAGTCCGGGAACACCGCCGTCCTGCACCAGCGTCGACCTGCGGGCGTCGTTGCCGTCGACGAAGCGGATCATGGCCGAGATGGTCGGACCCGTCGGCTCGTCATTCGGCCCGGCCGAGGTTTCGCCCAGCGCATTGGCCGGCGATTCCAGCTCCGCAATGCAGGCGACATCGTCACCATTGCCCGAGACGCGCTCACCCAGACGATCGCTGGTGGAAAGCGCGGACCAGGGCCTGCCTTGCATGTCGGCTGTGGCGCTGCGGGAGCGCAGCAGAATCTCAGTGCTGCCGAAGGTGCCGGCGGCCAGCACCACGTGACGCGCACGCAACACATGGATCCATTGCGTAGGGCTGCTCCCCCCAGAGCGAGCGCTCAGGCCTTCATAGAGCGAGCGCTCGGTGGTTCGGACGATGCGCACGACCCAGGGAAAGGCGTGCTCGTCGTCACGATGGACGCTCAGCACCGTGGCCCCGGCGAACAGGCGCGCCCCGGCCCGGCGCGCCGCCGGCAGATAGGTCTTGGTCAGGCTCAGCTTGGCGTCCTCGTTGCAGCCGCTGACGCAGTTGCCGCAGCCCGTGCAGGCCGCGCGGGGCCCGAGCGTGCCGGACTGTGCGTCGAGCTGCCACGGATGCAGGCACACGGCCACCGGCACTTCCTGGAAGCGGGCGGTGACCGCGGCCGTGTCCGGCGCAGCAGGGCGGGACGGAAGCCCTTCATGCAGCGCTTGCAGCGCCTGGTACTTGCGCGTGACACGCAGGTCGAAACAACGCCTGGGGTCGTCTGGATTCGACAGCTCCAGCATGGCGCGGGCCTGCTCGAACCAGGGGTTCAGGTTGGTGCGGCGGATGGCCGTGGGCCAGTGCTCGCCCTGGAACACCGCGTGATCCGGCTGAAGGCCCACGCCGGCGTTGATCAGGCTGCCCCCGCCCAGGCCATTTCCCACCAGCGCGGCAGCACCCTGCCCCAGGCGGAAATCGAAGAGCGCGTCCTCGTAGCCCGCGTTCTGCACCGCGCCGGCGCCCTGCCACTGCGCCCGCACATGCTTGCCCACGTCGCCGAGGTCGCTCGGGAATTCGCCGGCAACGTACTCCTGGCCTCGCTCGAGGACGCAGACATTCAGCCGGGCCTCGGCCAGTCGCAACGCCGCCACCGCGCCGCCATAGCCGGAGCCCACGACGATGGCATCGAAACTGCGTTGCCGATCCTGCGCTGCGAGCAGCGCCTCCAGGTTGTCGGAAAGCCACTGCATCGCTTGCCCTTTCTGTCTTCAGTCGTCCATGGCGCGGAACAGGCCCAGCACGGAGCGCAACTCTTCGGGGTCCACCGGCTTCTCCAGCACAGGCAGTCCCTCGTCGGCCAGGCGCTGGCGGATCGCGGCATCGGACTCGCCCGTGACGATCACGCAGCCCATCTCCGGCTGGTCGCGTCGCAGCGCCTCGAGGGCCGCCAGGCCGTTCTGCCCAGGGCCGAGGTGGTAGTCGGCCAACGCGACGTGGGGCGGACCCAGGCGACCCGCGGCCTCGACCACCTCGTCGGCGCTGCGGCAAGTGACGACGGCGCATCCCCACTGCTCCAGCAGGGATCGGGTCGCGTCGAGCACCGCAGCCTCGTCGTCCAGTACCAGTACGCGCTGGCCCTTGAGGTCGGGCAGCACGGTATCCGGCTCGACAACCAGTTCGTCGGATGGCTGCGCCAACGGCAGCTGGATCGTGACGCGCGTGCCGGTGCGGCGAACCGGATCCACGAACTCCATCCGCAGCTTGGCGTTGAGCAGCTTGGCCAGGCGCTGCACGATCGACAGCCCAAGGCCCATGCCGGTGGAGATGACATGGCGGCTGCGATAGAACTCGTCGAACACCCGGTCCTGTTCTTCGACCGAGATGCCGGGGCCGGTGTCGGAGACCTCCAAAATCACGCCGTCGGCCTGCGTGGACAGCGCCAGGCAGACGCCACCGTCCCCACCATGCTTGAGGGCGTTGTCGAGCAGATTTCGCAGCACCCGCTCAAGCAATGCCAGGTCGGTGCGCACGTGGGCGGTTTCGGCCCGGCATTCCCAGCGCCGGCCGCCTTCGAGGCACAGGGCGCGGTATTCGATGTCCAGCCGCGCGACCAGCGGTGCGACGGGGGCATAGCGCAGTTCGGGCCGCAGCGCGCCGCTGTCCATGCGCGAGAGATCGAGGATGGCGGAGAAGAGCTGCTGGAGCCCTTCCAGCGCAGTGGCCAGGGCTTCGCGCGCCTTGCGGATGTCCTCGGCCGCGGTGGCCCGCGCCAGAACCCCGCCCAGCAATCCGATGGCATGCAAGGGTTGGCGCAGATCGTGGCTGGCCGTCATGATGAAGCGCGTCTTGGCGGCGTTGGCGGCTGACAGCTGCTTCACGAGCTGCGCGTTTTCGGCGCGAATGGCAATGCCCTCGGCAACCCGGCGCGAGAAGCCGTGGGCAAAGACGCTCAGTACCAGCCAGTACATGAACAACCCGCCGAAGATCGCGGGAGCGAATTGGGGCGTGAAGTCGCGCCCCCAGCCCACCGCGACGCCCCCCAGCATCAGCCAGAGGTAGACCGCATACAGACGCGGCACGATGCCCAGAGACGCCATGCCGGCAGCCCCCCAGCAGCAATAGAACAAGGTCACCAGCAGCCGGGTTTCGGTTTCCATGTGCACAAGCCCCGTCACAGGCAGGCTGGCCAGAGCAAGGGCCAGCAGCAACGACGACATCCAGAGAATGCGTCGAGCACTGCGCACAGGACGTGCTTCCTTCAACCCGCGAGCGGCGAGCGCCATCGCATGGTTGCGCAGCAGCAGCGCGCCCGTCGCCGCCGTGCCCCAAACGATCACGCCTTCCGCGCCCATGTCGCGCCAGCCGATGGCGGCCAGGATCAGCACCCCCACCAGGGCCAGCCTCGCGGCGGCCGCAGCCTGGGCCAGCGCAAAGCTGATCAGCTCTCGTTCGAGCGACTCAGCATCCAAGCGTGATGCCTCTGCGGTGCGCCTCCACCACCGCCTGCGCACGGGAACTGACGTTGAGCGCCCGGAAGACGGCCACCGTATGGCTCTTGACGGTG
This sequence comes from uncultured Pseudacidovorax sp., assembly GCF_913773995.1. Lineage (GTDB taxonomy): Bacteria > Pseudomonadota > Gammaproteobacteria > Burkholderiales > Burkholderiaceae_C > Xenophilus. Next base: position 3,333 of record NZ_CAJYES010000085.1, read on the forward strand.
CCTTCGGACAGGCCCAGTGTTCGGGCCACCTGCTTGGCCGACATGCCGTGCAACAGGCAGTTCAGCACATCGCGCTGCCGGGCCGACAACGACAGGCCGTCGTCGGGCACCCCGCGCCCTCGGCCGCCGACCTTCGCCGTGATGCTCTCCGGCAATGCCAGTCGACGGCCGCACACGTCCTTGAGCGCCTGGAACAGCACCGTCTCGCTCGCCGACTTGAACAGATAACTGGATGCGCCGGCCTGGAGGGCCGCATCGACACTTTGAGGATTCTCGTCCGCCGAAAGGACCAGCACGGCCAGTTCGGGCCGCAACTGCTTGACTTCGGACAGGACACTGAGACCGGACATGCCGGGCAATTGCAGGTCAAGGACCAGCAGATCGAAGTCACGGCGGCCACGCAGTACCTCGACGAGGTCGTGGGCAGTGCCGGTTTCGGTCACGTCGCTCGTGGGATCGACCTGGCGCGCGAGCAGCCGCAGCGCCGTCCGGATGGGCGGATGGTCATCACAGATCAGCAGGCGGAACACGCAAGCTCCTGGAAGGCGGACTCGCCTCGAATTCTTCTCCACGCCGACAAGCATTGCCCGGCGCCCTCATGGCCGCACGAAGCCGGCCGGCCGAGAGTGTGCCGTAATCCAGCCGGCCCTCGTAGGCTTTTTGGGTGACAGGGCCGCCGAGCTGCGTGGCGGGAAGCCAAGGACTCGGCCGCCCCCCTATCTCGCAGCGTGCACAGCAGCGCATCGCGCTTGCTTCAGAATCGGAGCGTGGCCCGATCTCCCCGCAAACTGCCCTGGCTCGCCGAAGGCGAGCCTCTCCCACCTGCCGAGACTGCCTGGGGCCCGGGCGACCCCGTCCCTGGCGTGGTGGCGGCCGGTGGCGCGCTCGACGTGCCGACGCTGCTCGACGCCTACAGCCATGGCATATTTCCATGGTTCGGCGACGACCAGCCCATTCTCTGGTGGAGTCCCGACCCGCGGATGGTGCTCCGGCCCGCGGCGTTCCGCCTGCATCGCTCGTTGCGCAAGACCTTGCAGTCTTTTCGCCAGCAGGCATCGCGGTGCGAGATCCGGTTCGACCACGATTTCGCCGAGGTGATCGCGGCCTGCGCCGAGGCCCCGCGCGCCGGGCAGTCGGGCACCTGGATCCTTCCTGAGATGCAGCAGGCCTACCTCGCACTCCACCGCGCGGGCCATGCGCACAGCGTCGAGACCTGGATCGATGGAGAGTTGGCCGGCGCCCTGTACTGCGTGGCGCTGGGTCGGGCGGTGTTCGGCGAGTCGATGTTCGCCCGGCGCACGGATGCATCGAAGATCGCGCTGGCTGCATTGGTGGCCTTCTGCCGCCATCACGACGTGCAGGCCATCGACTGCCAGCAGAACACCGCACACCTGGGAAGCCTGGGCGCCAGCGAATGGCCGCGGGCGGAGTTCCTGACCCATATCGACAACGCGTCTCGAGAAGCGCCCATCCCTTCGTGGCGATTCGACCCCATATACTGGAATCAACTTCTGCCGGCACCGCAATGACGCTCCTCAAGGATCTGCCGCTCCAGACGCTGCAGTTCTACGCGACAGCGCCCTACCCCTGCAGCTATCTGCCCGACCGTCAGGCGCGCTCCCAGGTGGCCACGCCCAGCCATCTGATCAACAGCGACGTCTATTCCGATCTGGTGCTCGGTGGTTTCCGCCGCAGCGGGATGTTCACCTACCGTCCCTACTGCGATGGCTGTCGCGCCTGCATTCCGCTGCGCATCCTTGCGGACCGGTTCAAACCCAGTCGCAGCCAGCGACGCGCGGCCCAGCGGCACCAGTATCTGCAGGCGCGCGTGCTGCGACTGTGTTTTGTGGCTGAGCACTACCAGCTCTACCTGCGCTACCAGAACGGTCGCCACGCAGGCGGCGGCATGGATCAGGACAGCATCGACCAGTACACCCAGTTTCTGCTGCAGAGCCGGGTCAATTCACGGCTGGTCGAATTTCGCGAGCCGACCGACGACGGCAGCCCGGGCGCCTTGAAGATGGTGTCGATCCTCGACGTGCTCAACGACGGGCTGTCGGCCGTCTACACCTTCTACGAACCGGAGGAAGGTGCCGCCTACGGTACCTACGGTGTACTCTGGCAGATCGCCCAGGCGCGCGAACTGGGATTGCCGCACGTCTATCTGGGCTACTGGATCGAACACAGCACCAAGATGGCCTACAAGGCCAAGTTCGTGCCCCACCAGATCCTCTTGGACGGCGAGTGGCGCGAAGTTTGATTTCACGCTGTAAAATGGCGGCCGTTTGGTTCAGCGCCGTCCCATGAGAAAAAACAACGCCGACGTTCCTGCCACGCCCGTCATCCAGGTCATCGAGCGCATGTTCGCGCTGATCGACGTTCTGGCCTCGCGCGAGGACGCCATCTCCCTCAAGGAGATCAGCGAAAAGACGGGGCTGCATCCTTCCACCACCCACCGGATCCTCAACGACCTGGCTGTGGGCCGCTTCGTGGATCGGCCGGAGCCGGGCAGCTACCGCCTCGGCATGCGTCTGCTAGAACTGGGCAATCTGGTGAAGGGCCGGCTCAACGTCCGCGACGCCGCACTGGGACCGATGCGCGAGTTGCACAAGCTGACGCAGCAGCCGGTCAACCTGAGCGTGCGCCAGGGCGACGAAATCGTCTATGTAGAGCGGGCGTACAGCGAGCGCTCGGGCATGCAGGTCGTGCGCGCCATCGGGGGGCGCGCGCCGCTGCACCTCACGTCGACAGGCAAGCTGTTCCTCGCAGCCGACGAGCAGCCACGTGTGCGAAGCTATGCCACCCGCACCGGCCTGGCCGGGCACACCCGCAACAGCATCACGCAGTTGCCCGTGCTCGAACGCGAACTCGCGCGAGCCCGCCAATACGGCATTGCACGCGACAACGAGGAACTTGAACTCGGCGTGCGCTGCATGGCGGCCGGCATCTACGACGATCAAGGCAAGCTCATCGCCGGCCTGTCGATCTCCGCACCTGCGGATCGGCTGGACGACGGCTGGCTTCCAAAGCTGCAGGCGACAGCGAACGAGATCTCGGGGGCGCTGGGCTACGCCGGAGCGACGCCGCCAGATACGGATGCTGCTGCCTCAGCGCGCGCAGCCTGAGGGAGCGAACAGCGAGCGGGTCATGCTCGGTACGTCGCGCCGCAGCACCAAAAAGAAGGGCCCGCCAGGGCCCTTCTTCAATTTCCAGATCTCTTGAAACCAGCGGATCGCGCTAACCAGAAATCTGACTGCTGGCTGTGTGAACCGGTGCGAAGCGATTGCTCTCGACCCAGCGACGCACGCGTTCCGCGTCCGCAATACGGCTGAACTTACCGGCCGAATCTAGGAACACCATGATCAGCTTGCGGCCTGCCACGCGCGCCTGCATGACCAGGCATTGACCGGCTTCCGAGATATACCCGGTCTTCTGCAGGCCGATGTCCCAATCGGGGCTGCGAACCAACCGGTTGGTCGTATTGAACTGCAGGGTCCGGTTGCCGATTTCCACCTGGTACTCAGGCGACGTCGACAGGCTGCGCACCAGCGAATCCTGGGACGCGACCGCCACCAGCATGGCCAGATCCTGCGCCGTCGACTGATTGCTGCTCGAAAGCCCAGTCGGCTCGACGTAGCGGGTGTCCTTCATGCCGATCATGCGGGCCTTGGCGTTCATGACGCTCACGAAGGTGGCCAGCCCGCCGGGGTAGGTCCGGCCCAGCGCATGCGCCGCCCGGTTCTCACTGGACATCAGCGCCAGGTGCAGCAATTCACCGCGCGGCAGCGTGGTGCCCACAGCCAGGCGCGAACGGCTGAACTTCTCAGTGTCCACGTCGTCCTGGGTGATGGTGATCGGCTCGTCCATCGGCAGTTTGGCCTCGCTGATCAGCAAGCCTGTCATGAGCTTGGTGATGGATGCGATCGGCAGCACGGCATGGTCGTTCTTGCTCAGCAGCACCTCGCGGGTGTCCTGGTCCATCACCAGCGCCACGCTCGACTTCAGATCCAGCGGATCCTGGGAATTGTGCAGACCGGCAATCTGGCCGAAGGACTGCCGGGGCGGCTCGGCCACTCGCACCACCGAGCGACGCTGGACGGCAACCACCGTCTTGCCACCACTCTTGCGCACCGTGGCGACCACATTGCGGCCGCCGCGCACGACGCGCTCTTCGGTGCGCGTCTTGGTCGCCTTGGTGGGCTTTGCAGCAACCTTGCTGGCTGCCGCCGGCTTCTTGGCTGCAGCCTGCTGCTTCTTGCCAGCGGCGTGGGCTGCAGGCGTGAGGAAGGAAACCGCACAAAGCGCCACAGCCAGAAGGCGCAGCGCGGGCAGGTACCGCTGTGAGGAAACTCGGGGCAAAACAGGCAGCGCAGAGGCTTCGGCCATCAACTACTCCAGCGGCATGGAAATCGACAAGGTGCCGCAGTCTATCGAATACAAAAAAGAGACGCAAATCAGTGACTTGCGCCCCCTTCTTCATGCAAGCCGAAGAACGCTAGAAACTAACCCTGCGCCGCCACGCGCTCAGTCTGGCTGTGCAGCTTGTTCAATGCGCTCAGATAGGCCTTGGCCGAAGCGACCACGATGTCGGGATCGGCTCCGACGCCGTTGACCACCCGCCCGGCGTTCTGAAGCCGCACCGTCACTTCACCCTGGCTTTCGGTCGACCCGCTGATGGCATTGACCGAATACAGCACCATTTCGGCGCCGCTCTTCACATGCGACTCGATGGCCTTTAGCGAAGCATCAACCGGGCCATTGCCACCCGACTCGCCCACCACTTCCGTTCCATGGTCGACAAAGACCACGCGTGCATGGGGCTGCTCGCCGGTTTCGCTGTGCTGGGAGAGAGACACGAAACTGAACTGCTCGTCAACGTTCGACTGCTGCTCTGCGCTGACAAGGGCAAGGATGTCTTCGTCAAAAATCTCGGCCTTGCGGTCGGCCAACTCCTTGAAGCGCAGGAAGGCGGCGTTCAGGTCCGCTTCGCTGTCCATCGACACGCCCAGATCCTGCAGACGCTGCTTGAAGGCATTGCGACCGCTGAGCTTGCCCAGCACGATCTTGTTGGCCGTCCAGCCCACGTCTTCGGCGCGCATGATTTCGTAGGTATCACGCGCCTTGAGCACGCCGTCCTGGTGAATGCCGGAGGCATGCGCGAAGGCGTTGGCGCCGACGACGGCCTTGTTGGGCTGCACCACGAAGCCCGTCGTCTGGCTCACCATGCGACTCGCGGCCACGATGTGCTGGGTGTCGATGTTGAGGTCGAGCCCGAAGTAGTCCTTGCGGGTCTTCACGGCCATCACGATCTCTTCGAGCGAGCAATTGCCGGCGCGCTCGCCCAGGCCGTTGATGGTGCATTCGACCTGGCGGGCACCGCCGATCTTGACGCCGGCCAGCGAGTTGGCCACGGCCATGCCGAGGTCGTTGTGGCAATGGACCGACCAGATGGCCTTGTCGCTGTTGGGAACGCGCTCGCGCAGCGTCTTGATGAAGTTGCCGTACAACTCGGGGACCGCGTAGCCGACGGTGTCGGGGACGTTGATTGTCGTGGCGCCTTCGGCGATCACGGTCTCGAGCACGCGGCAAAGGAAGTCCACTTCACTGCGATAGCCGTCTTCGGGGCTGAACTCGACATCGGCCACCTTGTTGCGGGCGAAGCGCACGGCCAGCTTGGCCTGCTCCAGCACCTGCTCGGGCGTCATCCGCAGCTTCTTTTCCATGTGCAGCGGCGACGTGGCGATGAAGGTGTGGATGCGCGCCCGCGCCGCGCCCGCGAGCGCGTCCGCGGCGCGCGAGATGTCGCGGTCGTTGGCGCGCGAGAGGCCGCACACGGTGGAGTCCTTGATGGCGTTGGCGATGGCCTGCACCGCCTCGAAGTCGCCATTTGAGCTGGCGGGAAAGCCAGCCTCGATCACGTCGACCTTGAGCCGCTCCAATTGGCGCGCGATGCGCAGCTTCTCGTCACGCGTCATCGAAGCGCCCGGCGACTGCTCGCCGTCGCGCAAGGTGGTGTCGAAAATGATCAGCTGGTCGGTCATCGTGGGCTCCTTGTCCGTGTACGTTCTGCGTCAGGCCGACATTTCGGCAACCGACGATTGTGCCTGCTGCGCCTCGGCGCCTGCGGCGCGCTGCATGCCCGACACGATGGCCTTGAGCGCAGCAGCCGTGGTGTCGGCATCGATGCCGACGCCGAACAGCGTGCGCGAATCGCCCATGCGCATCTCCACATAGGCCACCGAGCGTGCATCGGCGCCGGCGCCGATGGCGTGCTGGTGATAGTCCATCACGCGGATCGGCTGGCCGATGGCCTCGGCCACGGCCCGGCTGAATGCATCGATGGGGCCGTTGCCGCGGCCTTCGATGGCCACCGGCTCGCCGCGCCACACGAGTTCGCCGCGCAGTACGGTGAGCGCCTGATCGCCCTCGCCTTCCACGGACTGGGTGCGGTGGCGCAGGCCTTGGGCGCCGTCCATGCGGTATTCGCGGCGGAAGATGCTCCAGAGGTCGGCCGCGCCCAATTCCTTGCCCTCCACGTCCATCACCTGCTGCACCACTTGGCTGAACTCAATCTGCAGGCGGCGCGGCAATTCCAGGCCGTATTCACTTTCGAGCAGGTACGAGATGCCGCCCTTGCCCGATTGGCTGTTCACACGGATCACGGCCTCGTAGCTGCGACCCACGTCCTTCGGGTCGATGGGCAGGTAGGGGATGTCCCAGATATCGCCGTCCTTTCGCGCCGAAAAGGCCTTCTTGATCGCATCCTGATGCGAGCCTGAGAAGGAGGTGTAGACAAGGTCGCCGACGTAGGGATGGCGCGGATGTACCGGAATCTGGTTGCAATGCTCGACCGTGGCGCGAATGTCGTCGATGTGGGAGAAGTCGAGGCCCGGCGACACGCCTTGCGTGTAGAGGTTGAGCGCCACGTTGACGATGTCGAGGTTGCCGGTGCGCTCGCCGTTGCCGAAGAGGCAACCTTCCAGGCGGTCTGCACCGGCCATCACTGCGAACTCGGCAGCGGCCGTACCCGTCCCACGGTCATTGTGCGGATGCACCGAAAGCACGATGGATTCACGCCGCGCCAGATTGCGGTGCATCCACTCGATCATGTCCGCGAAGATGTTCGGCGTGGAATGCTCGACCGTGGACGGCAGGTTGACGATGCACTTGTGCTCGGGCGTCGGCGCCCACACCGCAGTCACCGCGTCGACGACGCGCTTGGAGAAGGCCAGGTCGGTGCCGGAGAACATCTCGGGCGAATACTGGAAGGTCCACTGCGTGGCCGGCTGGCGCGCGGCCTGGTCCTTGAACATCTGCGCGTGGGTGACGGCGAGGTCGGCGATGCCGTCTTCATCCAGGCCGAGCACCACGCGGCGCATGACCGGCGCGACGGCGTTGTAGAGGTGCACGATGGCGCGCGGTGCGCCTTGCAGCGATTCGAAGGTGCGTTCGATCAGGTGTCCGCGGGCCTGGGTCAGGACCTGGATCGTCACGTCATCGGGAATGCGGTCTTCCTCGATCAGCTTGCGCACGAAGTCGAATTCGGTCTGCGACGCCGAGGGGAAGCCGACCTCGATCTCCTTGAAGCCGATGGCCACGAGGGTCTCGAACATGCGCATCTTGCGCTCGAGGTCCATCGGCTCGACTAGGGCCTGGTTGCCGTCGCGCAGGTCGGTCGACAGCCAGATCGGCGCACGAGTGATGACGGCGTCGGGCCAGGTGCGGTCCTTGAGGCCGATCGGTGCGAAGGCGCGGTACTTGGTGTGAGGCTGCTGAAGCATGTCGATTTCTCTGCAAGAGGTTGGAACCGACCAGCAACCCCATAGACAAACGGCCCGTTGCTGGTGCAAACGGGCCGTGTCGAGGGTATTTTGCGCGTGCGCCTTTACCTTCTCCGCCCGTCGGGGGAGATCAGTAGTAGGTCCAGGGCAAACACGTTCATGAGAGTTGAGACTCTAACACAGGGCTGTGTCATTCATGCAAGCCGCGTTCGTCGGGCTCGTCCGTGGAAACACTGATCATGCTCACCGGCTGGCCCTTTGCCTTGCGCCAGGCATAGATCGCGTAGCCGCTCAGGCCATACAGCACGAACAGGCAGAACAGCACCGTGGGCGGATGGATGTTGATCACCGCAATGCCCAGTGCGATCAGCACCAGGGTGGCGAAGGGCACGCTCTTGCGGATCTGCATGTCCTTGAAACTGTAGAACGGCGCATTGGTCACCATCGACAGGCCAGCATAGAGCGTGAAGAAGAAGGTGATCCAGGTGATCTGCGTCCAGCTCAGATACCAGACATCGGCACCCCGCCGTCCCCAATCGGTCATCAGCCAGATGAAGCCGGCGACGAGCGCGGCGGCAGCCGGCGAAGGCAGGCCCTGGAACCAGCGCTTGTCGACCACGCCGGTGTTGACGTTGAAGCGCGCCAGGCGCAGCGCAGCACAGGCGCAGTACACGAAGGCGGCGATCCAGCCCCAGCGGCCCAGGCCTTTGAGCGACCATTCATAGGCGATGAGCGCGGGCGCCGCGCCGAAGGACACCATGTCGGCCAGCGAATCCATCTGCTCGCCGAAGGCGCTCTGGGTGTTGGTCATGCGGGCAACCCGGCCGTCCAGGCTGTCGAGCACCATGGCGCAGAACACGCCCACCGTGGCCAGGTCGAAGCGGCCATTCATGGCCATGACAATCGCATAGAAGCCGCCGAACAGCGCCGCTAGCGTGACCATGTTGGGCAGTACGTAGATGCCCTTGCGGCGCTTGCGGATCGGCGCATCGTTCAAGGGAATGGGGTCGTGCATGAGTTCGGCCTCCGGCCTTCCGGGAAACACGGCAGTGTAGTCAAAGGTGCCGGGCACACTGCCCCCCGGACCCGCCCGCGCAGGGACATCGGCCGCCCCGCCCGCGCAGGCAAGGAAAAGGCCACCGCAGGCGGTGGCCTCTGGATCGGCAGCGGAGCCGAAGCTCTCGCGCAAGGCCGATCAGTTGCGGCTCTGGTCGACCAGCTTGTTCTTGGCGATCCAAGGCATCATGGCGCGCAGTTGGCCACCGACTTGCTCGATCGAGTGGTCGGCGGTGTTGCGGCGGCGGGCCGTCATCGACGGATAGTTCAGGCGGCCTTCCTGGATGAACATCTTCGCGTAGTCGCCGTTCTGGATGCGCTTCAGGGCATTGCGCATGGCAGCGCGCGACTGCTCGTTGATCACCTCGGGGCCGGTCACGTACTCGCCGAACTCCGCATTGTTGGAGATCGAGTAGTTCATGTTGGCGATGCCGCCTTCATAGATCAGGTCGACGATCAGCTTGAGCTCGTGCAGGCATTCGAAGTAAGCCATCTCGGGCGCGTACCCGGCTTCCACCAGCGTCTCGTAACCCATCTTGATCAGTTCGACCGCACCGCCGCACAGAACGGCCTGCTCGCCGAACAGATCGGTTTCGGTCTCTTCCTTGAAGTTGGTCTCGATGATGCCGGCTTTGCCGCCGCCGTTGGCCATGGCGTAGCTCAGGGCCAGGTCACGGGCCTTGCCCGACTTGTCCTGGTGAACGGCCACCAGGTGGGGCACGCCGCCGCCCTGGGCATAGGTGGAGCGAACGGTATGGCCGGGCGCCTTGGGCGCGACCATCCACACATCCAGATCGGCGCGGGGCACGACCTGGTTGTAGTGCACGTTGAAGCCGTGGGCGAAGGCCAGCGACGCGCCTTCCTTGATGTTGGGCTCGACGTTGTTCTTGTAGACCTCGGCGATCTGCTCGTCGGGCAGCAGGATCATCACGACGTCGGCGGACTTCACGGCGTCATTGACTTCGAGGACGTTCAGGCCAGCCTTGCCGACCTTGTCCCACGAGGCGCCGCCCTTGCGCAGACCGACCACGACCTTCACGCCGCTGTCGTTCAGGTTCTGGGCATGCGCGTGGCCTTGCGAGCCGTAGCCGATGATGGCGACGGTCTTGCCCTTGATCAGGCTCAGGTCACAGTCCTTGTCGTAAAAAACTTTCATGTCTTCTCTCCGGTTGGATGATGCGTTTGCGATGCGTGGATGCCGTCCATGCTGAGCCTGTCGAAGGGCTCATTGCAGTCCCGCAGGCCGTCTGGCTCGCGGGGCTTCGACAGGCTCGGACCGGACGGACAAGGACCGAGCCCCGATTCCGTCACACGCGCAGGATGCGTTCGCCGCGGCCGATGCCGCTCGGACCCGTTCGCACCGTCTCGAGGATGGCGCTGCGGTCGATGGCGTCGAGGAAGGCGTCGTTCTTGCCGTGGTCGCCAGTAAGCTCGATGGTGTAGCTCTTGTCGGTCACGTCGATGATGCGGCCGCGGAAGATGTCGGCCATGCGCTTCATCTCCTCGCGTTCCTTGCCGACGGCGCGCACCTTCACCATCATGAGCTCGCGCTCGGTGTAGGCACCTTCGGTCAGGTCGACCACCTTGACCACCTCGATGAGGCGGTTCAGGTGCTTGGTGATCTGCTCGATCACGTCGTCCGAACCCTGGGTCTGGATGGTCATGCGCGACAGGCTCGGGTCTTCGGTGGGGGCCACCGTCAGCGACTCGATGTTGTAGCCGCGGGCCGAGAACAGGCCCACCACGCGGGAGAGTGCGCCGGGCTCGTTTTCGAGCAGCACGGCAATGATGTGCTTCATGGTGTCGATTCCTCTTTTCGCCGCCCTCCCCTGTGCACGGTAATGCGCAGGCTCGGCGGGCAATAGATTCGTCTGAAAGAAAGGGGTGGTGCCGTCCAGACCTCCTGGCGGCACCCGGTGCGTCAGAGGTCTTCGCTGCCCAGCAGCATCTCGGTGATGCCCTTGCCGGCCTGCACCATCGGAAACACGTTCTCGGTGGGGTCCGTGCGGAAGTCCATGAACACCGTGCGGTCCTTGAGCTTGCGGGCCTCGCGCAATGCCGGCTCCACATCCTGCGGCCGCTCGATCAACATGCCGACGTGGCCATAGGCCTCGGCGAGCTTCACGAAGTTGGGCAACGCATCCATGTAGCTGTGGCTGTAGCGGCCGGAGTATTCGATCTCCTGCCACTGGCGCACCATGCCCAGGTAGCGGTTGTTGAGCGAGCAGATCTTGATCGGCGTGTTGTACTGCAGGCAGGTCGAGAGTTCCTGGATGCACATCTGCACCGAACCTTCACCGGTGATGGTGAAGACCTCCGCCTCCGGCTTGGCCAGCTTGATGCCCATCGCGTACGGAATGCCCACGCCCATGGTGCCCAGGCCGCCGGAATTGATCCAGCGACGCGGCTCGTCGAAGCGGTAGTACTGCGCGGCCCACATCTGGTGCTGGCCGACGTCGGAGCACACGTAGGCTTCGACATCCTTGGTCATGTTCCACAGCGTCTCGACGACGTACTGCGGCTTGATCACGTCCTTGTTGTCGCGGTCGTACTTCAGGCAGTCGCGGCTGCGCCAGGTCTCGATGGTCTTCCACCAGTCCGCCAGCGCCCCGGCGTCGGGCTTGGTGCCGCTTTCGCGCACCATGGAGATCAGCTCGGTCAGCACGTCCTTGACGTCGCCGACGATGGGCACGTCCACCTTGACCCGCTTGGAGATGCTCGACGGGTCGATGTCGATGTGGATGATCTTGCGCTCGTTCTGCGCGAAGTGCTTCGGGTTGCCGATCACGCGGTCGTCGAAGCGCGCCCCCACGGCCAGCAGCACGTCGCAGTTCTGCATCGCGTTGTTGGCCTCGATGGTGCCGTGCATGCCCAGCATGCCCAGGAACTTGCGGTCGCTCGCCGGATAGGCGCCCAGCCCCATCAGCGTGTTGGTGACCGGATAGCCGAGCATGTCGACCAGCGTGCGCAACTCGTTGGTGGCATTGCCCAGCAGCACGCCGCCGCCGGTGTAGATGTAGGGACGCTTGGCCGTCAGCAGCAGTTGCAACGCCTTGCGGATCTGGCCGCCATGCCCCTTCCGCACCGGGTTGTACGAGCGCATCTCGACTTTGTCCGGGTAGCCGTGATACGCCACCTTCTTGAAGGACACGTCCTTGGGGATGTCCACCACCACCGGGCCGGGCCGGCCGCTGCGGGCGATGTGGAAGGCCTTCTTCATGGTCATCGCCAGATCTTTGGGATCCTTGACCAGGAAGTTGTGCTTGACGATGGGTCGGGTGATGCCGACGGTGTCGCATTCCTGGAAGGCGTCCAGGCCGATGGCGGCCGTGGGCACTTGGCCGGAGACGATCACCATCGGGATGGAATCCATGTACGCGGTAGCGATGCCGGTGACGGCATTCGTGAGGCCGGGACCCGAGGTGACCAGCGCCACGCCCACGTCGCCGGTTGCGCGCGCATAGCCGTCGGCAGCATGCACCGCGGCCTGTTCATGGCGCACGAGCACATGCTGGATAGTGTCCTGCTTGTAGAGCGCGTCGTAGATGTAGAGGACGGCGCCGCCGGGATAGCCCCAGACGTACTTCACACCTTCGGCCTGCAGTGCCTTGATCAGCACTTCAGAGCCCATGAGTTCTTGAGGTTGGCCAGCCGCGACAGCGGCGGTTTCGGCCTTGGAGATTTCCATTTCGATGAACCTTCCGAGTTTTCGGGAACGAAAAACCTTGGGTGCCCCTTGCCAGCCCTTGTGGGGCCGCGCCAGGACTTGAGGCCAAAACCATGGGCGGACAGGTGAACCGCCGGACTTTGACCCGTTTGCCTTTTGACTGCGAGCCGGCGATTATGACACCGCGTAGGACAAAAGCCAGCCTTCATTTGGGGCAATGCAATAATCCGTCGGTTCGTCTGTGGGCCTTTGTCACAGGTTCGGGCAACAGCCCCGCAGTCGCCTCCTCTCCGCCCCACGACAACCTCGCGCTTGGCCACCGAACACGAACTCTCAGACTTCCTCAAAGGCGTCGAAAAGCGTGCGTTCAAACGCTCGCTGTATCACGTTCGCGATGAAGAGGCGGCACTGGACATCGTGCAGGACAGCATGATGAAGCTGGCAGAGCACTACGGCGACAAGCCTCTGGCCGAGTTGCCGATGCTGTTCCAGCGAATCCTTTCCAACTGCACGCTGGACTGGTTCCGGCGCCAGAAGACGCGACGAGCGCTGTTCTCCAACCTGAGCGACTTCGAGAGCGACGAGGACGACGCCGGCGATTTCGACCTGCTGTCCAGCTTCAACGGCGATCTCGACACCCGGGAGACGGAGAGCGCCGAGGACGTCACCCGGCGTACCCAGGTTTTTCATCAAATCGAAGCCGAGATCGCGGCACTCCCCACTCGTCAACGAGAAGCTTTCCTGTTGCGTTACTGGGAGGAGATGGATGTGTCCGAGACAGCCGCCGCCATGGGCTGCTCAGAAGGCAGCGTGAAGACGCACTGCTCCCGGGCCATTCAGGCACTCAGCCGCGCCCTCAAGGCGAAGGGGTTTCTGCCGCCATGACTTCGACACGCATTACCTCCTCCCCCACTCCGGAAGACTTGTTCGGACGTGCCATCGCTGCTCGGCTGAGCGCGGGTGCCGACGATTTACCGCGCGACATCAGCGAGCGCTTGAGAGCGTCCCGCACTCGGGCGCTTGCGCAGCGAAAGCGCGAGATGGCCCCTACGCTGGTGGTCGACAGTGCCGGCAGCGCCGCTCTCGGTCTTCAGGGCTGGTGGCAGCGCGCGCTTGCGGTGGTGCCCTTGCTGCTGCTCACGATCGGCCTGCTCACCATCGGTCTCACCCAGGAAGAGCGCCGCACCGCTGAACTGGCCGAGGTCGATGCCGCCCTGCTGACGGACGATCTGCCACCCGCTGCTTACACCGATCCCGGTTTTGCCCAATTTCTCAAGGCAAACGCGGCCGCCGCTCACCAATGACGGAGGTCGCCATGACCCGACCTCCGGCAATGAATCCCGCGCGCGGCCGAGAGCCAGAAACTGGAGCAACGTTGGTCGCACGCAACGTTTTCATCGGCCTCCTTGTTGCGTTCACGATTGGGCTGGGCTCGATGGCAGTACATGCCGGTGAAAGTGGCGTGAATGTGACGCCGACCAAATCGCCAGCGCCGCCGCGTAGCGGACCGCGGTGGACCACGCTCACCAAGGCACAGCAGCAAGCGCTCGCACCGCTGGCCCCACACTGGAACACCCTGAGCGACGCCCAGCGACGCAAGTGGATTGCACTCTCCCGCAATTTCGATCGCATCGGGGCGGCAGAGCAGGCCAAACTGCATGAGCGCATGACGGACTGGGCCGCGCTGAGTCCCCGTGAACGCGCGCTGGCCCGTCTTAACTTCGCCGAGGTGCGCAATCTCGCTCCGGCCGACCAACTGAAGGCCAAATGGGAGGCCTATCAGGCCCTGAGCGAAGCAGAACGCCGCAAGCTCGCTGAAAGCGCAGGGGGCCGAAGCATGGGCGCGGCGCCAGCGGCGAGGCCAGTACCGGCGGACAAACTGGTGCCTGTGCCCGCCACGGCCTTCCAACAGCCCCATGGCGGCCCCCGAATCCAGATCGTGCCTTCGCCTGGTCCAGAAGCGGCCAATGCAGTGCCCGTTGGCGATGCCACGACGCCGGACGCCGCAATGGGACTGGCGCCCGGCCGCACCGCTGCTGAGCCGACCGCCACGGCGCCGTAGTCTGGGTGTCCGAGAATAGGGGCATGCCTTCACTGCGCTCCCCGGCTTCCTCCATATCTCCTGTCCTGCGCGACTTACCGATTCCTGCAATCACGCCCGGCATCTGGCGGCGCATGGCGTGCTGGCTCTACGAAGGCCTGCTGCTGTTCGCAGTCGTCTTCGTGGCGGGCTGGCTCTTCAGCACATTGGGCCAGATGCGCGATGCCATGGATGCACGGCGCCCCCTGCTCCAGGCTTTTCTGTTCGTGGTGTTCGGCATCTACTTCACGGTGTTCTGGTCGCGCGGCCAGACACTCGCCATGAAGACCTGGAAGCTGCGGATGGTGGACCGGCACGGTCGCACACCCACGCAAGGGCGCGCTCTTGCCCGTTATCTTCTGAGCTGGGTCTGGTTTCTGCCGCCGCTGGCGACCATTCATGCGCTCCCGTTCAAGGTCAGTGGCGGCGAAGTCTTTGTGCTGCTCGCTGGCTGGGCGGCCGTCTGGGCGCTGCTGGCGCGCTTTCATCCTCAACAACAGTTCTGGCACGACGCCCTGGCGGGCACCCGCATCGTCGATGCCGCGGCAACTTTCCGATGAGCACTCCCGACCCCACCTTGCACGTCAATCCGCAGAAGGCACGCAAGGGTCTAGACCGTCTCTGGCACGCCACCCTTTATTCTCTGAACGGTCTGAAGGCGGGCTGGGGCGAACCGGCCTTCCGGATGGAAGCCTGCCTTGCGGTCGTCTTGCTGCCCCTGGCCTTTGTGGTGGGCAGGAACTGGATGGAGACGGCACTGCTGGTCGCAGGGGTGCTCCTCGTCATGATCGTCGAGCTGCTCAACACGGCGGTCGAGGCCGCCATCGATCGCATCGGGCCCGAGTGGCACGATCTGTCGAAGCGCGCCAAGGATATGGGCAGCGCCGCGGTATTCCTCACCAGCCTCCTGGCCGGGGGCATCTGGGTTGCTGCGCTCTGGCAGCGACTCATTGCCTGAACAAAGCATGTATTCATGAGCCATTCCGCATCCTTTTCCATCTGCGTCTACTGCGGCTCGCGCCCAGGAACGCGTGCCGAGTACATGGAATCCGCCCGGGCGACCGGCCGTTGGATTGGCGAGAACGGCGGTCAGCTGGTCTATGGCGGCGGCCGGACAGGCCTGATGGGTGCTGTCGCCGAGGCCACGCGGCTTGCCGGCGGGCGCGTGGTCGGCATCATTCCGAAGGCCCTCGTCGACAAGGAACTGGCCAACACGCTGTGTGACGAGCTGCACGTCGTCGACACGATGCATGAGCGCAAAGCCATGATGGCTGCGAGAGCACATGCCTTCCTTGCGTTGCCCGGCGGGATCGGCACCTTCGAAGAGCTTTTCGAGATGTGGACTTGGCGCCAGCTCGGCTACCACGACAAGCCCATCGGCCTGCTCAACGTCGCGGGCTACTACGACGGGCTGCTTGCCTTTGCCGACCAGAGCATCCGGGCCGGGCTGATGAACGATTGGCAGATGGGCTTGATCGAGTCGGGCGACGTGCTCGATGTGCTTCTGGAAAAACTGCGGCAACAGGCGCCTGCGGACCGCGGTGCGCCATTGCTGACACAGAACATCTGAAGCGGGGGGTTGACGTCGTCATCAACACGGAAGGACGCGGCGCCGTTCCGGGAGCAGCGCCTCAGACCGCGCTCTCGTTCTCCTCGCCCGTCCGGATACGAACTACGCGCTGCACCTCCGTCACGAATATCTTTCCGTCGCCGATCTTGCCGGTGCGCGCTGCCGTGACGATGGCGTCGACGCAGTTCTCGACGTCTGCGTCGGCGACGACCACCTCGATCTTCATCTTGGGCAGGAAGTCGACCACGTACTCGGCACCGCGATAAAGCTCGGTGTGACCTTTCTGGCGGCCGAACCCCTTCACCTCGGTCACCGTCAGGCCGGAGACGCCCACTTGACCCAGTGCCTCGCGCACGTCGTCGAGCTTGAAAGGTTTGACGATGGCAGTGATCTGCTTCATGGCGGTGTTCCTGTGATGAAAGTGATGCAAGAGACTGGGTGACAGGCCGCGCGCACGCAGAGCCGGAGGGCAAAGGAGTGTCGCAAGCCGACGGCGCGGCAAGGCGTTGCACCCACAGTCGGAAATTATGTCATTCGCCCCATCGCCCAGCGGACTGGGCGGCCGACTGCTACGCTCGCCGATTCATGCCTTCGACCGCCCCGCCTGCGCTGCACGGGATCGCCGACGCCTGTCGGCGCGTCACCCAGAACGCTCCCTTGCTGTTGATATTCACCACTCTGATGTGGGGATGCAACGCCGTGGCGGCGCGCCTGGCTGTGGGAAACATCTCTCCCATGATGCTGACCACGGCACGGTGGACGATCTGCTGTGTGGCGCTGTGGTTCACCGCCCGGCACGAGATTGCCCGGCATGGGCGCACCGTCGCACGATCCTGGCGCTTCGTCACCATCATGGGCACGGCCGGCTTCACCGCCTTCAACGCCCTGTTCTACGCTGCGGCCCACCACACCTCGGCCATCAACATCGCCATCATCCAGGGGACGATCCCGGTGCTGGTGCTTCTGGGAAGCTTCATTTTTGCGGGCAGGCGTTTCCGCCCCATGCAGGCACTGGGCGTGGCCGTGACCCTGGCAGGCTGCGTCGTCGTGGCTTCGCGCGGCCAGCTTCACGTGCTCACCACGCTGGACTTCAACGTCGGCGACCTCTGGATGCTGCTGGCCAGCCTCTTCTACGCGGGGTACATGCTCGGACTCACCCTCCGACCACCCGTGCCGCCGATCGTGTTCTTCGCCGCCGCTGCGGGCGTCGCGGCGCTGACCTCCCTCCCCTTGCTGGCCTTCGAGGTCGCCACCGATCGCTTCTTCATGCCCACAGCGATGGGCTGGGCGTTGATGCTGTTCGTGGGCCTGCTGCCATCGTTCGTGTCCCAGATCACTTTCATCCAGGCTGTGACTCTGATCGGACCGGAGCGCGCCGGGGTCTTCGTCAACCTGACGCCGATCTTTGGGCCGCTGCTGGCCGTGATGGTGCTGAACGAGCCGCTGCGCTCCTTCCACCTTGTTGCGTTGGCCCTCGTGCTGGGCGGTATCTGGATTGCGGAGCGACGCCGGCGCCCCACCATCACGGAGTGAGTTGACCATGGCGGGAGCATCCCTCGAATTCAGGATCGTCGACGATCCACTGCAGATCGATGCATCGGCCTGGAACACCCTGCTCGCCCGACAGGCCGCACCGGGCCCCTTCATGCGCCATGAGTACCTTTCAGCGCTCCATGCGAGCGGAAGCGCAACGGCGCAGACAGGTTGGGCCCCCGCCTTCGCCACCTTGTGGCGGGCCCATGAGTTGGTCGCCGCCTGCCCGCTTTACCTGAAGTCCCATTCCTACGGCGAATACGTGTTCGACTGGGCCTGGGCCAATGCCTACGAGCAGCATGGGCTGCGCTATTACCCCAAGGCGCTGGTGGCCGTGCCGTTCACGCCGGTGCCGGGCACCCGTCTTCTGGCGGTCGACCCGCCCACACGACAGGCACTCATCCGATCGCTGGTGGCCTGGGCTGCGGACAACGAACTGTCGTCCCTGCACCTGCTGTTCGGCGACGACGAGGACATCGCGGCCTGCGAGGCGGCTGGCCTCATGCTGCGGCACACGGTGCAGTTCCACTGGGAGAACCAGCAACCAGTGGCGAAAGGGCCAGCGGGTCCATACCGGCACTTCGACGACTTCCTCGCGGCCCTCAACCAGGAGAAGCGCAAGAAGATCCGCCAGGAGCGCCGCAAAGTCGCCGAAAGCGGCGTGCGCTTCCGCTGGGCGCGAGGGACAGACATCCGGGACGCGGACTGGGACTTCTTCTATCGCTGCTACGCGCGAACCTACCGTGAGCATGGAAACCCGCCCTACCTGACCCGGGACTTCTTTCACCGAATGGCGAGCAGCCTGCCCGACGCCTGGCTCCTGTTCGTGGCCGAACGCGAGGGCCGGGCCATGGCCTGCAGCCTGATCGGCCTGGGTGCCGATGCCGATGGTCGGGGCGTTGCCTATGGACGCTACTGGGGTGCCCTGGAGCGGGTCGACTGCCTGCACTTCGAGGCCTGCTACTACCAGCCCATCGAATGGTGCATCGCGCACCAGATTCACCGCTTCGAGGGCGGCGCACAGGGCGAGCACAAGATGGCCCGCGCACTCATGCCCGTCAAGACCACCAGCGCCCACTGGCTCGCCCACCCGGCCTTCGCGGACGCGGTAGAGCGCTTCCTGGCGCGCGAAGACGAAGGCGTGTCGGCCTACCTGTCGGAACTCGGCGAGCGAAGCCCATTCCGCGCCTAGCACCTGTCGCGCCGTGAGGCCGCAGGACGCACCCCTGCGCCAGATCATGCGGGCCAGCCCTGGCACCCGCTAAGCTCGGTCGATGACCGACGCCGCCGCTCCCGTCTCCCCAGCAGCCCCGCGGACCCGCCATGCCTTGTGGGAGGACGCACTGGCCATCGCCAGCGGCACGCTGCTCATCTCCATGGGCGTGGCGCTGTTCACCACGGCCGGACTGCTGACCGGCGGCACGGCGGGCATCGCGTTCCTGTTGCACTACGGCACCGGTGCCAGCTTCGGCACCCTCTTCTTTCTGCTCAACCTGCCCTTCTACTGGCTGGCCTGGCGCAAGCTGGGCGCGGCCTTCACCATCAAGACTTTCCTCGCCGTTGCCTCGCTGTCCTTGCTGACCCTTTGGCAGCCGGCATTGCTGCACTTCGACCGACTGCACCCACTCTATGCCGCCCTGGCTGGCGGGCTGGTGACCGGCACCGGCTTTCTCATCCTGTTCCGCCACCGCTGCAGCCTGGGGGGCATCGGCATCCTCGCGGTCTGGCTGCAGGAGAAGAAGGGCTGGCGCGCCGGGCAGGTGCAGATGGGCTTCGACTGCCTCATCGTCGCCACCGCGTTCGCCGTGGTGGAGCCGCAGCGGGTGATGCTGTCCATTGCCGGCGCCGTCGCGCTCAACGCCGTGCTGGCCATCAACCACAAGCCGGGCCGCTACCTCGGCTTCTGACTCGCACGGCGACCAGTGCGCCGGGCGCCCAAGAAAAAGCCCGCCGAAGCGGGCTCACGAACGCAATCCGCGGCGGCGGATTACTTCTTGTACGCGGCGATGCCGTCCGTGATTTCCTTGTGGGCGGCCTCGATGCCATCCCAACCCAGCACCTTGACCCACTTGCCGGCTTCGAGGTCCTTGTAGTGCTCGAAAAAATGGCTGATGGCCTTGAGGCGCATGGGGTTGACGTCCTGCACCGTCTTCCAGTGGCTGTAGATCGGCAGGATCTTGTCGGTGGGCACGGCCAGCACCTTGCCATCCACGCCGGCCTCATCTTCCATCTTCAGGATGCCCAGCGCGCGGCATTTGACCACCACGCCCGGCAGCAGCGGATAGGGCGTGACCACCAGCACGTCCACCGGGTCGCCATCGCCCGACAGCGTCTGCGGCACGTAGCCGTAGTTGGTGGGGTAGTACATCGCCGTGGTCATGAACCGGTCGACGAAGATCGCGCCGGTCTCCTTGTCCACCTCGTACTTGATCGGATCGGCGTTCATCGGGATCTCGATGACGACGTGGAACTCTTCAGGGGCCTTGGCGCCCGGGGGGATTTTGTCGAAGGACATGCTTGTCTTTGGTTGGAGTGGCGTTCGCCCCGTGGGTCGGGACAAACCCCGAGTTTAGCCAGCGGGCCGACGCCAGCCTGACACCGGCGCGGTTTGCCTGTAAATTCGTTGCGTTGGCCAATCAATGCAAGGCGGGTTCTGCCCAGGCATCGAGGAAGCAACGCGGCGGCAGTTGGGCCCGGCGCGTTGCGGCAGGGTCCCGGCTGGCGTCTTCACAACCACATGGAGACGGCAATGACTGGCAACTTCCCTTTGTATGCGGTGATCGCCTGCGGGCTGATCGCCGTCATCTACGGTGTCTGGGCGCGAAGCTGGATTCTTTCCCGCGACCCTGGCAACGCACGCATGCAGGAGATCGCCGCGGCGATCCAGGCCGGCGCCTCGGCCTACCTGGCCAAGCAGTACACCGCCATCGGTATCGTGGGCCTGGTGCTCGCGGTGCTGATCGCGCTGTTCCTCGACGGGCTGACGGCCGCGGGCTTCGTGGTCGGCGCCGTGCTGTCGGGCGCCTGCGGCTTCATCGGCATGAACGTGTCGGTCCGCGCGAATGTGCGCACAGCACAGGCGGCTGCGCAGGGCATCGGGCCGGCACTGCAGGTGGCGTTCCGGGGTGGCGCCATCACAGGGATGCTGGTGGTCGGACTGGGGCTGCTGGGGGTCGCCGGCTTCTACGCCTTCCTGGGCGCGGGCACGGCCACGCCGCAGGCGCTGAATCCGTTGATCGGCTTCGCCTTCGGTTCCTCGCTGATCTCGATCTTCGCCCGCCTCGGCGGCGGCATCTTCACCAAAGGGGCCGATGTCGGCGCCGATCTCGTCGGCAAGGTCGAGGCCGGCATTCCCGAGGATGATCCGCGCAACCCCGCCGTGATCGCCGACAACGTCGGCGACAACGTCGGCGACTGCGCGGGGATGGCCGCCGACCTCTTCGAGACCTACGCCGTCACGCTGATCGCCACCATGGTGCTGGGTGCGCTGATGGTCACGGCAGCGCCAGCGAATGCGGTGATCTATCCGCTGGCGCTGGGCGGCGTCTCGATCATCGCGTCCATCGTCGGTTGCTTCTTCGTCAAGGCGTCGCCCGGCATGACGAACGTGATGCCGGCGCTCTACCGCGGTCTGGCGGTGGCCGGCGCTCTGTCTCTCGTCGCCTTCTGGTTCGTCACGGCCTGGCTGATGCCGGACAACGCGGTGGTCGCCGCCGGCAGCCAGCTGCGCCTGTTCGGCGCCTGCTTCGTCGGCTTGGCACTGACGGCAGCGCTGGTATGGATCACCGAGTACTACACGGGCACGCAGTAC
>NZ_CAJYES010000086.1 GCF_913773995.1 uncultured Pseudacidovorax sp.
GCTCAGCACGGTCAGGTGGCTGCCCACGCCGGCCTTGAAGCGGGCCTGCGACAGGCGGTAGCTCTCGGCGTTGGCGTCGACCAGCGCTTTCTGGGCATCGATCTGGCGCGCCAGCGCGCTGCGCGAGCGCATCGGAGACCTCGCGGACAGCGCGTGACCGCGCGGCCCCGGCGCTGGCCCGGCGCTGGCCCGGCGTCGCTGACCGGACGCCGCGCCCGGGTCGCTCACCTTCTCAGTCGAAGGCGGCAGGCCGTGCGGCCACCAGCGCCCGGTTGCGGCGCCGGTCGGCGACGATCTCGCGCGCGAAGTCCTCGGCGCTGCCGCCGGCCGGCAGGTTGTGGGCCTCGCGCAGGCGGCGGCGCAGGATGTCGTCCTGCCGCAGCAGGCGGTCGACTTCCCGATTGATCCGCTGCACCACCGGCGCAGGCGTGTCCGCGGGCGCGAAGAGCCCGAAGAGCGAGTCGCGGTTGGCCTCCGGGTGGCCCAGCTCGGCCAGCGTGGGGACGCCGGGCAGGGCGTCGATGCGCCGCGGCGCGCCCACGGCCAGCGCCTGCAGCCGGCCGTCCGCGATGTACTGCAGCTGCTGCGCCGCCACGTTGGTCGACAGCACCTCGAACTGGCCGCCCAGGGCATCGGTGAGCTGCGGCCCGCCGCCGTGGTAGGGCACGTGCACGATGGCCGTGCCGCTGACGGCGCGCACCTGGGCCAGCACCAGGTGGCCGATGGTGGCCACGCCCGAGGTGGCCCAGCGCAGCCGGCCCGGGGACTGCCGGGCCTGCGCGATCAGGGCCTCGAAGCCCCGGCCCGCGAAGGCCGGCGTGCCCACCACCAGCACGGGCGTGTGCATCACGCCGATCACCGGCGCGAAGGCCCGCAGCGGCTCGTAGGGCACGGGACCGATCAGGGGCTGCAGCGTCAGCGGGCTGATGGCGGAGAAGGCCAGCGTGTGGCCGTCGGCCGGCGCGCGGGACAGCAGGGCCAGGCCCACGCTGCCGCCGGCACCGGCCCGGTTGTCGACCACCACCGGAACGCCCAGCGCCTGCGACAGCGGCTCGGCCAGGGCACGCGCCATGCCGTCGCTCACGCCGCCGGGCGGGTAGACGACGATCAGCCGCAGCGGGCGGCGCGGCCAGTCGGGCATCTCGTCGGCAAAGGCAGCCTGACGCGGGCCGACGAGGCCCAGCGCGCAGGCGGCCAGGCCGGCGGCGACGGTGCGGCGAGGCAGGGGGGCGCTCGCGTCCGTCGAGCCGCCGTCGGTGTCGTCCGCGTTGCGCCGGCTGTGCGCAGCGGCGTGGCAGGCCCTCATGGCAGCGCCTTCTTCGTGCGGCGCGGCGACGTGCGTGCCGGGGGCGTGGTCGTTGCGGGCGGGGCCTCCTGCGCGGCCAGCGCCCGCACCAGTGCCGTGAAGCGCTGCGCGGGCAGGTTGTCCTGGTCCTCGCGGGAGACCAGGGTCAGCGGCGCATCGAGCGCCTCCGCATCGGCCAGGGGCAGGTAGGCGATGGCATGGGCATGCACGCCTTCCATCGAGGCCGGCACCACCGACAGGCCCACGCCCGCGGCGACCAGGTTCAGGTTGCTCATCATGCGTTCCACCTCGGCCACCACCTGCGGCCGCAGCCCGCGCGCATGCGCCAGCGAGAGCAGTTCGGCATAGAGGCCGGGCGCCCCAGCCCGGCGCACCAGGATCAGCGGCTGCGCACAGAGTTCGGCCAGCGACAGCGCGTGGCCCGCACGTCGCCCGGCCGCCAGCGGATGCTCGATGGGCAGGGCGGCCAGCACCGGCTCGCGCAGAAGGGTCTCGAAGACCAGCCCCGGCGGTGCCGCCACCGGCACGCGCAGCAGGCCGCCATGCAGCCGGCCGGCGGCCAGCGCCTCGGTCAGCTCGGCCGCGTTGTTCTCGCTGATCTGCAGTTCGACGCCGGGGTACTGCCGGCGGAATTCGCGCAGCGCCTGCGGCACGAAGCGGTGCGCCGCGGCAGAACTTGTGAATCCCACCGACAGCACGCCGGCCTCGCCGCGCGCCAGCCGTGCCATGCGGGCCTCCATGGCCGCCATGTCCTGCATCAGCCGCTCGGCCTCGGCCTGGAAGGCGCGGCCGGCATCGGTCAGCGCCACGCCGCGCGGATGGCGGCGGAACAGGGGCATGCCCAGTTGCCGCTCCAGCGCCTTGATCTGCACGGAAAGCGGCGGCTGCTGGATGCCCAGCTGCTCGGCCGCCCGCGTCATGTGGCCGGTCTGGGCCACGGCCAGGAAGTAGCGCAGTGCACGTGTCTCCATATCTTTTTGGTATCAAAAGTGCCCGATTATTTTATTTGACCCTAGGTCAGGCGCTGCCTATCGTGCGGCCCGACATCGTTTTAATCAGAGCGGCCGGGAGCCGCCTTACCGGAGACAGATCACCATGCAGCCCCAGGGCCCTCGCACCGCCATTCCCCGTGCTTCAAGTCCCCGTCCGTGGGGCGCCGTTCTGGGCCTCGGCCTGTTGCTGGCGGCCTGCGGCGGCGGTGGAGGCGGGGGTGGCGGCTTCGCCTTCCTGCCTTCGTCCCCATCGGCCGGCGCGCCGGCGCCCGCGCCAGGCGACACGCCGCCGCCGGCCAGCGCACCGCCTGCCGCGCCCACGGTCGACTGCGCGGCACTCGGCGGCCGTAGCCTGCCGGCCAGCGCCATCTCGCTGCCCACCGGTGGCGCCACGGTCACGGCAGCCGTCGCCATCTCGGCCGCCGATCCGGCCAACACGCTCGGCGCCTACTGCCAGGTGCGCGGCAGCATCCAGCCGGTCGATGCTTCGGCGCAGGCCATCCAGTTCGCCGTCAACCTGCCGCTGGCCTGGAACGGCAAGACCATCCAGTTCGGCGGCGGCGGCTTCAACGGCCGGCTGATCGACGGCACCGAGCCCGTGCGCTTCGGTCCGCCCGATCAGGCCGCGCCGCTGGCCATGGGCTACGCCACCTATGGCGACGACTCCGGTCACCAGTCGAGCAGCATCACCGACGGCCGCTTCGCCACCAACGACGAGCAACTCGCCAACTACGGTGGTCTCACGCTAAAAAAGACGCGCGACGTGGCCCAGGCGCTGGTGCTGGCCTATTACGGCCGCAAGCCAACGAAGGCCTACTTTCTCGGCACCTCGACCGGCGGGCGCGATGCGCTGGCCTACATCCAGCGCTGGCCGGCCGACTACGACGGCGTGATCGCCAACGAGCCTGCGCTCAACTACAGCGGCACGCGGCTGTCGAACGTGGCCTTGGGCCGGGCGCTGTACGCCAACGGTGGCGCGGGCTGGATGAACGTGGCCAAGACGCTGCTGGTGCAGCGCACAGTGCTGCAGGCCTGCGACCGTCTGGACGGCGCTGCCGACAGCATCGTGAGCAACGTGGAGAGCTGCCGCCAGCTCAACAGCGCCATCCTGGCCTCGCTGCGCTGCCCGGGTGGCATGGACGCGGGCGACAGCTGCCTGTCGGACGCGCAGCTGGCCACCGTGCGCACCATCGAGTCGCCGCTGGACTTCAGCAGCTACACGCTGGCCAACGGCGTGACGCGGGCCGGCGGCTACAACCTGCTCGAAGGCGCGCTGGTGGCGGGCCCGTACACCACGCGAGACCTCGGCACGCGGCCCGTGCCGGGCAATCCGGCCACCTCGGCCGATGCCAACATGTATGTCACCGGCGACCAGTGGGTGAAGTTCTTCGTCACCCGCGACGCAACCTTCGATTCGCTGACCTTCGATCCGCTGGCGCCGGGTGCCTTCACCTCGCGCGTGACCACCGTGTCGGCCCTGACCGATGCCACCGACCCGAACCTGGCGCCCTTCTTCACGCGGGGCGGCAAGCTCATCATGCTGCACGGCCTGGCCGACGAGGTGATCAGCCCCAACTCCACCATCGATTACTACAACCGCGTGGTGGCCACGGTGGGTGCGGCCTCGGCGGCGCAGAGCCTGCGCTTCTACACCGTGCCCGGCATGGGCCATGGCACGGGCGTCTTCATTCCGGGCTGGGATTCGCTCAGCGCGCTGGAGGCCTGGGCCGAGAAGGGTCTGGCGCCGGCCACGCCCGTGGCCATGGACACTGTGGCCGGCAGCTACGGGCGCACGCGGCCGCTCTGCCAGTTCCCGGCCTGGCCCAAGTACCGCGGCAGCGGCAGCCTGGACGCGTCGGTCAACTACAGCTGCGTGACCGAAGTGGGCAATCCGCTGGCCTGCCAGTACCTGCCGGCCTCGGTCACCACCTACAAGGGCGGCAACATGGCGGGCGAGGAACTGCGGGTGCAGATCGACCCGGCCACGCTGGCCTACACCGTGACCATCGATGCCAGCAGCCAGCGCGCCGTCGGCACGCAGCGCAGCGGCACGCTGGTGCCGCAGGGGCAGTGCAGCTACACGAGCGGGGAGGGCGGGGCGCTGTTCACCTTCGCGCCGGGCGGGGTGCTGTCGGGCGGCGTCACGCGGGCAGCGGGCGGCGGCTTCGCATCGCTCGTGGCCTTCCAGACCACCTTCGACAACCGCAGCACGCCCACCGTGTTCAACCCGGTGGCCGCCATCTCCAACGCGGCCGGCGTACAGCAGGCGGGCGCCGGCGCGGCGACGGGCTATGCGGGCGCGGTGCGGCTGCGCAATGCGGGCACCTTCCAGTACTGCCGCGACACCACCACCGGCGGATTCATGGTCTACGACGCCAACTGCACGCAGACCGAGAAGGGCTACCTCGCCTTCAACACCACGCGCGGCGCCTTCGACGTCTACACCACCTCGCCGACCGGCGGTGCCACCACCACGGGCGGCACCTTGTCGGGCTCGATGGTCATCGGCCTGGTGGGTGGCGCAGCGGTGCCGCTGCACCTGGTGCGCGATGCGTCTGGCAACGTCGGCATGCGTGTGCATGCCACGCAGCAGAGCCTGGTTGCCGGCACGGCCGACGGCAGCTACATCGCGGCCAGCAGCAACGGCGACAACCGCGATGCCGCCATCGCCGGCACCAGTCTGCAGCTGGGAAGTGCGAGCGCCACGCTGGCCTTCGACACGCCGGTGCCCGGCGTGGCCACGGCGGGCACGGGCCGGCC
>NZ_CAJYES010000087.1 GCF_913773995.1 uncultured Pseudacidovorax sp.
CTGCGGACCTGCGCATCACCCATGCCGATCGCGTGATCGACCGCGCGAGTGGCGCCACCAAGGGCGAGGTCATCGCCTATTACGCGCAAGTCGCAGCGCTGATGCTGCCGCACCTGCGCGGCCGTCCCGTGTCCCTGGTGCGCGCGCCCGACGGCGTGGCCGGTGAGCTGTTCTTCCAGAAGCATGTGCAGAACGCACCGCTGCCCGGCGTGCGCCTGCTCGACCCGGCGCTGGACCCCGGCCATGAGCCGCTGCTGCAGATCGACAGTGCCAAGGGGCTGCTTTCCGCTGCGCAGATGAACACGCTGGAATTCCACACCTGGAACGGCCATTCGCGCGGGCTGGACAAGCCCGACCGCATGACCTTCGACCTCGATCCGGGCGAGGGCGTCTCCTGGGCGCATGTGCAGGAAGGCGCCCTGCTGATGCGCACGCTGCTGCAGGAGCTGGGCCTGGACGGCCTGCTCAAGACCAGCGGCGGCAAGGGCCTGCATGTGGTGGTGCCGATCCGGCGCCAGCATGGCTGGGACACGGTCAAGGACTTCTCGCGGGCCGTCGTGCAGCACCTGGCCCGCACGCTGCCCGAGCGCTTCGTGGCCAAGAGCGGGCCGAAGAACCGCGTGGGCCGCATCTTTGTCGACTACCTGCGCAACGGCTTCGGCGCCACGACGGTGAGCGCCTGGTCGGTGCGCTCCCGGCCGGGCCTGGGCGTGTCGGTGCCCGTCGCGTGGGACGAGTTGCCCACCCTGACCAGCGGCGCGCACTGGACGCTCGCCAGCGTCGGCGAGCGACTGGCGACGGGCAATGCCCCTTGGGACGAGGCCGATGTGCCCAGCCAGGGCCTCGCCCGCGCGATGCAGGTGCTGGGCTTCAGCCCCTGACTTCCTCGGTGATCACATCGAAGCGGTTGAGCTGGTGCTGGCCGAACACCATGGTGATCGGCACGTCGGCGGCATCGCGGCCGCGGGCGATCACCACGCGGCCGATCCGCGGCACGTTGTGGCGCGCGTCGAAGGTGTGCCAGCGCCCACCCAGGTAAACCTCGAACCAGGCGCTGAAGTCCATCGGGTAGGGCGCAATCGGCACGCCGATGTCGCCCAGGTAGCCGGTCACGTAGCGTGCCGGGATGTTCATGCAGCGGCACAGCGCGACGGCGAGGTGGGCGTAGTCGCGGCACACGCCCATGCCCTCGCGATAGCCGCCGAGCGCCGTGCGCCCCGGGTTCGCGCAGCCATAGTCGAAGCGGATGTGACCGTGCACCCAGTCGCAGATGGCCTGCACCCGCGCCCAGCCAAGTGGCGTGTTACCGAACTGCTGCCAGGCGAATGCGAGGAGTTCGCTGTCCACCTCGCAGTAGCGGCTGGGCAGCAGGAAGGCCAGCGTCTCGGGGGGCAGCTCCTCCACGGGGTGCTGGAAAGCGCCCCAGTCCTGCGGGTCCGGCCAGCCCGTGTCGTGGATCGTGGCCTCACTGTGCAGACGCAGCCGCTGCTGGCCGGACGGTACCCGCACGCGGGCGCAGCGGTTGCCGAAGCCGTCGACGTAGTGGTCGGTCCAGAAGGGCGGGTCGGCCACCGGATGCTCGGGGGAGAGTAGGTCGTGCGCACGGTCGGGATGCACCTGCAGCAGGTAGACCACGGCGGTGGGGCCGGACAGGGCCAGTTCGATGTCGTAGCCGATGCGGATGAGCATGGAAAGAAGACGGCCTTCGTCCGGAAGAGGACTTTCGCGGCGCGCAATCGCTGGGCAGCTTAGGTCGCCATGCATCGTCCGTGCCACCGGCCTTCACGCGGCCCGATGTAGGTGGGCACCGCGCGTCGGCCATGTCCTACTTCGGCGGGCTCGGCACTCCCACATCCCCGGGCGCGCGGCCACTACGCCTTGGCGCTTGGGGCAGCCCTACGCTTTGTCACATTCGCGGCGCCTCCGTCATGCCCTTTACATGACGCGGACTGCCCGTCACTCCTCCTCTTTCTCTTTGAAGCAGGTTTTCCCATGGAACTGACCTCTGCCCTCGTCAGCGCACTCAACAGCGCATGGCTGGACGAATTCCTGGTCTGGGGCGTCGCCGGCATGACCGCCGTGATCGCCCTGGTTGCCCTGGTCAACGCCGTCGACGTCTTCCTCGACAACGAAGCCGGCTGAGCGGCCCCACCTCCTTCCTTACCCACCCGATGCCCACCAAGAGCAAGTCCCCCGCGCCGCGCCGCGGCCGCACCGCCGAGACCACCAACGCCAAGATCGAACAGCTGGCTGGCTCCACCGCCGAGTTGCCGCTGCCGCATCTGAGCACCAACCAGGGGACGCGGATCGCCGACAACCACAACTCGCTGAAGGCGGGGGTGCGCGGCCCGACGCTGCTCGAAGACTTCATCCTGCGCGAGAAGATCACGCACTTCGACCACGAGCGCATTCCCGAACGGGTGGTGCATGCGCGTGGCAGTGCGGCGCATGGCTACTTCCAGACCTACAAGTCGATGTCGCAGTTCACGCGCGCGGGCCTGTTCAACGACCCTTCGCTCAAGACGCCGGTGTTCGTGCGCTTCTCGACCGTGGCCGGCGGCTCCAGCTCGGCCGATACGGTGCGCGACGTGCGCGGCTTCGCGGTCAAGTTCTACACCCAGGAAGGCATTTGGGACTTGGTGGGCAACAACATCCCGGTGTTCTTCATCCAGGACGCGATGAAATTCCCGGACCTGGTCCATGCCGTCAAGCAGGAGCCGCACCACGGCATGCCGCAGGCAGCCAGCGCGCACGACACCTTCTGGGACTTCGCCTCGCTGATGCCCGAGACCACCCACATGCTGATGTGGGCAATGAGCGACCGCGCCATTCCGCGCAGCCTGCGCATGATGCAGGGCTTCGGCGTGCACACCTTCCGGCTGGTCAACAGCCGCGGCGATGCGCACTTCGTCAAGTTCCACTGGCGGCCCAAGCTGGGCACGCATGCGCTGGTCTGGGACGAGGCGCAGAAGATTGCTGGCAAGGACCCGGACTTCCACCGCCGCGACCTGTGGGAAGCCATCGAGAACGGCGACTTCCCGGAATGGGAGCTGGGCATGCAGCTGATCCCCCAGGACAAGGAGCATTCGCTCGGCTTCGACCTGCTGGACCCCACCAAGCTGATCCCCGAGGAGATGGTGCCGGTCACGCCCGTGGGCAAGATGGTGCTCAACCGCAACCCCGACAACTTCTTTGCCGAAACCGAACAGGTGGCCTTCCACCCCGGCCATGTGGTGCCCGGCATCGACTTCAGCAACGACCCGCTGCTGCATGGCCGGCTGTTCAGCTACACCGACACGCAGCTGTCGCGCCTGGGCGGCCCCAACTTCCACGAGATCCCGATCAACCGCGGCGTGTGCCCCTTCCACAACTTCCAGCGCGACGGTATCCATCGCCAGACGATCTCGCGCGGGCAGGTGGCGTACGAGCCCAACTCGCTGGGCAATGGCTCGGAGTTCCGCGTCGACGGCGACAGCGAGGGCTTCCAGACCTATCCGGAGGCCGTCGAATCGCCCAAGGTGCGCCGCCGCAGCGAGAGCTTCGACGACCACTTCACGCAGGCGCGGCTGTTCTTCAACAGCCAGACGGCGGTGGAGAAGGAGCACATCATTGCGGCCTTCCGCTTCGAGCTGTCGAAGGTGGAGGTTCCGGCGGTGCGCCAGCGCATGGTGGACAACCTGGCCCATGTGGACGAGAAGCTGGCCCGCCGCGTGGCCGAGCCGCTGGGCATCGAGGCGCCCGACGCCAAAGCGGCGGCTGGTCAAGCCGGCTACCGCGAAGCCCGCATCAACCTGCCCATTGAGGAATCGCCCGCGCTGAGCATGATCGGCACCGGCGACGGCAGCATCAAGACGCGCAAGATCGCGATCTTGGTGAGCGACGGCGTCGACTCGGCCTCGCTCAAGCCGATCCGCGAAGCGCTGGAGTCGGCGGGGGCGATGTGCAAGGTCGTGGGTCCGCGTCTGGGCAGCGTGACGAGCGCGTCGAAGCGGCAGGTCGAGGTGGATGCCACCTTCAGCAACATGCCGTCGGTGATGTTCGACGCGGTGCTGGTGCCCGCGGGCGCCGAGAACGCCAAGACGCTGATGGCCAACGGCGAGGCGCAGCATTTCGTGCTGGAGGCGTTCAAGCACCTCAAGTCCATCTGCGTGGTGGGCGAGGGGGCGCAGCTTCTGGCGTCGGTGGGTGTGGAAGAAGGCAAGACCGACGCGCCGGCCGGTGTGGTGATCGCTGCAACGCCAGCGCAGCAGCTGGGTGAGAACGAAGAGGCACAGGGCATTGCGCAGACCTTCGTCGCTGCGATTGCCAAGCACCGGCACTGGGACCGTGCGGGCGTGGACGCCGTGCCGGCCTGAGTGTTCAGCACGGATCTCTGAACGATGGGCCGACCCGGCGTTGCTGTGTCGGCCTTCTTGTTGGAGGGCATCGCCGATCGCCCTGATGGCGTTCGGCTTCGCTCAGCCGAAATGGTCGAAGGAGGCGAAGCGCTGCTCCACCGGCCGGCCCTGTGCATCCACGATGCGCAGGCCGGCGCTGGCCTCGATGCGGCCGATGCGCGTGACCGACACGCCAGCCAAGCGCGCGGCCGCTTCCACGTCGGCTGAGCGGTCGCACGGCGCCGTGAAGGCCAGCTCGTAGTCGTCGCCCCCTGCCAGCGTGAGGCTGCGCTGCATGGCGGCATCCAGTGCCACGGCGCCACGGGCGGCCAACATGCCGGCCACGGCATCGGCGTTCAGCGTGGCGCCCACGCCGCTGGCGCGCAGCACATGGCCCAGGTCGCCGGCCAGGCCGTCGCTGATGTCGATGGCGCTGGTGGCGATGCCGCGCAGCGCCAGGCCGAGTGCGACGCGTGGCGTGGGCTGCTCCATGCGGGCCCGGGCGGCGGCGAACACGGGCTCGGGCACGGAGAGCCGGCCGCGGAAGACCTCCAGCGCCAGCCGGGCGTCGCCCAGCGTGCCACTCACCCAGAGCTCGTCGCCCGCCCTCGCGCCACTGCGCAGCAATGCGCCGCCGCGCGGCACCTCGCCGAAGACGGTGATACACAGGTTGAGCGGCCCGCGCGTGGTGTCGCCGCCCATCAGCTGGCAGCCGTGTGCATCGGCCAGCGCGAACAGGCCCTGGGCCAGACCGGCCAGCCAGGCCTCGTCCACCGAGGGCAGCGACAGGGCCAGTGTGAAGGCCAGCGGTCGCGCGCCGCATGCCGCCAGGTCGCTCAGGTTGACGGCCAGCGCCTTGTGGCCCAGCAGGGCCGCATCGACGGTGGAAAGGAAATGCCGGCCTTCGACCAGCATGTCCGAGGACACGGCCAGCTGCATGCCGGGCGCGAGGTCCAAGAGCGCGCAGTCGTCGCCCACGCCCAGCGCCACCGCGCCGCCAGGCGCGGCCGGGCGCTGGAAGAACTGGCGGATCAGATCGAATTCACCCATGTCGATCAGCCCACCGGCGTGCGGAAGCGCTCGGCCGCCTGGCGCACCACCTCGGCCAGCAGCCGTTCGCGGCCCTGGCGCTCGCGCAGCCAGCGGGCGTCGTTCTCGCTGGCCTCGACCGAGCTGCGCAGGCGGCCGAAGGCGCGGGTGGCGTCGAGCACGGCGGCATGCGGCTCCAGCATGGTCATGGTGCGCAGGATGTGCTCGCGCAGCGGCATGTGCTCGCCGGTGGCCGGGTCCACGTACACGGCGTCCAGGCCGAAGCGGCAGGCCTGGAAGCGGTTGTAGGTGTAGACCAGATAGTCGTCCTCGCTGGGGACGAAGGGCTGCTCCTGCAGGAAGTACGCCGCCAGCGTCTGCACATAGCCCGCCAGCGACGCGGCGCGCTCCACCGTGAGCGGCGTGTCGAAGACGCGAATCTCGATGGTGCCGTACTCGGGCTTGGGCCGGATGTCCCAGTAGAAGTCCTTCATGCTCTTGACCACGCCGGTGCGGGTCATGCGCGCGAAGTAGCCCTCGAACTCCTTCCACGACAGCGTGAAGGGCGCACGGCCCGAGAGCGGGAAGGCGAAGACGGAGTTGAGCCGCGCCGAGTCGAACTGCGTGTCCTGCCCCTGCACGTAGGGGCTGGAGGCCGACAGCGCGATGAAGTGCGGGATGTATCGGCTCATGCGGTGCAGCATCAGCAGCGCCGAATCGGCGTCGGGGCAGCCCACGTGCACGTGCTGGCCGAAGATGGTGAACTGCTTCGACAGGTAGCCGTAGAGCTCCGAGAGCTGCCGGAAGCGCGGCTTGTCGTAGATGCGCTGTTCGTGCCACTGCTGGAAGGCATGCGTGCCGCCGCCCAGCACTGCGATGTTGAGCTTGCCGGCCACCTTGACCAGCGCATCGCGCAGCGGCCCCAGCTGCTGCAGCACCTCTTCTGCCGAATGGCAGACGTCGGTGGAGATCTCGATCATGCTCGAGGTCATCTCCGGCACCACGCTGCCGCGCAGGTCGAACTGGGCCATGCCGCGCAGCATGTCCTCGGCATAGGGCGCGAGGTCGTAGTCGTGGGTGTTGACCAGCTGCAGCTCCAGCTCCACGCCCAGCGACAGGGCCTTGGAGCTGCGGAAGGGTTCCAGCGGCACCACGCGCGCATCGGCCTCGCGCTGGGCGCGCGTCGGCTCGGCGGTCGGGGGCGAGAAGGGCGAAGGCGGGTTGTCCAGCGGGCTCATGGCTTCTCCTTCGACGTCGATGGGGCCGGACGGGCATTCATCGCTGTGTGTCCTCGGGGGCGGTGAAGGCCTCGGGGGCCCAGGGCCGCGAGCTTTCCCTGGCGCCGTAGAGGGCGACGGTGGCCAGCACGGCACCCAGCACTTCCATCAAAAGGATGGCCGGCAGCGCCACCTGCGTGATCAGGTGGCCCAGGAGCGGCGAGGCGGTGACGAAGCCCGATGCGATCAGCAGCGCGATGGACGACAGCGGCGCCATCGCGCAGCCGATCCATAGCGCCTGCCGCCAGCTGGTGCCGCTGCCCGGGTTGGCCAGCGCCACGCCAGCGATCTTGGCCAGGGCGCGGGCACCGATCAGCGCCAGCACCACGGTGGCGACGGTGAGGTTCCATTCGGCCTGTGCTGCCACGATGGACACCAGCACGAACATCAGCATGGTCACCAGCGACGCCGCGGTGCCCAGCTGGCGCGGCCAGACCCAGGGCCGCGGGTTCAGGCCCTTGAGCAGCACGCCGCCGATCAGCGCCGCCAGCGGTGCCGCGCCGCCCGAGGCCCCGGCCACGGCGGCGCCGGCACCGATGATCGCCAGCAGAAGGATGGAGGTGTTCTCGCTGGTCGGACTCATCACCCGCAGCGCCGAGCGCAGGGCGAGCGCCATCACCGCACCCACCACGAAGGACAGGCCCAGCACCGTCAGGATGGGGTGGAAGTTCTCCATGAAGCCCTGCGGCGAGTTTTCGAGGCGGCCCGCGAAGACATAGGCCAGCGTCAGCGCATAGAGCGTGTTGAGCGTGGACAGCGCCAGCGCCCGCTCGGTCACAGGGCCGGAGGCTCGGATGTCGATCACCACCCGCGACAGCACCGCCGGCGAGGCCGCCACCGCGATCAGCGCCAGCGGCGCGATCACCGAGGGCGGCACGTCGAAGGCGCGCAGCGTCCACCAGACGGCGGCGAAGGTCAGGCCCGACTCGGCCAGGCTCTGCGCCAGCACCATCGGGTTGCGCCGGAACCAGCCCAGCGGCAGGCGCCCGCCCGCTTCGAAGAGCACGATGGCCACGCCCAGCTCCATCAGGTACAGCGCCGTGCCCTGCAGCGGCCACACCGCACCCTCGAAGCCGGCCAGACCCACCACGGTGCCCACCAGCGAATAGCCCACCACCTTGGGCAGTCCCATGTAGCGCTGCACCAGGTGGCCGGCGGCCGCCGCGGCCGCGATCAGCAGCGCCCACCACACGGTGGGCAGGCCGACTGTCGGTCGCATCCAGCCGGACAGAAAGCCCAGCAGGTCGGAAGGAAGAAGATTCATCGAGCTGGCAATGGTCGGGGAAGGCCCGGAAGGCGTCGGCACCGCGGGGCGGCGCGTTCGTCATCCAGCCCTTCCGGCGGGGCCCGCGGCGCCAGCGCGCGCGTGGGTCCCGGGGGCATCGGCGCCGCAGGCGCCGGGCGATCCTCAGTGCAGGATGCGCGGGCCGGGGTCGGAACCCGTTCCGGCGTCGAGCACGAAGGCGGCGATGGGCACGTCGAAGCGCTCGGCGTCCTCGCTCACCACGAAATAGCTGCCGCGCATCGTACCGCTGGCCGCCTTGAGCTGGCAGCCGCTGGTGTAGCGGAAGGACTGGCCCGGCGAAAGCAGCGGCTGGCGTCCCACCACGCCCAGGCCGCGCACCTCCTGCACATGGCCGGAGATGTCCTCGATCACCCAGTGGCGCGCGATGAGCTGGATCGGGAACAACGCCACGTTGGTCACAGTGATCGTGTAGGCGAAGGCGTAGAGGCCCGTTTCCGGCGAGGACTGCTCGGGCAGGTAGCGAGGCTCGACCTCGACGCGCATCGGGTGCTGGGGCATGGCGCGGAATGTTAACAACGCAGGTCTTCGGGCGCGTCGCGCGGGACAAGCACTGGCCCGCTGCGAGAATCCGCGCCCATGACGACGAGCCGCCCCACGACCCACCGCATCGCCCCGTCCATTCTCTCGGCCGACTTCGCCCGGCTGGGTGCCGAAGTGAGCGACGTGATCGCCGCCGGTGCCGACTGGATCCATTTCGACGTGATGGACAACCACTACGTGCCCAACCTCACCTTCGGCCCGATGGTGTGCGAGGCGCTCAAGCCGCACGCGAAGACCGCCGACGGCCGACCGGTGCCCATCGACGTGCACCTGATGATCCAGCCGGTCGACGCCCTGGCCGCCGCCTTCGCCAAGGCGGGCGCCGACTACATCAGCTTCCATCCCGACGCCTCGCCCCATGTGCACCGCAGCATCCAGGCCATCCGCGCGGCCGGCTGCAAGCCGGGGCTGGTGTTCAACCCGGCCGCTTCGCTGGAGGTGCTGGACTGGACGCTGGATGAGATCGACCTGGTGCTGATCATGAGCGTCAACCCCGGCTTCGGCGGCCAGAGCTTCATCGACTCGGCCCTGCGCAAGATCGAGCTGGTGCGCAAGCGCATCGACGCCAGTGGCCGCGACATCCGGCTGGAGGTGGACGGCGGCATCAAGGCCGACAACATCGCCCGCGTGGCCGCGGCCGGGGCCGACACCTTCGTGGCCGGCAGCGCGATCTTCAATGCGCCCGACTACCGCGCGGTGATCGACACCATGCGCGCCAACCTGGCCCGCTGAACGCCTTTCCATCCCCGGAGTCCGCCGTGACCCTCGAAGCCATCCTGGCCTACCTGCACCTGCTTGCCATCCTGACGATGGTGGTGTTCATCTCCAGCGAGGCGGCGCTGTGCCGCATCGAATGGCTCAACGCCAAGGCGGTGGAGCGGCTGGCCAAGGTCGACCTGATCTACGGCATCGCCGCCCTGGCGGTGCTGGCCACGGGTCTCGTGCGCACCTTCCTGGGCGTCAAGGGCAGCGCCTGGTACTGGACCAATCCGCTGCTGCATGTGAAGGTGACGCTGTTCGTGATCGTGGGGCTGATCTCGATCTTCCCGACGCTCACCTTCCGTCGCTGGCTGCGCGCCCAGCGCCAGGGCGGCGCGCTCCCAGGGGCCGAGGAGGTGCGCCGCACCCGCCGGCTGGTGATGGTGCAGGCGCACCTCATCGCGCTGATCCCGCTGTTCGCCGTCTTCCTGGCGCGGGGCTTCGGCAAGTGATCTGAGCGACCGGGCAGCGCAGCCCGACCGCAATGCGCCCAGCAAAAGCCCGGCTTCGGCCGGGCTTCGTCGTTGTGGGCGCGGGCGCCGTGTCAGGCGGCCTTGGCGCTCAGGCATTCCTTCATGAAGGCCTTGCGTTCGTCGCCCTTGAGGGTCTTGGCCTTGGGGTCGGCGTTGCAGGTCTTCATCTTGTCCTGCTGGGTGGCGGCCTTGGCCGGCTTGGCCGACAGGCACTGCTTCATGAAGGCCTTGCGCTCGTCGCCCTTCTTGTCGCCGGCGTCGGTGTTGCAGGTCTTCATCTTGCTCTGTTGCGCAGTCGGCGCCTTCTCGGAAGCCGCTGGCGCCGGCGCGGGCGTCTGGGCGAAGGCGTTGAACGACAGGGCGGCGCCCAGGGCGACCAGGGAAGCGAGCTTTTTCATGGGTGTTGTCCTTCCGGCTCAAACGGCGCCCCTCGGGCACCGGCCCGGCGGCGCCGGGCTTTCATGCAACGCGGTTCACAAAGGTTGAGATGACTGGCGACAGTGAAACCAAAGTTTGCAATGACAAACGCTGGCACACGGGGCCCAGCGGCTCGACTCTCCGTTCGTCCCTTTTCAGGCAGCGGTGGCGGTGGGCGCCTCGCGGTCGATGGCATGCGCCCACTGCAGCGCCTCGGCCTGGGCATGGTTGAAATGCGAAGCCGACAGCCCGGGGTGCGTCTTCAGCGCCTCGTCTACACGGTCGAAGTCGCCGCTCTCGCTGGCCTGGGCCAGACTCAGTAGTTCGCCGAGCAGCCCTTCGCCGCCCTGTAGCGCCCGATCGATGGCCGGGGAGAGCCGCAGCGGCCCAAGGATCTGGTCCAGCGGCATGCCGAGCAGTGCAGGCATGAGCGACATCATGCCCACCATGAAGGCGCCGTCGGCCAGATGGGGGTCGTTTGGGCACAGCCGTTGGGCCGCCGATTCCATGAGCCGCCCGCGCGTGGCGGCCAGCAGCAGCAGCGGGCTGGCCCGTCCGGCACGGGAGTCTGTGGCGAAGAGCAGCAGCTGGACCCAGCGCTGCAGGTGCCGCCGCCCCAGCACCTGGATCACGTCGCGCAGCGAGGTCACCGTGCGCGTGGCGCTGGAGCCGGCGGCGTTGGCCATGCGCAGCAGGTTCATCGTGAGGCCGGGTTCGGGCTTGAGCGTCTCTTCGAGCACGTTGGTGTCCGCGTCGGCACCC
This sequence comes from uncultured Pseudacidovorax sp., assembly GCF_913773995.1. Taxonomy (GTDB): domain Bacteria; phylum Pseudomonadota; class Gammaproteobacteria; order Burkholderiales; family Burkholderiaceae_C; genus Xenophilus. The sequence continues at coordinate 10,940 of NZ_CAJYES010000087.1, forward strand.
AACTGGCCCATGAGCCGCATCAGCGTCTGCTGCGAATGCCCCAGGCGGCGACCGGCGATGAGGGTCGGCCGCGCGAAGTGGTAACCCTGGAACAGCGAGAAACCGAGCCGCATGCAGGTGTCGAACTGGGCACGCGTCTCCACCTTTTCCGCGAGCAGCAACACCGTAGGCGCGGCAGCACGTATCTGGCGAACCAACCCGGCCAGCTGGGGTTCCGACAGCGGGAGCAAGTCGATCTTGACCACCTGCACCAGCGGCAGCAGCGTCGCCGTGCGGGTGTCGAACGCGATCACGTCGTCCAGCGCCAGCGAGAAGCCTGCCGCATGCAGATGCAGGCAGCGCTGGACGACCGCCGCGCTGGCGGGTACCGACTCCAACACCTCCAGCACCACCGTCTGGCGTGGCAGCAGTTCGAGCACGTCGCTGAACAACAGCTCGGCATCGACGTTGACATAGGCTTCACGGCCATCCAATGCGTGCGCCATGCCCAGCTCGGCAAATGCGTTGACGATGACGGTGGCGGTGGCCTGGGCGCCGTCGACCACCTCGGCATCTGGCGCGCTTCCGTTGCGGAACAGTAGTTCATAGGCCCGCAATTGCTGGTTCCGGCCCAGGATGGGCTGTCGGCCGACGAACAGGGCCTCGCGCGAATCGGAAGGCATGGCTAATTGTGAATATTTGCAACTTGATCGTAAGCGCAGTCGACCCGGGCGCCACCGGACCGCCCCCCTAAAATTGGATGATGCTTACCGTCAAACAGGACCTTCTGGCGGCGCTGGCCCAGGTGCTCGAGCAATTCGAGCCCGGCGCCGGCAGCCGGGCGGCCTTCGAATCCCCCAAGGTCGCCGCGCATGGCGATCTGGCCTGCACCGCGGCCATGCAGCTGGCCAAACCCCTCAAGAAGAACCCGCGCCAGCTCGGCGAAGAGCTGCGCCATGCCTTGCTCGACACGCCCGCGTACGCGCGCTGGGTCGATGCCATCGAGATCGCCGGCCCCGGCTTCCTCAACATCCGCCTCAAGCCGGCGGCCAAGCAGCAGGTGGTGCACGAGGTGCTCGACGCCGGCGCCGGCTTCGGCAGCCAGCCGGTGCGCCCGGACGAGAAGGTGCTGGTCGAATTCGTCTCGGCCAACCCCACCGGCCCCCTGCACGTGGGCCACGGCCGCCAGGCCGCGCTGGGCGACGCCATCTGCAACCTGCTGACGACGCAGGGCCAGGCCGTGCACCGCGAGTTCTATTACAACGACGCGGGCGTGCAGATCGAGACGCTGACCAAGAGCACGCAGCTGCGCGCCAAGGGCTTCAAGCCGGGCGACGACTGCTGGCCGACCGACCCGGACAACCCCGCGAGCAAGGCCTTCTACAACGGCGACTACATCCAGGACATCGCCGACGACTTCCTGGCGAAGAAGACCGTCCGCGCCGACGACCGCGAATTCACCGCCAACGGCGACGTCGACGACACCGAGAACATCCGCCAGTTCGCCGTCGCCTACCTGCGCAACGAGCAGGACAAGGACCTGCAGGCCTTCAAGCTGCGTTTCGACCAGTACTACCTGGAGTCCAGCCTGTACACCAGCGGCCGGGTCGAGGCGACGGTGAACAAGCTGATCGAGGCCGGCAAGACCTACGAGCAGGACGGCGCGCTGTGGCTGCGCTCCACCGACTACGGCGACGACAAGGACCGCGTCATGCGCAAGCAGGACGGCACGTACACCTACTTCGTGCCCGACGTCGCCTACCACATCGCCAAGTGGGAGCGCGGCTTCCACAAGGTGGTCAACATCCAGGGCACCGACCACCACGGCACCATCGCCCGGGTGCGCGCCGGCCTGCAGGCGGCGGGCGTGGGCATTCCCGAGGGCTACCCCGACTACGTGCTGCACACCATGGTGCGCGTGGTGCGCGGCGGCCAGGAGGTCAAGATCAGCAAGCGCGCCGGCAGCTACGTGACGCTGCGCGACCTGATCGAATGGACCAGCACCGACGCCGTGCGCTTCTTCCTGCTCAGCCGCAAGCCGGACACCGAATACACCTTCGACGTCGACCTGGCCGTGGCCCAGAACAACGACAACCCCGTCTTCTACGTGCAGTACGCCCATGCGCGCATCTGCTCGGTGCTGGACAAGGAAGGCGTGGACGCCGCCGCCCTCAAGGGCACCGACCTGGCGCCCCTGGCCACCGCCGCCGCCCAGCCGCTGATGCTGCTGCTGGCCAAATACCCCGAGATGCTGGCCGCCGCCGCACGCGACTTCGCCCCGCACGACGTCACGTTCTATCTTCGGGAACTGGCCGCGGCGTACCACAGCTACTACGACGCCGAACGCATCCTGGTGGACGACGTGCTCACCAAGCGCGCCCGCCTGGCCCTGGTGGCCGCCTGCGCGCAGGTGCTGGCCAACGGTCTGGCCGTGCTCGGCGTCAGTGCGCCGCGCAAGATGTGAGCCGCCCGCACAATCCCCCGCGGCGCGCCGGTGGCGCTGCACTACAAGGCAATCCATGAGATCCAGACAACAGGGCAATTTCGCCATCGGCCTCATCGTCGGGCTCGTGCTCGGCCTGGGCGTGGCCCTCGGCGTGGCGGTGTACGTCACCAAGGTGCCGGTTCCCTTCATGACCAAGACCCAGCCACGGGCGGCGGAGCAGGACGAGGCGGAGGCCCGCAAGAACCGCGACTGGGACCCCAATTCGCCGCTCTACGGCAAGCAGCAGCCGAAGCCGCCGGCCACCGGCGGGGCGCCGGCGGGCGGCAATCCGCCCGTCACCAGCGCCCCGCCGGTGCCCGCGATCGCGGCTCAGCCGGGCGCCGCGCCCCAACCCGCCACGCCACCGGCGGCCGTCACGCCGGCCATGCCGCGTACGCCGCAGGCAGCCAATCCCCCGGCCTCCGCCGATCCGCTGGGCGACCTGGCCCGTGCACGCGCCGGGTTGCCGGCCAGCGGCGACGCCGCGTCCGATCCCTTCGTGTACTTCGTGCAGGCGGGCGCCTTCCGCACCAGCGACGACGCCGAGGCGCAGCGCGCCAAGCTCTCGCTGATGGGCGTGGAGGTGCGTGTCACCGAGCGCGAGCAGGCGGGCCGTCCGGTGTTCCGCGTCCGGGCGGGCCCGTACAGCAAGAAGGACGACGCCGATCGGTTGAAGGAGCGCCTGGACGGCGCCGGCTTCGACGCCGCCCTGGTGCGCGTCCAGCGCTGAGAGGCTCCCGGCGGCGCCCGCCGAGCGGATAGATCGCCGGAACTCGCTGCCGCCCCTGTGCTCTGTGTCTGCATCCTGTTGGAGAAATCGCTTGAAACGTCGTGACTTTTCGCTGGCCGCTGCGGCCGTGACGCTGGCCCCCCTGGCGGCCCATGCCCAGACCCCTGCCTCCGCCTTCAAGGCCGGCAAGGACTATGTGACGCTGGGCAAGCCCGCGCCGGTCGATGCGCCGGCCGGCAAGGTCGAGGTGGCCGAGTTCTTCTCGTACAACTGCCCGCACTGCGCCGCCTTCGAGCCCAAGCTCGAACCCTGGATCAAGAAGCTGCCGCCCTACGTGGCCTTCCGCCGCATCCCGGTGCCCTTCGTGGGCAACGACGTCGAGACCAAGCAGAAGCTCTACTACACGCTCGAAGCCATGGGCAAGGTCGACGAGTTCCAGATGAAGATCTTCCAGGCCATCCACGTCGACCGCCAGCGCATCTTCGGCGACGCTGCCGTGATCGAGTGGGCGGGCAAGCAGCCCGGGCTCGACGCCAAGAAGTTCGAGGAGACCTTCAAGTCCTTCGGCGTCGCCGGCAAGGCCAAGCGCGCCAGCCAGATGACCGAGGCCTACCAGGTGGCCGGGGTGCCGGCCTTCGGCGTGGCCGGCCGCTACTATGTGGATGGCGACCTGGCCGGCTCGCTCGACCGGGCGCTGCAGATCGTCGAGGCCCTGGCGGCCGACTCGCGCAAGGCCTGAGCCTTTGTCGCGCCGGCCGTGCCGGCGTCCCGCGTCCTGGCCCGCTTCGGCGGGCCTTTTCGTTGCGGGCCTGGGCCGGAGGGCGCGCAACGCCACGACCTTCCGCTACTGGAAGTCAAGCGCAGGACATTCACTGCGCCCGCTGGTTCGGCGCGAAGCCGGGCCTACAATCATCAGCAAGTTCCGTGCCTTTATGAATCCTCCCTCGCACTCCACGACCTCCCTTCCATGGCGCCGCCTCGGCCGCGCCATGGTCCTCGTGGCCGCGCTGGGCCTGGCCGCCGCGGCCCAGGCCGAGAAGGCCGACCGCAACCAGCCGATGAACATCGAGGCCGACTCGCTGCGCTACGACGACCTGAAGCAGACCAGCGTCTTCACCGGCCGCGTCGTGGTCACCAAGGGCACGCTGCTCATCCGCGGCGCCCGGGTCGAGGTCCGGCAGGATCCGGAGGGCTACCAGTACGGCGTGGTCACCGCCGACCCCGGCCAGCGCGGCTATTTCAAGCAGCGCCGCGACGGTGGCAACGACGAGTGGATCGAGGGCGAGGGCGAGGTCATCGAGTACGACGGCCGCGCCGACACGGTCAAGTTCATCCGGCGCGCCGTGATGCGGCGTCTGACCGGCACCACGGTGACCGACGAGACCTCCGGCCCGCTGATCACCTACAACCAGACCAACGACACCTTCGCCGTCAACGGCGCCCCGCCGCCGCCGGGCACCACCCAGCAGCCGGGCGGCCGCGTGCGCGCCATCCTGTCCCCGCGCAACACCGAGCCCACGCAGGTGCCGGCTCCCGGCCCGCGCACCGGGGCGCCGCTGCGCCAGAGCGGCTCGCTGTCGGGCCAGACCGGAGGCGGTCGGTGAGCGTCGCGGTGTCGGCGGGCGGCAGCCGGCTGCAGGCGCGTGGCCTGCAGAAGAGCTACGGCAGCCGCAAGGTGGTCAAGAACGTCTCGCTCGACGTTCAGAAGGGCGAGGTCGTCGGCCTGCTGGGCCCCAACGGCGCCGGCAAGACCACGTCCTTCTACATGATCGTCGGCCTGGTGCGGGCCGATGCCGGGCAGATCAGCATCGACGGCGAGGCCGTGGAGCACATGCCCATCCACCGCCGGGCGCGCATGGGCCTGTCTTACCTGCCGCAGGAGGCGTCGATCTTCCGCAAGCTCAGCGTGCAGGAGAACGTGCGCGCCGTGCTCGAACTGCAGGAAGAGCCCGATGCCCGCGGCCGCATGGCGCCGCTCTCGCGCGATCGCATCGAGCAGCGCCTGTCCGAGCTCCTGGCCGACCTGCGCGTCGACCACCTGCGCGACTCGCCAGCGCTGGCTCTGTCGGGCGGCGAGCGGCGTCGGGTGGAGATCGCCCGCGCGCTGGCCACGCAGCCGCGCTTCATCCTGCTGGACGAGCCCTTCGCCGGCATCGACCCGATCGCCGTGATCGAGATCCAGCGGATCATCAGCTTCCTCAAGGAGCGCGGCATCGGCGTGCTGATCACCGACCACAACGTGCGCGAGACGCTGGGCATCTGCGACCACGCCTTCATCATCAGCGACGGCCAGGTGCTGGCGCAGGGCACGCCCTCCGAGATCGTCGACAACGCCGAGGTGCGCCGCGTGTACCTGGGCGAACACTTCCGGATGTAGCCAGGGTGCCTGTTTCCGCGTTCCGTCCTTCCGGCATCCCTCCTGTGCTGCCCATGGTTGCGCCATTCGTGGGAGGCCGGCCATGAAGCAGGGCCTGTCGCTGCGCGTCTCGCAGCATCTGGCGCTCACGCCCCAGCTGCAGCAGTCGATCCGGCTGCTGCAGCTCTCGACGCTGGAGCTGAGCCAGGAAGTCGAGCAGATGCTCGACGACAACCCCTTCCTGGAGCGGCTGGCCGAAGAGGCGCCGCGCGAGGAGTTCGGCCTGGAGGCGGCCGACGCCCCGGTGCCCCGCGACGAGCGGGAGGACGGCACCGACTACGCCGCCACGGCCAGCGCCAGCAGCACGTCGAGCAGCAGCAGCGACACCGCCGTGGCAGAGGCCGACGCGCCCGCCAACGACAGCTTCGACGCCGAGCCCGACTGGGACGGCGACGGGACGGTGGAGTTCTCGCCCGACGACAGCGAATGGGGTGGCGACGCGCCCGCGCGCAACAACAGCAGCAGCCAGGACGACGGCGAGCGTGCCGACGCCACCGAGCTGGCGCGCAGCCAGGAGTCGCTGCAGGCCCATCTGCACCGCCAGGCGCTGTCGCTGCGCCTGGCGCCCGAGGATTCGGCCGCGCTGCGCTTCCTGATCGAATCGCTCAACGACGACGGCTACCTCGAGGATTCGCTCCCGGCCCTCGCCTCGGCCCTGGCCGGCGACGACAACGACGAGTTCGACGAGCTGGTGCACCACTTCCAGGTGGCGCTGGGCCTGCTGCAGAGCCTGGACCCGCTGGGCGTGGGTGCGCGCGACCTGGGCGAATGCCTGGCCATCCAACTGCGCGCCGGCGCTGCCGACGACGACAGCGACGAGGAAGACCAGGTCCGCAGGGTCGCCCTGGCCATCTGCAAGCAGCCGATGGACCTGCTGGCCAAGCGCGACTTCAAGCGCCTGGCCGTGCTCACCCGCAGCAACGAGGACTTGGTGCGCCAGGCCTCGCAACTGATCGCACGGCTGGAGCCCAAGCCCGGCCGGCGCTTCGTCGATGTGGAGCGGCATGTGATCGTGCCCGACGTCATCGTCACCCGCAGCGGGCGCGGCAGCAACATCAAGTTCCGCGTGCAGCTCAACCCCGATGTGATGCCGCGGCTGCGGGTGCACGACATCTATGCGGGCGCGCTCAAGTCGCACAAGGGCGAGGGCAGCCAGGCCCTCTCCCAGCGGCTGCAGGAGGCGCGCTGGTTCATCAAGAACATCCAGCAGCGTTTCGACACCATCCTGCGCGTGTCCAACGCCATCGTGGAGCGGCAGAAGAACTTCTTCATCCATGGCGAGCTGGCCATGCGCCCGCTGGTGTTGCGCGAGATCGCCGACGAGCTGGGCCTTCACGAGTCCACGATCAGCCGCGTGACCACCGCCAAGTACATGTCCACGCCCTTCGGCACGGTGGAGTTGAAGTACTTCTTCGGCTCTGCACTGGGCACTGAAACCGGCGGCAATGCCTCCAGCACCGCGGTGCGGGCGTTGATCAAGCAGTTCGTCAGCTCGGAGAACGTCAAGAAGCCGCTGTCGGACAGCCAGATCTCGGACATGCTCAAGGAGCAGGGCATCGAATGCGCCCGTCGCACGGTGGCCAAGTACCGCGAGGCGCTGCGCATCGCGCCGGCCAACCTGCGCAAGGCGCTCTGAACCGGCCACGACACTGCGAGTCGGGCAGTGGCTGTGTGCCGGCGTAGGCCAGAAGGGTGCCGAACGGGGGGCGCTGCGCCCCGCTCTCTCGGAAGGGCCCGTCGTTGGCCCTTATTTCCGCGCTGCCGGGTCGTCCCCTTCCGCAGGCGCCACATCGGGCGCACGGCGCAGCAGGGCGCGGGCGCGGTCCACATTCGCGCGTACAGCGCGCTTCTGCAGGAAGGCTTCGGCATCCAGCGCCGACACCTTCTCGGCCAGCGCCATGGTGATGAACTGGTTCAGCGAAGTGTTGTCGCGCGCCGCCAGCGTGCGGGCATGCTCGTGGAGGGAATCGGGCAGGCGAAGGGCGAAATTGCTCATCGGGTGTTCTCCAGCGTCGACAGGAAGGCAGACGGCGTGGCCAGGCGCAGGTCGAAGCGCGGGGCGGCACGGGCGAAGTCTGCCTGGTTGAAAGTGACCAGCCAGTCGGCCTGGCCGTTGACGGCCAGCTCCAGTACTAGTTCGTCGCCGGCGTCGTTCAGCTGGGGCCGCCACAGGTAGTGCAGACGCACGGCCTTCGCAAACAGCGCGAAGGTGTCCAGCAGCGTGTCGACCTCATCGGCCGCAAATCCATGAAGACGCGTGATGCTTTCGCGCTTGAGCACCGCTTCATACTCCAGCCACAGCGCCGGCGTCGCCAGCAGCACGAAGGCGCCATCCAGCAGGTGTTCGAGCAGCCGGTTGGAGGCGCCGCGGCGGCTGGAGAGCCCGGCCACCAGCACATTCGTATCGAGCACCACCGACGGCTTCATGATGTTGCCTATAATATCATCGATGAACGCGATGCCGCTCTTTCTGCCCTGCGCCGCTGGCGTGGAAGACCTCCTGGCCGCCGAGGTGCATGCCGTCACTGGCCGCAGCGGCGACGACCTGCGGGTGCTGCGCGGCGGGGTTCGTGTCATGGGCGCCTGGCGCGATGTGCAGGCGCTCAACCTCAAGAGCCGGCTGGCGCAGCGGGTGCTGGTGCAGTTGGCGCACCGGCCCTATCGCAACGAGGCCGACCTGTACGACGCGGCCTCGGGCATCGCCTGGGAGATGTGGTTCCAGCCGCGGCAGACCTTCAAGGTCGAGCTCACGGCGCAGGGCAGCCCGCTCCAGAGCCTGAACTTCGCCACGCTCAAGATCAAGGACGCCATCGCCGACCGCTTCCGTGCCCGTGCGGGCGGCGTGCGGCCCAGCGTGGAGACGCGCTTTCCCGATGTGCGCGTCTTCGCCCACCTGACGGCCGAGGACGTGACGCTCTACATCGACACCAGCGGCGAGCCGCTGTTCAAGCGCGGCTGGCGCGTGGACAAGGGCGACGCCCCGCTCAAGGAGACCCTGGCCGCCGCCATGCTGGCCGCCAGCGGCTGGTGGGATCCGGAGACGGGTGCCGTCTCCGAGCAGCCGCTGTACGACCCCTGCTGCGGCAGCGGCACCATCCCCATCGAGGCGGCGCTGCTGGCGGCCGGCGTGCCGGCCGGGGCCTCGCGGCGCTTCGGCTTCGAGGCGCTGCTGCTGCACCGCGCCGAGCTGTGGCGCGCGATGCGCGAGGAGGCGCTGGCCGCCGCCGATGCCCGCGCGGTGAGCGCGGTGCGCGTCTTCGGCAGCGACGTGTCGCACCGCATGGTCGACTTCGCGCAGAGAAATGCCGAGCGTGCCGGCGTGGCCGACCGGCTGCAACTGCGCGGCGGTGACGCGCTGCAGCGCATGCCTCCGGTCGAGGGCGGCGGCGTGATCCTGCTCAACCCGCCGTATGGCGAGCGCATCGCCGTCGGCGGCGTGGCCGGCTCCAACGCGGGGCGGCGAGGCCAAGGTGGCCGCGAGGTGGCGCAGACCGAATCGCGCGCCGACGGCGGCGACGATTTCTTTCCCCAACTGGCCACGCACTGGAAGCGCAATTTCGCCGGCTGGACGGCCTGGGTGCTCACGCCCGACATGAAGCTGCCGCAGCGGATGCGGCTGAAGGAATCGCGCCGTGTGCCGATGTGGAACGGGCCCATCGAATGCCGTCTGCTGCGCTTCGACATGGTGGCGGGTTCGGCACGTACGGCGCCGGCGGTATGACGCTGCGTCAGGGACGCACGCGGTGAGCCGCATGGCGGCGGACATGGGCGGGCCGGCCTCGTCGGCCGCGGGCGGAGCCGAGGTGGATGCCGCTGCGCAGCCCGAGGTGACCTCGGTGGTCATCGACACCAACATCGTGCTCGACCTCTTCGTCTTCGACGATGCTGCCGCCAAGCCGCTGCGTGTGGCGCTGGAGGCCGGTCAGCACCGGTGGCTGGCGACGGCCTCGATGCGTGTCGAGCTGGCCCGCGTGCTGGACTATCCGCAGATCGCGCCTCGGCGGGCCTTCTATGGCCTCGCGGTGGAGGACGTGCTGGCCTGCTTCGATCGGCATGCGCAGCTGCAGGCGCCTGCCGCCAAGGCGCCCTTCACTTGCGCCGACCCGGACGACCAGGTGTTCATCGACCTGGCGGTGGCGCACCGGGCGCGGTTGCTGAGCAAGGACAAGGCCGTGCGGGCGATGCGCAAGCGGCTGGCGGGGCTGGGCGTGGAACTCTGGCCCTGAGTCGCTGAGTCGCTGAGTCGCTGAGTCGCTGAGTCGCTGCGTTGGCTGCGACGCTGCATGGGTTGCATCAACTGTGTGGGCATGTGGGTTGTGCGGATGCACCTGCGATCGGCTTGCTAACCCGGCAGAGGGCGCCGGCATGCGCGCTCCCGGTGCACGCTCGCGCTGACCGGCTTGCCTCACCACACGGGTGCTCGCTTTCCACCGACGTGCTTGCCGCACTGCACGGCGCCGCGAATGGCACCTCC
>NZ_CAJYES010000088.1 GCF_913773995.1 uncultured Pseudacidovorax sp.
AGGAGCTGCTGCCGCGGCTCTTCTCCTTGCTGGCGCCGGGCGGCGTGCTGGCCATCCAGATGCCCGACAACCGCCAGGAGCCCACGCATCGCCTGATGCGCGAGCTGGCCGGCCGTGCGCCCTGGGCCGCGCACATCGGCGACGCCGACCGCGTGCGAACCGAGTTGCTCACGATCGGCGGCTATTACGACCTGCTCGCGCCCGCGGCGGCCGACGTGGACGTCTGGCATACGGTCTATCAGCACCGCATGGCTTCGGCGGGTGCCATCGTCGAATGGGTCAGCGGCACGGGACTGCGGCCTTTTCTCGATCCGCTCCCGGCGGACCTGCGCGCCAGCTACCTGAAGGCCTACGAGCAGGGCGTCGACGCGGCCTATCCGGTGCGCTCCGACGGCCGCCGGTTGCTGGCTTTCCCGCGCATGTTCATCGTGGCGCGCCGTCCCGCATGAGTGCCGATTCCATGGCCGTACGACGCTCGGCCCACCCGGCGGAGGTGCTGCTCGGCGCCCAGGCCGGCGCCGTCGCGCTGCCTGTATGCGACCACTACAGCGGCGTCGAGGCCCGCATGCGCAAGAGCCTGGCGCTGCAGGCCGAGATGGCGGCCGAATTCGGGGCCTGCGTCTTCGATGTCACGCTCGACTGCGAGGACGGCGCTCCCGTCGGTGGCGAAGCGGACCATGCCCGGCTCGTCGTCGAACTGGCCCGCAACGCAGCTGCCGGCATGCGCGTGGGCGCTCGGGTTCATCCGGTCGACCACCCCGCGTTCGAGGCCGATGTCGACACCATTGCCGGCCAGGCCGGCGATCGCCTGGCCTACCTGATGGTCCCGAAGGTCGAACAGCCGGCCGACGTGGCGCGCGCCGTGGCCGCCCTGGACGCAACCGGCGCGACCAGCTTGCCCCTGCACGTGCTCATCGAGTCGCCGCTGGCGGTGCACCATGCCTTCGACATCGCCGCGCATCCGCGCGTGCAGTCGCTCAGCTTCGGCCTGATGGACTTCGTCTCGGCCCATGCCGGCGCGATCCCGGCCGAGGGTATGGGCGCGCAGGGCCAGTTCTCGCACCCGCTGGTGGTCCGCGCCAAGCTGGCCATCGCGAGTGCCGCCCACGCCTTTGGCAAGGTCCCGTCCCATTGCGTCGTGACCGAGTTCAACGATGCGCAGGCCATGAAGAGCGCCGCGCGCCGGGCGGCGCGGGAGTTCGGCTACACACGGATGTGGAGCATCCATCCAAACCAGATCCGACCCATCCTCGAGGCCTTCGCGCCGGACGAGGGTCAGATTCAAATTGCTACACAAATAATAGCTTCAGCACAAGAAGCAGATTGGGCGCCCATCAGCTTTGATGGCACATTGCACGACCGCGCGAGCTACCGCCACTTCTGGCAGGTGCTGATGCGCGCACACGCCACCGGACGCACGTTGCCGGACCGCGCTGCCGGCTGGTTTGCGACCGACAACGCGTCCACCTGAACTCCGCCATCCAAGGAAGGTTCCTCTCACCATGAACAAGACCCTCGCGTTCATCACCGCTGCCGCGCTCGCGCTGCCGCTTTCCGCGCTGGCCCAGACCAGCGGTAACGCCGACAAGGCCGCCACCAAGGCCAAGCCGGCCGCCAAGGCCGCGTCCAAGGACAAGGTCGTGCACGTCAAGGGCAAACAGCACCTCAAGGCCAGCGCCGTCAAGGCGGTGGAAGAGACCACGCCCGTCGCCGACGATGCGGTGCTCACCGACAACGACATCGAAGTCGCCAAGCGCGTCTTCACCGGCAAGATCCAGTGCGAACTGGGTGCCGACGTGACCGTCACGGCCGACGACGCCAAGCCCGGCTTCTTCACCGTCAGCACCAAGGGCGCCAAGTACCGCATGCACCCGGTGGAAAGCCGTACTGGTGCCATCCGCCTGGAGGACAGCCATGCCGGCGCGATGTGGCTGCAGCTGGGCAACAAGTCCATGCTGATGAACCAGAAGCAAGGCGTGCGCATGGCCGACGAATGCCAGGCCGCCCCGCAGGTCGCCTTCGCCGAAGAGATGAAGAAGAACCCGCCCAAGGCGCTGTTCGAAGGCGCCGACGCGCCCAAGAAGTAACCCACAGCCCGGCTGGTCACCGGCGCGGCTCTTGCTTGGAGCCCAGCGCCGTGGCCACCGTCGGCGCGCAGGCCCTGGGAGGGCTCGAACCCCTGCGGCTGCCGGCGTGAATGGATGCTGTCCGAACGTTTTCCGGAGAAAAGAAAGATGTTGCAAGCCTACGTTGACCATGTCGCCGAGCGCGCTGCGCTGGGCATCCCCCCGCTTCCCCTGTCGGCCAAGCAGACCAGCGAAGTTATCGAACTTCTGAAGTCCGCTACCGCCAAGGATGGCGAATTCCTGCTGAACCTGCTGACCTATCGCGTGCCTGCCGGCGTGGACGATGCGGCCAAGGTCAAGGCCAGCTACCTCGCGGCCATCGCCCATGGCACCGAGAAGAACGCCCTCATCAGCCGTGCGCACGCCACCGAGCTGCTGGGCACCATGCTGGGCGGCTACAACATCGGCCCGCTGATCGACCTGCTCAAGGACGCCGAAGTCGGCGCCGTGGCGGCCGAAGGCCTCAAGAAGACGCTGCTGATGTTCGACCAGTTCCATGACGTCAAGGAACTGGCCGATGCCGGCAATGCCAATGCCAAGGCGGTGCTGCAGAGCTGGGCAGACGCGGAGTGGTTCACCAGCCGCCCGGAAGTGCCCCAGAGCATCACCTTCACCGTCTTCAAGGTGCCCGGCGAGACCAACACCGACGATCTTTCGCCGGCCCCCGACGCCACCACCCGCCCCGACATTCCGATGCACGCCCTGGCGATGCTGAAGAACAAGCGCGACGGCGCGCCTTTCGAGCCCGAGGAAGACGGCAAGCGCGGCCCGGTCAAGTTCATCCAGGAGCTGGTCGCCCGCGGCCTGCCGGTGGCGTACGTCGGCGACGTGGTCGGCACCGGTTCCTCGCGCAAGTCGGCCACCAACAGCGTGCTGTGGTGGACGGGCGAAGACATCCCCTACATCCCGAACAAGAAGTTCGGCGGCATCTGCCTGGGCACGAAGATCGCCCCGATCTTCTACAACACCATGGCAGACGCCGGCTCCCGGCCCATCGAGCGGGACGTGAGCCAGATGAACAAGGGTGACACCGTCGAGCTGCGTCCCTACGAAG
>NZ_CAJYES010000089.1 GCF_913773995.1 uncultured Pseudacidovorax sp.
AGCCGGCACATCCACGGTGTAGAGCTCGCCACCGCCCCGCCGGCCGTCGGCCGTCGGCCAACTGAAGTCTGCTCGTTGGCGGCCCGCCCTCAGCGCGCCGGCGGCGCCGCCTGCAGCACCTTGGCCGCAAGATCTTCGTAGTTCTCGCCCAGGTGGTGGCCGCCCGGCATGGGCAGCACCTTCGCCTGTGTCCCATCCAGGCGCGGGCAGAGCGAGTCGGCCTTCTCCTCGGTGCCATACACGCACAGCGTGAGACCCGCCGGCAGGCGCTTGGCCTCGGGCGCGATGGGCTGGTCGCCGGACTTTCCGATCCAGTTGCTCACGTGGAACTCGAAGGCGGCCTTCTCGCCGGGGCCCAGCAGGCCCAGCAGCTTGACGCTGGCGCGGGTGCGCTCGGGCAGGCGGTTGTAGGCGAAGGGCAGCACGTCGGCGCCCTGCGAGTAGCCCAGCAGCAGCACCTCGCTGCGGCCCCAACGGGCGGCGTAGTAGCGGATCAGCCGGTCCAGGTCGGCGGCCACGCCCTCGGGCGTGCGGCGGGTCCAGAAGTAGCGCAGCGAATCCAGGCCGGCGACGGGAATGCCGTCCTTGGCCAGGGCCGCGGCCAGGCGCTTGTCGATGCTGGCCCAGCCGCCGTCGCCCGACACGAGCACGGCGAAGCGCTTGCCGGCGCCCTGCACGGGCACCTCGGTCACGGGCAGGTCCGACAGCTGGCTGGGCGGCAGGGCGAGGCCGGCGCGCTTCGCGGCCATCTGCGCGAAGGCGGCGTCGAAGCCGGGCGGTGCCCCGTCGGCCGATTCGGCGGCGGCGGGCGGCACCCAGCGCGCGTTCGGGACCTGGGCCGCGAAGGCGGCTGGTGCGGTCGGGCCTGCACTGCAGGCGGCCGCGCGCGGATCGGCGCCCATGGCCGTCCAGGTGCCGGCCAGGCGCTTGGCGGGTTGCAGGTCGAAGGCGGGCTCCAGGGGCCGCAAGGTCTGCGCGGCTGGGCCTGGTCGCGCAGACTCGCCGGCCACGGGTTTGCTGCGGAAGTTCTCGTCGCCGCACATCGGCAGCGGCAGGGCGAGGCGCGGACAGAAGTCCAGCGACAGGGCGCCGGTGTAGGTGTCGGCGGGCGATTGCGCGAGCAGGCCATAAGCCAGTGCGCCGGCCGGCCCGGTGCCGACCAGGATCGGCTCGATGTACGTGGGCAGCTTTTCGCCCGCCTGCACGAAACGCGCGAAGTTCTCCAGCGCGCCGGGGCCGTGCACGCATTGCTGGCTGACGGCCGCCAGGCTGCGGTAGAAGCCCAGCCCCGGCACGGCGATCACCATGGCGCCCTGGGCCGTCATGGCCTGCACCAGCCGCAGGTCGCGCGGCGTGGGCGCGTCGCTGCCGGTCAGCAGCACCACAAACTGCTGAACCGCACCGGCGGGGCGGTACAGCGGCACGTCCTTGAAGATCTCGCGGGTGATGCGCTTGGCGGGCTGGGGAAGGGCGGCGCCCGCCGGTGCCAGCGATTGGGCAAGGGCCGCACCGGCGAGCAGCAGGCCCGAAGCGCCGGCCACCAGGGCGCGGCGCAGGAAGGAAATCGGCAATGTCATGCGAAGGAAGTCGAAAAAAGGCCGGACGGCATCACTTGCCGATCACGCCTTTGGTGCCGCCGCCGATCAGCGCGGCCAGGTCCAGCAGCACCCACAGCGGTGCCACGCCGCCGGGCGCGGCCAGGTAGCGCGGCTCCCAGACGGGCTCGAACTTGTCCTTGAAGCTGCGCAGTCCGCGGAAGTTGTAGAAGCGCTCGCCATGCTCGTAGAGCAGCCGGCCCAGGCGCTGCCAGCGCGGCGCGTGGCGACGCTCGGCCATGCCGGCCATCGGCGCCATGCCGAGGGCGAAGCGCTGGAAGCCGCGGTCCTTGAGATGCATCAGCACCTTGGCAAAGAGGAAGTCCATGGTGCCGGGCGGCGCGTCGGGCAGGTGGCGCATCAGGTCGACGGCGGCCTCTTCGGCCGGCGCAGTGACCAGCAGGTTGGCGAAGGCGAGGATGCGACCTTCGCGCCGGGCCACGGCCACGGGCAGGCGGCGCAGGTAGTCCTCGTCGAAGCGGCCGACCGAAAAGCCCTTCTCGCGCGTCTTCTGGCGGGCGAGCCAGGCGTCCGACACGGCGCGCAGCTCGGGCAGGATGGCCTCCAGCGCCTCGCCTTCGATCACCTCGAACACGAGGCCCTCGCGCTCACCGCGGTTCATGCCCGAGCGCAGGTTGGCCCGCTTGGCGCCCCTGAGGTTGAACTCCGGCAGCTCGATGTGGGCATGCTCGCCCAGCTTGAAGGCCTGCAGCCCGCAGTCCAGGTACAGCGGCAGGCTGGCCGGGCGCACCTGGTAGAAGGCCGGCCGCCCGCCGTGGGTGCGGGCCATCTCGACGAAGCGCCAGGCCAGCTCGGCCCATTCCGCCTTGTCGCCCGCCGGGCCGTACAGCGCGATCCACGAGCGGTTCTGCTTGCCGTACATCAGAAAGCTGCGGCCCGAGGGCGAGAACAGCAGGTGCTTGTCGCCGGTGAGCGCGAAGCAGGCCTCGGCCCGCGGATTGGCGGCCACGATCGCGGCGGCCCGGTCCAGCTCTTCGGTGCTCGGCGCCGCGGCCTGGCCGACCGGCGGGCGCAGCAGTTGCCACAGCCCGTAGGCCATGCCGGCCAGCGCCACGCCCAGCAGGGCGCGCAGGGAGCGCGGCGCCTGCGCGTCCAGCTCGAACTGCCACCACAGCCGGTGGGTGTAGGCCACCTCCTGGTAGGCGAAGAACAGCAGCCACAGCGAGCCCGCCAGCACCGCACCCAGGCCGATCAGCCAGCCGGGCTCCAGCCGCATCGACAGCAGGGACGAGCGACGGTCGAACTGCTTTCGCGACAGCACCAGCAGCACCGCCAGCGTGACCAGCAGCCCGGCCTCGTGCAGCGCGATGCCCTTGGGCAGTGCCAGCACGGCCGCGACCACGGCCAGCACCAGCGCCGCCCACCACGCCGCATCGAGCCGGTGGAACAGCCCGCGCGCCACCAGCAGCAGCCCCAGGCCCGCCACGCTGCCCAGGAAGTGCGAGGCCTCCACCAGCGGCAGCGGCACGTTGAGCGTGGTCAGCATCTCGCGGGCGTCCTCGGTGAAGGGCGTGACGCCCGAGGCGATGAGCCACAGCCCCGCCACCAGCGTCAGCGCCGCCAGCAGACGTGGGCTCAGGCGCGTGGCGGCCCGGGCGATGGGGGTGCCGACGCCGCTCTTCAGCTCCCAGCCCAGCACCAGGGCGGTGGCTGCCACCAGCGGCACGATGTAGTAGATGCCGCGGTAGAGCACCAGCGCGGCCAGCATGCTCTCGGCCGGCACCTGATCGCGGGTGGCGGCCAGCATGACCGCCTCGAACACGCCCACGCCGCCGGGCACGTGGCTGATGATGCCGGCGACGATGGCGATGGCATAAAAGGCGGTGAACGCCGGCAGCTCCATTCGCTCGCCGGGCAGCAGGAACCATAGCGCCGCGGCCGAGGCCATCAGCTCGAAGGCCGAAATCACCAACTGCTGCACCGCCAGCCCCGCTGGCGGCAGCCGCAGGCGCCAACGGCCAGCCAGCTGTAGCGTGCGCTGGCGATGGCACAGCAGCAGGAACACCGCCACGCCTAGCAGTACCACCGCGGCGCCGGCCTGCAGCACCGCCGCGGGCAGGTGCAGCAACTCGGCCACCTCGGGTGCGCCCCACAGCAAGGCGCCCGCGCCGAAGGCCACGATTCCCAGCGCGAAGGCCGCCGCGTTGAACACCACCACCTGCGCCACCTGGTGCGCCTTGAGGCCCGCCGCCGTGTACAGCCGGGTGCGCACCGCCCCGCCCGTCAGTGGGCCGAGGCCGATGGTGTTGGACAGCGCGTAGGCGGTGAACGAGGTCAGCAGCACCGTGCCCCGGTTCACCCGCGCATGGGCATAGGCCAGGGCCGAGAAGTCGTAGCCAGACAGGATGAGGTAGCTGGCGGCGGTGGCCATCAGCGCCAGCACGATGTCCATCTCGTGCGTGCCTGCGATGGCCCGCATCACGTCGTCGTAGCGCACCTCGCCAGCCAGGCCGTGCAGGGCGGCGGCGAGCAGAACGCACAGGAGCAGGGCCGCCGCGGCGATCAGCCAGGGTTTGAGTCGCTGCCAGCCGAGTGCGACGGCCTCTGTAGGAACAGGGCTCGTCGCCGGTGGCGCGTGGTCGGGGGAGGAGTGGGAAAGCTCGGTCACGGTGTACAAACAGGGTGCCAGGCGGCGTGCGCCGTCGGCCTCAAGCCACAACGCAGGCCCCGGCCCATGCGTTGGCCCGCCCCAGAAATTTTGTCGATTCCATGACCAAAACTCCCCCAGACTGGCTGTCCAAGGGTGTCTCGCTGCTGCGCCCCGGCGTGTCGGCGGGGGGCTCGACCGCCGGCAAGCCGGCGGTGGCCCCGTCCCCGGCCGGCGATAGCCGCCCGCCCCGCACCCTGACGGAGCGCATGGCCGCCACGCTGCGCCGCCATGGCGAGGCCCTGCCGCCTCGCGCGCTGCGTCGCATGCTCGAAGACCTCCAGGGCGTGACCGACAGCCGCACCAGCGAGGTCGAGGCCGGCCGCCGCGCCCACGCGGTCATGACGGCCTACGAGGCGCTGACCGCCGACGAGCGCCGCGATGTCTGGCTGCTGATGGCCGAATGCTTCGCCCCCGATGGCGCCAAGCTGAAGACCGCGCGCGAGCAATACGAAGCCGCCGAACCCGGCTCGCCCGAGCAGGCCCAGGCCGAAGCGAAGCTGCGCCGTGCCTCGGCCTCGCCCCGGGCTCGTCTGCTCCAGCGCTTCGCCATCCCCGAGGAGGGGCTGCGCTTCCTGGTCGGGCTGCGGGCCGAGTTGCTGCCCGTGGTGCGCAAGGACCGTCGCCTGGCCGCGCTGGACGCCGAGCTGGAGCAGCTGTTTTCCACCTGGTTCGATGTGGCTTTCCTCGATCTCAAGCGCATCAGCTGGGATTCGCCGGCCTCGCTGATCGAGAAGCTGATCGAGTACGAGGCAGTGCACGACATCAAGAGCTGGTCCGACGTCAAGAACCGGCTGGACGACACCGACCGCCGTTGCTACGGCTTCTTCCACCCTCGGCTGCCGGGCGTGCCGCTGATCTTCGTGGAGGTGGCGCTGACCGACGCCATCACCGATGCCATCGCACCCTTGCTGGACGAGGCGGCCACCGCCACCCCGGCGCACAAGGCCTCGACCGCGATCTTCTACTCCATCAGCAACACCCAGACCGGGCTGCGGGGCGTGAGCTTCGGTGACTCGCTGATCAAGCGGGTGGTGGAGACGCTGCGCGAGGAATTCCCCAAGCTCAAGAACTTCGCCACGCTCTCGCCCATTCCCGGGCTGCGCCAGT
>NZ_CAJYES010000090.1 GCF_913773995.1 uncultured Pseudacidovorax sp.
TCACGAAGCAGGCCTGTCCTTCGGCAGGCCTGCGGCCGGGCACACTGCGCTTCTCGGCGCCTCACAGGCGCACGCCACGGTGCCCGCCCCCGCCCGGACCGGAATTGACCGCCGGTGCCTCAGGCCCGCAACGACGCGAGGACCCAACGAGGCAACGAGGCAACGACGCATCGACGGCAGGACGCAAGGACGGCAGGACGCAAAGAGGCAAAGAGCGAAGAGGCGAAGAAGCATCTGTATCACCGCCCCCAACCGTTCAGGCTGAGCTTGTCGAAGCCCTGCCCAGCCCTGAAAGAGCAAGGCACACCTCAAGCATCGTTGCTGCACGGCATGACTTCGGCGATGACCTCGCAGCGCACCACAGAGCTCACAGCCTTCATGCCGGTCGATCGAGCGCCCGGTGTCCGCGCGCGAGGAATGGCCCGGCGTGGGCGATTTGCGAGGTGGCGAGAAGCGCAGCGGGCCCGGCCGCGGGCCTGCCGAAGGACAGGCACGCTTCGTGATCTGATTCGCGGCAGTTGTTTGAGCGGAGCTGCCGCAGGCAGCGCAGCGAGTTCTGCCGCGGGCCGGGTTCGCGAGCATCGCAGCGGAGTCGGCACGCAGTGCCGACCGCCTCGCCATGAGCCCACGCCGGGCCGTTCCTCGCGCGCCCGCCCGACCCTCGCCCCAGCTGGGTTCTCCCTCGCTCGCTCCCATCGCCACTGAATCCGCCCAACTCAAACAGCCCATCCACCACCAAGCAGCGCCGCAGCCAACC
The DNA here is from genome assembly GCF_913773995.1 of uncultured Pseudacidovorax sp. Taxonomy (GTDB): domain Bacteria; phylum Pseudomonadota; class Gammaproteobacteria; order Burkholderiales; family Burkholderiaceae_C; genus Xenophilus. The sequence continues at coordinate 758 of NZ_CAJYES010000090.1, forward strand.
GGGCAAAGCGAACCGCCCAGGTCACCCCGCGCGCCTGATCCACCAAGCCCCACCGCGCGTACACCATTCGCCGCACCGCCGCTCGCCGTCACACAGACCACCCACCTCGCTCGGGATATTGGGCTGACTCAAGGCTGACATCCACGCACCGGCACGATGATCGGCGCCCCCTGAAAACCACGCCTGGGAGAAGGCCCGCCATGAACGACATGACCCACACGCACCAAGACGCCACCGGCCTGCTGGACAAGCTCCAGTGGCGCTATGCCACCAAGAAGATGGACCCGGCCCAGGCCGTGCCGGCCGACAAGGTCGAGCGCATCCTGGAAGCGATCCGCCTCGCGCCCACCTCCAGCGGCCTGCAGCCCTTCGAAGTGATCGTCGTCACCAACCCCGAAGTGCGCGAGCGCATCCAGGCCATCGCCTGGAACCAGGCACAGGTCACCGAAGGCTCCCACCTACTGGTCTTCGCCGCCTGGGACCACTACACGGCCGAGCGCATCAACCACATGTTCGACCTGGTGAACGAGGAACGCGGCTTCCGCAACGAAGGCTGGGAGGCCTATCGCCAGAAGCTGCTGGCCGCCTACCCGGGCCGGCCCGCCGAACAGAACTTCGAGCATGCCGCCCGCCAGGCCTACATCGGCCTCGGCGCCGCCGTCATCGCTGCCGCCTTCGAGCAGGTCGACAGCACGCCCATGGAAGGCTTCGACCCCGCCGCGCTGGACGAGATCCTGCAACTGCGCGCGCGTGGCCTGCGCAGCGTCGCGATCCTGCCGCTGGGCTACCGCCAGGCCGACGGCGACTGGCTGGTGAACCTGAAGAAGGTGCGCCGCCCGCGCGAGCAGTTCATCACCGAAGTGCGCTGATCGCGACAGGCCTCCGCGGCGCCCCTTGGCGCAGCGCTGCGGGGCCTGCATCCGTGTTGGATGGCGCGTCGTCAGCGGCGACCGCTGCTCAGCCCGCGAAGCCGCCCTCGGCCAGGAACGCCTCCTCTTCCGGCGTGCTGACACGCAGGAGGATCGCATTGCGGTGCGGAAAGCGTCCGAAGCGCTGCACGATGTCGCGGTGCTGTTCGCCGTGGCGCAGCGCGTCGGGCGCCAGGCGCCGGTAGAGCTCGACCGAGCGCTGCTGGTCGGCCAGCTCTTCCGAATGCGCGAAGGGCAGGCAGAAGAAGAGCCGCAACGGGGCGTCGACAGCCATCTCATGGCCCTGCGCCAGCGCCTCGCGTGCAATGGCGCGGGCGCGCGGATCGGTCGCATACATGTGGGCCGTCCCACGAAAGGCATTGCGCGGAAACTGGTCCAGCAGGATCAACAGCGCCAGCGCGCCGATGGGCGTGGCAGCCCAGCCGTCGAGTTCACCGCGTGCGGCGGCCAGATGCTGCGGCAGGCAGCGGTCGAAAAACTGGGCGTCGAAGGCCTCGCTTTTGCGGAACCAGTTCGGCTGGGCGGCGCGCCAGAAGTCCACCAGGGCGGCGGCTTCGGGCGAGGCGAGGTCGGGCGTCGAGGTCATCGGCAGACGGCGACCGGGCCGGCCGCATCAGGAAGATGGCGACATGATGCCAGCCACCGTCCGCGCCGGCGTTCGAATGCGCGCAAGAGCCGGCGACCGATGGGGGCGACGGCGACAGGGATGGTGGGCAGCGCGGCCACTCAGGCCGTATGGGACGCAGCCGCTGCCGCGCCGTCGGCCAGCGCCGGCTCGGCCCGGCGCGCATAGCGCTGCGCCAGCACCGCGCACACCATCAGCTGGATCTGGTGGTACAGCATCACCGGCAGCACGATCGGCCCCACCGCCGAGGCAGGAAACAGCACGTTGGCCATGGGCACGCCGCTGGCCACGCTCTTCTTGGAGCCGCAGAACACGATGGCGATGCGGTCCTCGATGGAAAAGCCCAGGCGCTTTGCAATGGCGTTGGTGACGCCCAGTGCCAGGGCGAGCAGCAGCGCACTCACCAACGCCACGGCGATCAGGGCAGACAGGGGCAGCTGGTGCCACAGGCCCTTCATCACCGCGGCGCTGAAGGCCGTGTAGACCACCAGCAGGATCGAGCCCTGGTCCACCCACTTCAGCATCTTGGCATTGCGCTGCACGAAGCTGCCGACCCAGGGACGCAGCAGGTGACCGGCCACGAAAGGCACCATCAGCTGCAGCAGGATGCGGCCGATGGCGTCCAGCGAGGCATCGGCATGGTGGCCGGGCACCACCAGCAGGTTGACCAGCACCGGCGTCAGCAGCACGCCCAGCAGGGTCGAGGCCGAGGCGCTGCACACCGCGGCCGGCACGTTGCCCCGGGCCATGGCCGTGAGCGCGATGGACGACTGCACCGTCGAGGGCAGCACGCACAGGTACAGCACGCCGGTGTAGAGGGTCGGCGTGACCAGCGGCTGCAGCAGCGGCTTGAGCACCAGCCCCAGCAGCGGAAACAGCACGAAGGTGCTGGCCAGCACCAGCAGGTGCAGCCGCCAGTGGCCCGCGCCGGCCAGCACGGCCTCGCGCGACAGCCGCGCGCCGTGCAGGAAGAACAGCGCCGCGATGGCGGCCGTGGTGAGGGTTTCCATGCCGGCGGCGACGCGTCCCTGCGCGGGCAGCAGGCTGGCCAGGGTCACGGTGCCGATCAGCATCAGCGTGAAGCGATCGGGCAGGAAGCGGGCGAGCGATTTCATGCCGCGATTGGACGCCTCGGCGCCATCAAAGGGAAATGGATTTATCTGATGGTTTTATGATCCCGTCGCATGAATGTCTCCCTGCGCCAGCTTCGCGTCTTCCTTGCCGTGGCACAGCTGCGCAACTTCAGCCGCGCCGGGCAGGAGGTGGGGCTGACCCAGCCTGCCGTGAGCCGAGCCATCCACGAGCTGGAGTCGCAGCTGGGCCTGAAGCTGCTGGACCGAACCACGCGCGAAGTTGCGCTGACCGAAGCGGGCCGGGCCCTCGCGCTCAAGCTGGCGCGCGTGCTGGACGAGCTGGACCAGTCCCTCGCCGAAGTGCGCGACCTGGGCCGCCTGCGCCGCGGCAAGGTACGGGTGGCCAGCAGCCCCACGCTGTCGGCCTACCTGATGCCGGCCTGCATCGCCGCCTGCGTGCGCGAGGAGCCCGACATCCAGCTGCTGCTGCTCGACCGCATCCAGCAGGACGTGCTGACGAGCGTGCGGGCCGGCGAGGTGGACTTCGGCGTGGTGATCGAGCCCTCGGCCGACGAGGACCTGCATTCCGAGGCGATCATGCGCGACCCGTTCGTGCTGGTCCTGCCGCAGGGGCACCGGCTGGCGCGCAAGTCGGCAGTGCCCTGGTCCGCGCTGGACGGCGAGCCGCTGGTGCTGCTGGACCATGCCTCGGGCAGCCGGCGGCTGATCGATGAGGCGCTGGCGCGGCATGGCGCGCAATGTCCGGTGTCGCAGGAGCTCGGCCATCCGACCACGGTCTTCCAGATGGTGGTGGCCGGCCTGGGCATCAGCGTGATGCCGGCCCTGGGCCTGCCGCCGGGCGGCCTGAACGGCCTGCAGGTGCGGCCGCTGACGCCCAAGGTGGAGCGGGCCATCGTGCTGGTGCACCGGCGCAACCGCCAGCCTTCGCCGCTGGCGTTGCGCGTGTGGGAGCTGGTGCGCGCCACCGCGCGCGAGCGCGAAGCGCAGGGCGCCGTTCCCTCCGCCTGAGGTGCCCCGCGCAAGACGAGGCAGCGGCGGTCAGTCCAGCGTGAGCACGGTGCAGCCGGTGGTCTTGCGCGCTTCCAGGTCGCGGTGCGCCTGCTGCACGTCCTCCAGGCGGTAGCGCTGCTCCACCGGGATCTTGACCGCGCCGCTCTGCACCACGGCGAACAGGTCGTCGGCCATGGACTGGGTGCTCTCGCGCGTGGCGATGTGGGTGAACAGCGTCGGCCGCGTGATGTAGAGCGAGCCCTTGGCGCCCAGCTGGCCGATGTTGACCGGCGGCACCGCCCCCGAGCCATTGCCGAAGCTGGCCAGCAGGCCGAAGGGCCGCAGGCTGTTCAACGAACCCTCGAAGGTGTCCTTGCCCACCGAGTCGTACACCACCTTCACGCCCTTGCCGCCGGTGATCTGCCTGACCCGCTCGGCGAAGTCCTCGCGGCTGTAGTTGATGCAGTGGGCCGCGCCATGGGCCAGCGCCAGCTCGCACTTGGCGTCACTGCCGGCGGTGCCGATCAGTTGCAGGCCCAGTGCCTTGGCCCATTGGCAGGCGATCAGGCCGACGCCGCCGGCCGCTGCGTGGAAGAGCACGAAATCACCCGGCTGCAGACTCTCGGCAGGCAGCGTCTTCTTGAGCAGGTACTGCGCCGTCAGGCCCTTGAGCATCATGGCCGCGCCGGTTTCGAAGGAGATGGCGTCGGGCAGCCGGCACACGCAGCGCGCCGGCATCACGCGGCGCTCGCAGTAGGCGCCGGGCGGCTGGCTGGCATAGGCCACGCGGTCGCCCACGGCCAGGTGGGTCACGCCCTCGCCCACCGCCTCGACCACGCCGGCCGCCTCCATGCCCAGTTGCAGCGGCATCGGGAAAGGGTAGAGCCCGTTGCGCTGGTAGATGTCGATGAAGTTCAGGCCCACGGCATGGTGGCGCACGCGGATCTCGCCGGCGCCGGGCTCGCCGACCTCGACCTCCACCAGCTTCAGTTCCTCGGGACCGCCCTGGCGGTCGATGCGGATGGCTCTGCTCTTCTGGCTCATGGGTTCATCTCCTTGGGTTGTCGTTCGGAATCGAAACCGGTGCGAGGGCGGGCCAAGCGCCCCTGCAAACGCGCAGGTCGCTGCGTGTCAGTAGGTGCCCGGGTAGGCGCCGCCGTCCGCCAGCCAGTTCTGGCCGGTGACATAGGCCGCATGCATGCTGCACAGGAAGGCGCAGATGGCGCCGAATTCCTCGGGCGTGCCGAAGCGGCGCGCGGGAATAGTCTTCTTGCGTGCCTCGTGGATGGCATCCACGCTCTGGCCGGTCTTCTTGGCCGCGGCGGCGGCGGTGCCCTGCAGCCGGTCGGTGTCGAAGCTGCCGGGCAGCAGGTTGTTGACCGTCACGCCCTTCGCCGCGAGGCCGGTGCGCGCCACACCGGCCACGAAGCCCGTCAGGCCGCTGCGTGCGCCGTTGGACAAGCCCAGGATGTCGATGGGCGCCTTCACTGAGCTGGAGGTGATGTTGACGATGCGGCCGAAGCCTCGGGCAGCCATGCCGTCCACGGTCGCCTTGATCAGCTCGATGGGCGTGAGCATGTTGGCGTCCACGGCCTTGATCCAGGCCTCGCGGTCCCAGTCGCGGAAGTCACCGGGCGGCGGGCCGCCGGCGTTGGTGACGACGATGTCGTAGTCGGCATGGGCGGCGAAAGCCTGGGCGCGGCCCTCGGCGGTGGTGATGTCGGCCGCCACCCATTTGACGAAGGGGACATCGCCGCTGGCCGGGCGCTCGGCCTCCAGCCGGGCCGCGGCGGCCTGCAGCGCCTCGGCGCCGCGCGCCACGATCACCACGTTGACGCCCTCGCGCCGCAGCGCCTGCGCGCAGCCGAAGCCCAAACCCTTGCTCGCGCCGCACACCAGCGCCGTTTTTCCTGCGATTCCCAGATCCATGTGAAGAAGACTCCTAAGTGATTGCCGCGCCGGCCCCGCCGGACCGCGATGGGGCGCAAGGGTAGCGGAGCCGGGCGATCCGTGCTCGGCCGAGGGGAGTGCCTGTACGGCCTGCGGGACCGACAGGCGTCGCGGCACGCGCCCGCGCGCCGCACACAACACCCCGCCCGCTCAGGGGCGCGTGAAGACGAAGATGCCTGCGAGCACCAGCGCTGTGCCCGCGGCAATCCAGATGGTGAAGGGCTCGCCCAGCAGCACCACGCCCATCAGCAGCGTGGACATGGGGCCGATCATGCCGGTCTGGGCCGCCACAGCGGGACCGATGCGCTCGATGGCCATCATGACCGCCAGCACTGGCACGGCCGTGCACAGCGTGGCATTGAGCACCGACAGCCAGACCACCTGGGGCGCCACCTCCAGCACTGTGCCGATGGGCCGAAGCACCACGTACTGCGCAATGCACAGCAGGCAGGCCACGGTCGTCGCCAGCCCCACCAGCCGCAGCGAGCCCAGTCGTTTGACGAACTCGCCGCTCCACACGAGGTAGACGGCATAGCTGATGGCGCTCAGGAAGACCAGGAAGGCCCCCCAGGCCGTCGCACTGCCCTGTCCCAGGCCCAGTTCGTGGCCGAAGACAAGCATCACCCCCGCATAGCTGATCGCCGCGCCCAGCAGTTGCTTGCCACGTACCTCGCGGCGGTACACGGCCCAGCCGAACACCATCACCAGCGTGGGATTGAGGTACAGGATCAGCCGCTCCAGGCTGGCCGAGATGTAGGCCAGCCCGGCAAAGTCCAGGAAGCTCGCCAGGTAGTAGCCCGTGAGCCCCAGCCCTAACACGCCCAGCCAGTCGCGGCGCGTCAGCGGCGGTTTGCCCCGCCCCGCCCACCACGCCATCACCGCGAACAGCGGCAGCGCGAAGAGCATGCGCAGCATGATGAGCGTGACGGCATCCACACCATGCCGGTAGGCCAGCTTGACGATGATGGCCTTGCCGCTGAACGCGATGGCACCGAACACCGCCAGCAGCAGGCCGGTGCCCATGCCGGCGCGGGCCTTGTGAGAAACGGAGGAAGACGCCGCGCCGCTGCTCATCTCACCAACCGGCGGCGAGGCCGTCGCGCCGCGGATCGCTGGCGATCACATAGCCCTCGGTCTTCGGATCGCCCATGCGCCAGATGAACTGGCCAGCGCCGAAGTCCTGGTACGAGTCGTTGATGACATCGATCTCGTGGCCCATGCCGCGCAGGCCCTCGACCACGCCGGGCGCCATGGCCGACTCCACGTTGATGTTCAGCCCGGCATTGAAGCGCCAGCGCGGTGCATCGCAGGCGGCCTGCGGGTTCTGGTGGTGGTCGATCATGCGCACCAGCGTCTGCATGTGGCCTTGGGGCTGCATGTTGCCGCCCATCACGCCGAAGCTCATCACCGGCTGGCCGCCTTGGGTGAGGAAGCCGGGGATGATGGTGTGGAAGGGCCGCTTGCCCGGCGCCACCTGATTCGGGCTCCCGTCCTTCAGGCTGAAGCCGTGTCCGCGGTTCTGCAGGCTGATGCCGAACTCCGGCTCCACGCAACCCGAGCCGAAGCCCATGTAGTTGCTCTGGATGAAGCTCACCATCATGCCGCTCTCGTCGGCGGCCGTGAGGTAAATGGTGCCGCCCTTGACCGGGTTGCCGGCCTGGAAGTCCTGTGCACGGTGCATGTCGATGAGTTTGGCACGGCTCGCCAGATAGGCGTCATCGAGCATTTGCTCGGGGGTCACCGTCATCGACGATGGCTCGGACACATAGCGGTAGACGTCGGCGAAGGCCAGCTTCATGGCCTCGATCTGCAGATGCTGGGCCTGGGCCGAGTCGATGGCCATGTCGGCGATGTCGAAGTTCGACAGGATGCCCAGCGCGATCAGCGCCGCGATGCCCTGGCCGTTGGGCGGGATCTCGTGCAGCGTGTAGCCGCGGTAGTCCTTGCTCACCGGCTTGACCCACTCGGGCTTCCAGCTGGCCAGGTCTGCCGTCGTCAGGCTGCCGCCGTTGGCCGCCGAGAAGCGGGCCAGGGCCTCGGCGATCTCGCCGCGGTAGAACGCCTCGCCGCGCGTCTGGCCGATGGCGCGCAGGGCACGGGCCGCGGCCGGAAAGCGGAAGAGCTCGCCCACCTCGGGCGCACGACCCCAGGGCATGAAGCTCTGCGCGAAGCCCGGCTGGTTGTGCAGGATGGGCGTGGCTGCGGCCCACTTTTGCTGCACTACGGGCGGGATCAGGTAGCCGCGCTCGGCCACCTCGATGGCCGGACCCATGAGGTCGGCGAAGGGCAGCTTGCCGAAGCGCTCCGACAGCGCCGCCCAGGCGCCCACGGCACCCGGCACGGTGACCGAGTCCATGCCGCGCATGGGCGGCGTGGCGCCATCGGCGCCGTGCTTGCGGCGGAAGTACTCGGGCGTCCATGCCGAAGGGGCGCAGCCCGAGCTGTTCAGGCCGTGCAGCTGCTGTCCGTCCCACAGGATGCAGAAGGCATCGCTGCCCAGGCCGTTGCTCACCGGCTCCACCAGCGTCATGACGGCCGCGGTGGCGATGGCGGCGTCCACCGCATTGCCACCCTGGTGCAGCATGCGCAGGCCGGCCTGTGCGGCCAGCGGGTGCGAGGTCGACACCACGTTGCGGGCGAAGACGGGGATGCGGGTGGAGGGGTAGGGATTGCCGTAGTCGAAGCGCTTCATGGGTCTCTCCTGCAAGGTCCTGTGTGTCTGGGGTCGAAGGCGATCAGTCGTTGGTGATCTTGCGTTCGACGATGATCTTCTTCCACTTGGCGGCGTCCTGCGCCACCATGGCTGCGAACTGGGCCGGCGTGCTGGTGGTGGGCTCGATGCCCAGCTTGTCGAGCTTCTCGCGCACCTCGGGATCGGTGATGGCCTGTGCCGCCGCAGTGTTGACGCGTGCCACCAGGTCGGCAGGCAGGCCCTTGGGGCCGTACAGGCCGAACCAGGTCACCGATTCGAAGCCCGGCAGTGTGTCGGCCACCGGCGGCAGGTCGGGCACCAGCGGACTGCGCTTGAGCGAGGTGACGGCCAGCGCGCGCAGACGCCCGTCGCGCACGAAGGGCAGGCCCGTGGGCAGCGAATCGAACAGCAGGTCCACCTTGCCGCTCATCAGGTCGGGCATGGCCAGGGCCGTGCCCTTGTACGGGATGTGCGTGACGAACACGCCGGCCATCGACTTGAACAGCTCTGCCGTCAGTTGCACCACGGTGCCGTTGCCGCTCGAGGCGTAGTTGAACTTGCCGGGGTTCTTGCGAGCGAGCTCGATCCATTCCTTGACGCTGCGCGCGGGCGAGCTGTTGGGCACCAGCATGATGCTGGGCGCGTTGCCGACGTGGGCGATGGGCGTGAAGTCGCGCACCGTGTCGTAGGGCAGCTTGGGGTTGATCGACGGACCCACCGAATGGGTGCTGGTGGTGGCCAACAGCAGCGTGTAGCCGTCGGCCGGCGCCTTGGCCGCCAGATCGGAGCCGATGGCGCCGCCAGCGCCGGGCTTGTTGTCCACCACCAGGGCATTGCCGAGCTTCTCGCCCATCTTCTGGGACAGGGTGCGGGCGAACAGGTCGGTGGCGCCGCCGGCCGGAAAGGGCACGATCAACCGGATGGGCTTGGACGGATAGCTCTGCGCCAGCGCGGCGCCGGCGGGAAGCAGCGAGGCCGAGGCGGCCTGCAGGAAATGTCTGCGTTGCATCGTCAAGGGCGAAGAAGAGGGAAATGGTGGGTGGCGGTCGGCCCGGCGGCCGTGCGGCGCCGATTGGAACGCTTTCCGCACTGATGAGGAAATGGATTTGGTTGATGAATTCATGCAGCCGACCTATGAATCTCGCCGCGCTGGCCCGCCCAAAGAAAAACGGCACCCGAAGGTGCCGTTCGTTCGTGCAAGGGGCGTGCCGCAAGCGACCCGCCCCGCCCCGTCATTCTTCGACGAAGGCTTCCTCGCGCTTGGACTTGACCGAGGGCAGCAGCACGATCACCAGCAGCAGCACCGCCATCAGCAGCAGGCCGGCCGAGATGGGCCGCGTGACCAGCACGCTCCATTCGCCGCGCGACAGCAGCAGCGCACGCCGAAGGTTCTCTTCCATCATCGGCCCCAGGATGAAGCCCAGCAGCAGCGGCGCCGGCTCGCAGCCCATCTTGATGAAGGCATAGCCCACCACACCGAAGATGGCGACCATCCACACGTCGAAGGTGTTGTTGTTGGTCGAGTACACGCCGATGGCGCAGAACAGCACGATCGCCGGGAACAGCCACTTGTACGGAATCGACAGCAGCTTGATCCACATGCCGATCAGCGGCAGGTTCAGGATGATCAGCATCAGGTTGCCGATCCACATCGAGGCGATCAGGCCCCAGAACAGTTCCGGGTTGCTGGTCATCACCTGCGGGCCGGGCTGGATGTTGTGGATGGTCATGGCACCGACCATCAGCGCCATCACCGGGTTGGGCGGAATGCCCAGCGTCAGCAGCGGAATGAAGGAGGTCTGCGCACCGGCGTTGTTGGCCGACTCGGGGCCGGCCACGCCGCGGATGTTGCCCTTGCCGAACGGGACTTCGCCCGGACGCGGCTTGAGCTTCTTCTCCAGCGTGTACGACGCGAAGGACGACAGCAGCGCGCCGCCGCCCGGCAGGATGCCCAGGGCCGAACCCAGCGCGGTGCCGCGCAGCACGGCGGGCGTCATGCGCTTGAAGTCTTCCTTGGTGGGCCACAGGCCCTGCAGCTTCGCGGTGAAGATCTCGCGGTCTTCCTCGGGCTTGGCCAGGTTGGAGATGATCTCGCCGTAGCCGAACACGCCCATGGCGATGGCGATGAAGCCGATGCCGTCGGTCAGTTCCGGAATGTCGAAGCTGTAGCGGGCCACGCCCGAGTTCACGTCCGTGCCCACCAGTCCCAGCAGCAGGCCCAGCACGATCATGCAGATGGCCTTGAGCAGCGAGCCGGAGGCCAGCACCACCGCACCGATCAGGCCCAGGATCATCAGGCTGAAGTACTCGGCGGGGCCGAACTTGAAGGCCAGTTCGGTCAGCGGTGGCGCGAAGGCCGCCAGGATCAGCGTGCCCACGCAGCCGGCGAAGAAGGAGCCCAGGCCGGCGGCCGCGAGGGCTGGCCCGCCTCGTCCCGCCTTGGCCATGGCATGCCCGTCGATCACGGTCACCACCGAGGCCGATTCCCCTGGCAGGTTCACCAGGATGGCGGTGGTCGAACCGCCGTACTGCGAGCCGTAGTAGATGCCGGCCAGCATGATCAGCGCCGCCACCGGCGGAAGTGCGTAGGTCGCCGGCAGCAGCATGGCGATGGTCGCCACCGGGCCGATGCCGGGCAGCACGCCGATCAGCGTGCCCAGCAGGCAGCCGACGAAGGCATAGATCAGGTTCTGCAGCGTGAAGGCCGCGCCGAAGCCGATCGAAAGGTTGGTAATCAGATCCATGGGATTGCGCCGATCAGCCGGTGATGAACGTGGGCCAGACCTGGAACTGCAGCTTCAGGCCGACGATGAATGCGAGATAGCTGCCCACCGCGAGGATGGTGCCGAGGATCAGCGCCAGCTTGAGCGAGAACTCGGCGCCAGCCAGGGCGGCAATGATCACCAGCGCATAGATGCCGATGATCAGGCCCATGGCCGGCAGGCCGATGCTGGGCAGGCCGCCCAGCAGCACGCCGAATACGAGGTTGGCCGCGATGATGAACACCAGCGGCTTCCACGCGATCTTGCCGATGGGCTCGCCGTCCACAGTCTCCACGGTCAGCGAACCGAAGACGACCACGAGGCCCAGGACGGCCAGGACGATGCCCAGCATGAGGGGGAAATACCCCGGACCCATGCGCGCCCCGCTGCCCACGGTGTAGGTCGTGGCGCCCCAGGCGAACCCGGCACCGACCAGCGTGAACATGAGGCCCGCGAAAAAGTCCTTCTGACTTTTGATCTTCACGAACAGTCTCCACACAAAAAAGAGTGGGCGGATTTTTGGTCAGCCACCAGTCAGCTTCGATGTGGATTCCACCTAACCTGAGTTCAGGGTTAGCCCGGGGTTGCCCCGGTCGCGCTCAGATCTTTTCCTGCAGCGGGGGCGTGGCCGACAGCACTTCGGGCACCGTGGTCAGCCCTTCGGCAACGCGCAGCAGACCCGCCAGACGCAGCGGCCGCATGCCGTCGGCCACCGCCTGCCGACGCAGCGCACCGATGTCGGGCGCCTGGCCCAGCAGGCCGCGGAAGCTCTCGCTCACCGTCATCAGCTCATAGAGACCGGTGCGGCCCCGGTAGCCGGTCATGCGGCATTCGATGCAGCCGACGGGCTTGTAGGCCCGCACGGTGCCGCCGCTCACGCGCCAGGGCGCGGCCAGCTCATCGAGCGTCTCGCGCGTCACCTCGTCGTCGGGCTGCTTGCAGTGCGGGCACAGCGTTCGCACCAGGCGCTGGGCCATCACGCCCAGCAGCGTGGCGTTGACCAAGTAGGCCGGCACGCCCAGTTCCATCAGGCGCGAGATGGCGCTGGGCGCATCGTTGGTGTGAAGGGTGCTGAACACCAGGTGGCCGGTGAGCGCGGCCTGGACAGCCATCTCGGCGGTGTCCAGGTCACGGATCTCGCCCACCATGATGATGTCCGGGTCCTGCCGCATGAGGGCGCGCAGGCCCTCGGTGAAGCCGAAGTCCAGCTGGTGCTGCACCTGGGTCTGGTTGAACGAGGGCTCGATCATCTCGATCGGGTCCTCGATGGTGCTGACGTTGACCTCCTCGGTGGCCACGCGCCGCAGGGTCGAGTACAGCGTGGTGGTCTTGCCCGAGCCGGTCGGGCCGGTCACGAGGATGATGCCGTGCGGATGCGCGACGAGCGACTTCCAGCGTGCCGCGTCGTGGGCCGAGAAGCCCAGCGCGTCCAGATCCTTGACCACTGTGTCGGGGTCGAAGATGCGCATCACCATCTTCTCGCCGAAAGCCGTGGGCAATGTGGAGAGGCGCATCTCCACCTCCTCGTGCGCCGCCGTGCCGCTGCCGGCGGCCTCTGCACCGGGCAGCGCCGGGCGCAGGCGACGGGTCTTGATGCGGCCGTCCAGCGGGCGGCGTTTCTCGACCACGTCCATGCGGCCCAGCAGCTTGATGCGGGCGATCATGGCGCTCATCACCGTGAGCGGCATCTGGTAGGCCGGATGCAGCACCCCATCGATGCGGAAGCGGATCACGCCCTGCTCACGCCGCGGCTCCAGGTGGATGTCGGAGGCGCGCTGATCGAATGCGTACTGCCATAGCCAGTCCACGACCTGCACGATGCTCTGGTCGTTGGCGTCGAGCTGGCGGTTGCTGCGGCCCAGCTCGACCAGTTGCTCGAAGCTGGTGGCGGCCGCCTGGCCGCCGGCCTTCTGCGCCGCGCGCACGGAGCGCGCGAGGGCGAAGAACTCGGCCGTGTAGCGATGGATTTCGACCGGGTTGGCCACCACGCGCCGCACCTGCCGGCGCGACTGGCGCTCCACCTCGGCCACCCAGTCGGCGATGAAGGGCTCCGCCGTCGCGACGATGACCTCGGTGGGCCCGACCTGCACCGGCAGCACCTTGTGGCGCTCGGCATAGGCCGCGCTCATCACGTCTGCCACCTTGCCCACGTCCACCTTGAGCGGGTCGATGCGCAGGTAGGGAAGGCCCGCGCGGCCGGCCAGCCACTGGGTGAGCGTCTCCAGATCGAGCGGGCGGCCATCGGCGGCAGCGGTGACGGCCACATTGGCCAGGCGCGCCAGTGGATGCTGGCTGCTCTCGGCCTGGGCGCAGCGGGCGATGGTGCGGTCGGCCTCTTCGCGGCTGATGACCCCGTCCTGCGCCATCCATTCCACCAGCGTGCGCAGCACCAGTGGGCCCTGGTAGGCGGGAGGCGGGCTGGTGGGGGCGGGTCGGGTCATGGTTGCAGGGGCTTGAACACGCGCAGCCACTTGGGCGCCGGCAGGCCCCAGCGCGCCGCAACCGCCTCGGCCTGCTGAGCCAGCCGGTCTCGCTTGGGACGCGATGGCGTGCGCTGGGCCAGCACGATGGTGTTGCCTTCGCGCGTGGGCTTGAAGGCCCACATCGCATCGGCACCGAAGGCCTCGGCGATCTTCTCCACGCTGCGGTCGTAGCTGGAAGAACGGCCGAAAAGGTTGACGGTCATGCAGCCGTCTTCGGTCAGCACGCCGCGGCAGTCGGCATAGAACTCGGCGCTGTCGAGCACCGGCGCCGCGGCCTCGTGGTCGTAAAGATCCACCTGCAGCGCATGCACGCCGCCCTGCCACTTCGGATTGCGCACCTCCTCGGCCGCATCGGCGATCACGACCTGCAGCTTGGTGTCATCGGGCGGCAGCTTGAACCAGCCGCGGCAGGCGGCCACCACGGCAGGATTCAGCTCGACGGCCGTGGTGCGCATGCGCAGCTGCTTGCGGCAGAACTTGGTCAACGACGCCGCGCCCAGGCCCAGCTGCATGGCGTGGCGCTTGGCGACCTCGGCAGGCTCGACGAAGAGCAACCAGGCCATCATGCGCTGCACGTACTCCAGCTCGATTTCGAAGGGTGCGTCGATGCGCATGGAGCCCTGGACCCATTCGGTGCCCAGGTGCAGGTAACGGATGTCGCCCCAGTCCGAGAAGTTGACCTCGGGCAGTTCCTGCGGCTTGCTGCGGCGGGGCTTCATGTGCAGAGCCCATGTCGTGCGAAGACCTCGCGCCAGGCCTCGATCTTGCGCGCCAGGCTCCAGGCCGCATGGGCCGGGCTGGTGGAAGGAAGACGGTAGACGGGCAGGCCGTTCACGGCCAGGCGCGCGGCCTGGGCATGGCTGGCGGCGCCGTTGTGGGCGATCGCTTCAAGACGGGGAAGATCGAGCCGATGCAGGTCGTTGCGCTCTGCGTTGCGGATGGCCGCATCCAGGCTGCCGACACGGCGGCAACGCGCATACACGTCCCACAGTCCCAGGCCTCGGTCGAGGATCCACCGGCAGCGCCCGGCATAGTCGTGAGAATGGGGAAGCGGCTGCTCGGGCCAGAGGGCTTGCAAGAGGGTCCAGAGCTGGTTGCGGGGGTTCGCATAATACTGCCGCCTCTCGAGCGAGATACGGCTCGGGAAGCTGCCCAGGATCAGCAGCCGGGTGTGCGTGGCCACCACGGGAGCCAGCCCCTCCAGCAGTGGCGGCTCTGGGGTCGGCGGATAAGGCGACTGCTGCATGACGCCATCATCGCCGCCTGGACCGACGTCCGGGCCGCCCAGCAAATAGCCCGCCGAAGCGGGCTCCTTGCCGAAGACCCTGCGCTATCGCCTGTCCCGCTGGATGCGGCGCCAGGCGGCACTCACACGGTCACTGCTTGCCAGCTGCCTTCGCGGCTTCGTTCTGCTCGGTGCCGGGGATCTTCTCGCCGATCTTGTTGCCGGCAGTGCGCATGCCATCGGCCGTCTTGTGGGCCACGTTGGCGGTGGCGTCGCCAGCCTTGTGGACGCCGCGCTTGGTGGCGTTGTAGGCCTTCTTGGCGCCGCTTTCGGTGGCATCGACCGCCTCGCCGCCGACTTCCTTGGTCTTGCGATAGGCCTTCTTCGTACCGCGCTCGGTGGCATCGGCGGCCTTCTCGGCGGTGTTCTTGGTGGCGCGGTAGGCCTTCTTCGCACCACGCTCGGTGGCGTCGACCGCTTCCTTGCCGGTTTCCTTGGCGCGCTCGGTCAGCGTGGGCTGCGCCGTCGCAGGCATGGCCGGCGTCGTCGCGGTGGTGGTGGTCGTGGTCGTGGCGCTGGTCTGCGCCATGGCGGGCAGACCGATGGAGGCCAGGACCACGATCAGCGCAGCAGGAAGGGCACGGAGGTTGTACGTTGTCATCGGAATCGCTCCTTTGGATGCGGGCCGCCTTGGGCAGCCCCGGTTTGGGACACACGGGGTGGTGCCCCGTATGGCCTGCAACGGCAGGCCGCAGTCGAAGGATGACACCGAAGAACGCCTTGCAATCGCTGGAACGACATGTTGCGACCTCGGCCTACGGACGCCCATCGGCCATGTCCGACAGGCCGGCAAGTCCTTCATCCCGCGGAGGGCATCAACGCGGCCAGCCGAGGCACCGCTGCGAGCGCGTTGCGCGTCGTCGCCTCGGCCACGGCAGCAACCGTCAGGCCGCGCAACTCCGCCAGCACCTGCGCGATGCGGGGCACTTCCGCCGGTTCGTTGCGCCCCTGCGGCAGACCGGCCTCTCGCGCCTCGCGGGTCTGGTAGAGCCAGCTGGGCGGAATGTCTGGCGCATCGGTTTCGAGGACGAAGGATTCCAGCGGCAACTGGGCCGCAAGGTCGCGCAACCGCGTCGCCCGCTCGAAGGTCATCGCGCCGCCCAATCCAAGCTTGAGCCCCAGCGCCAGGCATTCCTCGGCCTGCTGTCTGCTGCCGACAAAGGCGTGGGCAATGCCACGCCAGGGCCGCCCCCCGCCCACCTCACGCAACTGGCGCAGCACCTTGTCGACCGAACGGCGCACATGCAGCAGCACGGGCAGTTCGCGCTGCCATGCCATCTGCAACTGACGCCGGAACAGCCGCTCCTGCGTGGGGCCGTCGAGTTCAGGCACGAAATAGTCCAGCCCGATCTCGCCCACCGCCACCAGACGCGGATCGTGGGCGTGGCGATCCAGCGCGTCTTCCAGCGTCGCGAGCGCCGGATCGCCAGCCTCTGCGCTGCACAGCGGATGGATGCCGAGCGCATAGGCATCCTGCTGTGCGTGCGCCAACATCCGCACGGCGTCGAAATTGGACGCGGAGACGGCCGGGATCAGACACAGGGCCACGCCGGCCTGCCGGGAACGTGCATGCACCTGCGCTGCCTGCGCACCGAATTCGGGCGCATCCAGGTGACAGTGTGTATCGATGAAGACCGCCATGCGGGGAATCATGCCGCAGGGGCTGCAAAGCGGTACAAAGCGTGCTAGGGTGACCCCACCCCTGCATCACTTTCCCGGAGGTGCATCGATGCGCAGGCCCGCCCGCTACAGCCCGTCGCCCCGTCGTCCCATCGCCGAGGACGACGCGATGTCCCCTCCGTCGCAGCCCGCGGCAATGGAAGGTGACGCCCCTGCCCCCTCGCCTTCTTCGCCCCCCGCGGCGTGGCAGCCTGGCCGTCGTGCCTTCGCCGTGCTCATGCTGGCCGTGGCGGCACTGGCTGGCACGAGCGCGTGGCTCTGGCAACGCCCGACCGGTGGCCTGCAACTCACGCAGAAGGACATCGACGCTGCCGTGCTCAAGACGCTGCAGACGCAGACGCTGCCTTCGCAGGCGACGCGTGCGGCGGACACGATCCGCCCCTCGGTGGTCCGGGTCGTCAGCTATGGCGAAGAAAAGGAAACGCCCGCAGCCCGCACCGAGAAGCGCGGGCGCAACATGGCACGCGGCAAGCCGCCGGAGGCGCCCGCGGGTCCTCCCGGCGAGGTCGAGCGTGGCATTGGCACCGGGGTGGTCATCGTCGACAAGGGGGTGATACTGACCAACCTGCACGTCGTCGCTGGCGCCCAGAAGATCAAGGTGACGTTCTTCGATGGCCTGGAGTCCATCGCCACCGTGACCGGTGTGCAGCCCGAGAACGACCTCGCCGTCCTGCAGGCCCAGAAGATTCCCGATGACCTCGTGGCCGCGACCATGAAATCGACCGCCGATCTGCGCCCTGGCGATCAGGTGGCCGCGGTGGGCTTCCCTTTCGGGATCGGGCCATCCGTCTCCGCGGGCGTGGTGTCGGGGCTCAAGCGGTCGTTCCAGTCGCCCGAGGGCAAGCAGGAGCTGTCCAACCTGATCCAGTTCGATGCCGCCGCCAATCCCGGCAACTCCGGCGGCCCGCTGATCAACATGGACGGCGAGGTCCTGGGCATCGTGACCGCCATCCTCAACCCGACGCAGCAACGCACCTTCATCGGCATCGGCTTCGCGGTGCCTATCGAGAACGCCGCGTCCGCGGTGGGCTCGCCGCCCTTCTGACGCGCTGTGCGCACCCCGCGCCAGCCATGTGGCTGGCATCGTGATTGACCGATCGGCAGACCGCCGCCGACCGACCGTCCACCGGAAGACCCATGACCACATCGACCGCCCTGCCCGACACCGCCGCGACCACCGCCGAGCTGATGGAACAGATCCTCTACCAGGTCAAGCGCGTGGTCGTGGGCCAGGACCGCTTTCTGGAACGGGTGATGGTCGCCATGCTCGCGGGTGGCCACCTGCTCGTCGAAGGCGTGCCCGGCCTCGCCAAGACGCTCACCGTCAAGACGCTGGCCGACACCATGCGCGGCAGCTTCAAGCGCATCCAGTTCACCCCCGACCTGGTGCCGGCCGATCTGGTGGGCACACGCATCTACAACCAGAAGACCGGAGACTTCTCCACCTCGCTCGGTCCGGTGTTTGCCAACCTCTTGCTGGCCGACGAAATCAACCGTGCGCCCGCTAAGGTGCAGAGCGCCCTGCTGGAGGTGATGCAGGAGCGCCAGGTGACCATCGCCGGCGAGACGCATCGCGTGCCGCGCCCCTTCCTGGTCATGGCCACGCAGAACCCCATCGAGACCGAGGGCACCTATCCATTGCCCGAGGCGCAGGTGGACCGCTTCATGATGAAGGTGCTCGTCGACTACCCCAGCGACGACGAGGAATTCGTCATCGTCCAGCGCGTGATCGGCGAAAAGCTGGAGGCCGCGCCGGTCGCCACCATCGAGCAGCTGGCCACTCTACAGGCGCAGTCGCGGCAGGTGTATGTCGACCCGTCGCTGATCCAGTACGCGGTCAAGCTGATCTCCGCCACGCGCAACCCCGAGAAGTTCGGCCTCAAGGACACGCGCCGCTTCATCACCTTCGGCGCCAGCCCGCGCGCCACCATCGGCCTGGCGGAGGGTGCGCGTGCGCTGGCGATGCTGCGGGGCCGCGCCTATGTGCTTCCCGAGGACATGAGCGACCTCGTGCCCGATGTGCTGCGCCACCGGGTAACCCTGTCGTACGAGGGCCTGTCCGAAGGCCTCACGCCCGATCTACTGATCGAGAAGATCATGCGAGCCGTGCCCGCGCCGCCGCGCCCGCTCGAGCACGACAAGCTGGTGGCCTGAATGAAGCTGTGGCGCCGCAAGGCCCCCGCCCCGCCGGCGGCCAACGACCCGGCTCCCGAGGCTGGCGCAGCCGATCGCCTGCTGCGCCGGCTGGAATGGACCGTCATCCGTCGCCTCGACGGCCTGCTCCAGGGCGACTACCGCACGCTGATGCGCGGCACCGGCCTGGATCTGGCCGACCTGCGCGAATACCAGATGCACGACGATGTGCGCCACATCGATTGGAACGTCACGGCGCGCCAGCAGGTGCCGCATGTGCGCGTCTTCACCGAAGACCGCGAGATGGCCGCGTGGTTCGTGCTCGACCTCAGCCGCTCGGTGGACTTCGGCTCCGGCCCCCGGGCCAAGCGCGAGATCTCGGCCGGCTTCGTCGGCGTGCTCGCGCGGCTGCTCACGCGCCACGGCAACCGCGTCGGTGCGCTGGTCTACGGCCACGACCTCGAAGCCGTGCTGCCACCACGCAGCAGCCGCACCCATGTGCTGCGGCTGTTGCATGAGATCGAGCGCCGCGCGCACGCGGCCACGGACACCAAGTCGCCGCATCGCGGCATGACCCGACTGGCTGACATGCTGCAGTCCGCGGCCGGTCTCATGCCACGGCGAAGCACCGTCTTCGTCGTCTCCGACTTCCTCACCGAGCCGGGGTGGGAAAAGCCGCTCGCACGCCTGGCGCAGCGCCATGAAGTGGTCGCTGTGCGCCTGTTCGACCCACTGGAGCGCGAGCTGCCCGACCTGGGCCTGGTGCCGCTGGCCGACGCCGAGACCGGCGAGCAGGTCTGGGTCGACACCCACGACGCGGCCTTCCGCCGCCGCTTCGCCAAGCTCGCGGCCGAACGCGAAGACGCCCTGCGCGAGGCCCTGGCCCACGCCGGCGTCGATGCGCTGGAACTCTCCACCGCCGACGATCTGGTCGAAGCCATCGTCCGATTTGCCGACATGCGCCGTCGGCGGGTACGCGCGACCGGCGCGCCGCCACGACGGGCTGGAGAACTGCGATGAATGCCACGCTGCCCCTGACCTTCCTCTGGCCGCAGTTCCTGTGGCTGCTGTTGCTGATACCGGCCCTGGTGCTGCTGTATGTGTGGCTGATCCGTCGAAAGAAGAAGCTTGCCGTCCGCTACGCCAGCCTGTCCATCGTGCGCGAGGCACTGGGCGCACGGCAGTCGCTGCGCCGGCACCTGCCGCCCGCGCTCTTCCTGCTGTCGATCACCGCCATGCTGATCGCGGCGGCCCGTCCGCTGGCAGTGATCACACTGCCTTCGAACCAGCAGACCATCATCCTCGCGATGGACGTGTCGGGCAGCATGCGGGCCGAGGACGTCAAGCCCAACCGGCTCGTGGCGGCGCAGGACGCAGCCAAGGCCTTCATCAAGGACCTGCCGCGCAACGTCAAGGTGGGCGTCGTGGCGTTTGCAGGCAGCGCCAATGTCGCGCAATTGCCCACCACCAGCCGCGACGAGCTGGTGGCGGCCATCGATTCGTTCCAGCTCCAGCGCGCCACGGCCACGGGCAATGCCATCGTGGTGTCGCTGGCCACGCTGTTCCCGGACGCCGGCATCGACATCGCGGACTTCGGGCCACAGAGCCGGCAGCAGGGTATCTCGCTGGACCGCGCCGGTCGCAAGCCGGCCGAGCCGTTCAAGCCGGTCGCACCCGGCTCATACTCGTCGGCCGCGATCATCATGTTGACCGACGGCCAGCGCACTACCGGCGTCGATCCCCTGGACGCCGCCAAGGCTGCGGCCGATCGGGGGGTGCGCGTCTATACCGTTGGGGTGGGTACGGTGGATGGCGAAACCATCGGCTTCGAAGGCTGGTCGATGCGCGTGCGCCTGGATGAGGAGACGCTGAAGGCGGTCGCCAACCGGACGGCCGCTGAGTACTTCTATGCCGGCACCGCGCAGGACTTGCACAAGGTCTACGAAACCCTCAGCTCGCGCCTGACGGTCGAAAAGAAGGAAACCGAGGTCTCCGCACTGTTCGCCATCGCAGCGGCCGCCCTCTCGCTGCTGGCAGCGGGCCTGTCATTGCTGTGGTTCAACCGGATTCTGTAAGCCTGCCAGCGGCGCGCCGGCCGAGTGGCCTGGTCAGCGCGGAGTCACTTGCAGGCCCCCGGGAGAAAGCACGAAACCCCGCGCTCACGGGGTCTCGTTCCCGAGCCTGACGGAGGGCGCAGATGCGCCCTTCCGTATCAGGGCACGCGGCAGGCATCAATACGCGGATCGGCGCCGGCTCAGGCGGCCGCCTGCGCATCGTCGATCTGCATCGCCTCCGCCAAAGTGCCCAGCCGCTGGTCCGTGGCCTGCTCCTCGCCCAAAGTCTCCTTGAGCAGCGAGACCGCCTCCTGCAAGCCCAGTTTCTGCGCCACCAGGCACAGCGAGGTGTAGCCGGCGATTTCGTAGTGCTCTGCCTTCTGCGCCGAGGCGATGAGCGCCGCGTCGAGCACCGGGCCGGCTTCGATCTGGTCGATGAGCGAGGTTGCCTCCTCGATGAGGCCTTCCATGCCCTCGCACTTGATGCGCTTGAGCTTGAAGCCACACTGCTCGGCGACCTGCTCGATGCGTTCGACCTGCGCGCGTGTCTCTTCCAGGTGGGCTTCGAAGGCGGCCTGCAAGTCGGGGTTGGTCGCCGCGCGTGCCATCTTCGGCAGCGAACGGGTCATCTGCTTCTCGGCGCTGTACGTGTCGGACAGGTCGTGGACGAACAGGTCCTGGACGGTCTTAATGGGCATGGGGAGGCTCCTAGACAAACAATGGAGCTCCTACCCTGTCATGCCGATCCAGGACCGCTGTAGGAAGCGTCGCGAGGAGGCGTGCGCCACGCGCGATGAAGGCCGTACGCGCCGCAGCAACGTGCGGCGCATCGGGCCGCGACCCTCATTCCGACATGGCGTCGATCATCACCTGGCCGAAGCCAGAGCAGCTCACCTGCGTCGCGCCATCCATCAGCCGCGCGAAGTCATAGGTGACCCGCTTGCTCTGGATCGCCGACTCCATTGCACGGATGATCAGGTCGGCCGCTTCCTTCCAGCCCATATGACGCAGCATCATCTCGGCCGAGAGGATGCTGGAGCCCGGATTGACATAGTCCTTGCCCGCATACTTGGGCGCCGTGCCGTGCGTCGCCTCGAACATGGCCACGGTGTCGGACATGTTGGCGCCCGGCGCGATGCCGATGCCGCCGACCTGCGCTGCCAGCGCATCGGAGATGTAGTCGCCGTTGAGGTTGAGCGTGGCGATGACCGAGTACTCGGCAGGGCGTAGAAGGATCTGCTGCAGGAAGGCGTCGGCGATCACGTCCTTGATGATGATGTCCTTGCCGGTCCTTGGATTCTTGACCTGCAGCCATGGCCCGCCATCGATGGGCTGCCCGCCGAACTCGCGTGCCGCCAGAGCGTAGCCCCATTCGCGGAAGCCGCCTTCGGTGAACTTCATGATGTTGCCCTTGTGCACGAGCGTGACGCTGGGCTTGTCGTTGTCGATGGCGTACTGGATGGCCTTGCGCACCAGACGCTCGGTGCCTTCGATCGACACGGGCTTGAGGCCGATGGCGGAGGTCTCGGGAAAACGGATGGTCTTGGCACCCAGCTCGTCCACCAGGAAGCGGATCAGCTTCTGTGCCTTCTCGGAGCGGGCCTCGTACTCGATGCCAGCGTAGATGTCCTCCGAGTTCTCACGGAAGATGGCCATGTCGGTCTTGCTCGGCTCGCGCAGCGGCGAGGGCACACCGTTGAAGTAGCGCACCGGCCGCAGGCAGACGTACAGGTCGAGCTGCTGTCGCAACGCCACGTTCAGGCTGCGAATGCCGCCCCCGACCGGCGTCGTCAGCGGCCCCTTGATCGACACGACGTAGTCGCGCACAGCGGCCAGTGTTTCGTCAGGCAGCCAGATGTCGGGACCGTAGAGCTGGGTGGACTTGCCGCCGGCATAGATCTCCATCCAGTGGATCTTGCGGGCGCCGCCGTAGGCCTGGGCCACCGCCGCATCCACCACCTTGAGCATCACCGGCGTCACGTCGCGGCCGACGCCGTCGCCCTCGATGAAGGGGATGATCACCTGGTCCGGCACGTCGAGCGTGTGGTCGGCATTGACGGTGATCTTCCGGCCCTCCGCCGGAACTTGGATGTGCTGGTAGCTGGACATGGATGAGCTTGGGTGGGAAAAGGCGCCACCTCGTACGACGACGGTCGACGCGGCCGCGGATGGCCGGATAGGCAGGGAATTCTAGACGGCGGCCTCCAGGCGACAGGGCGCGCAGGGCAACTCAAGCGATGTTCGCGGGCACGTCAACCGGATCGCGTCTGCGCCGTTTTACAAGCAGCCGGCCACGATCCCGTGTATGGCTGAGTGCTCATCAAGGCAGTCCCAAAAACCGTCAATCCCAAAGGATGTTCTTATGAAGAAGCTTCTCGCTTTCGCCACCGCCGGTCTGATCGCCACCGGCGCCTTCGCACAAGCCCCCGCCGCCGCACCGACCGACGCGCCTGCCGTGAAGGCCGCCTCGGCCAAGCACACCAAGAAGGCCACCAAGCACAAGGTCGTGCACAAGGCCAAGGCCAAGAAGAGCGTCAAGGCCGCCTGATCGTCTCAGCGCATGCATGAAGGCCCGGCTCTGCCGGGCCTTTTTCATGGCCTCACCCCACCACCGTGCGTCCACGCAGCACAGTGGGCACGCGGCAAGAAAAGAGCCCGCGACTGGCAGGCCAGTCCGGGCTCATAGTGGGCGCTGGAGGTATCAGCGCTGATGTGTGGTGGAGCTGGGGGGATTTGAACCCCCGTCCGCAAGCCTTCGCCGCGCAGATCTACATGTTTAGCGCTCTGTTTTGGATCTCACCACCGGCAACGCGCAGACGCACGCTTTGCCGACAGCCAGCACCCTTAGATCTCGCAACGGCCCAAGGTACCCGGGCCGCTGCCAGCCAATGTAATTAACCTTGCAGCCGGGAGGCGTCAGATTGCTCTAACGCCCCCTTGCCCAGCCCATCGGCCGACTGTTGCAAGGCTCGCAGCGATTAGGCTGCGAGTGCGAAACGTTCGTCGTTTGCAGTTAGTTTGTTTGAATCTGTTTTACGAGCACATTCAGCTCGACATGCACCACTGCGATCCCGAACCCACGTCGAAACCAATGCAGCCCCAGAACCGTGTATTTTAGGCCGGCGGCAGGCATTGCAAGAGGTCGAGGGGCAAAGAAATCACCGCGTCGGCCTCCCACAGGGTCACGTCCGCCTCGGCACCGAGGTAGCCGTAAGCGACGGCGACGGTTCTCATGCCGGCGGCCCGGCCGGCGATGATGTCCCGCTGATCATCACCCACGTAGACACAGCGGGCCGGATCGACGCCCATGCGTCGTGCCGCCTCGAGCAGCGGCGCCGGATGAGGCTTCGCATGCGGCGTGGTGTCTCCACTGATGATGGCACCCGCTGCGCGGAACAACGGCATGTTCGCGGTCAGCGGCACCGTGAAGCGACTCGCCTTGTTGGTGACCACGCCCCAGGGCAAGCGACGAGCCCCGAGTTGGGCGATGAGCGCTTCGATTCCTTCGAAGACATGGGAACCGTCGAGCATGAGTGCTTCATAGTTTTTGAAGAACTCCTCCCTCAGTTCCGCGAACTGCGCGTCCTCGGGCCGTAGTCCGAACGCCACGCCGAGCATGCCCCGCGCACCGGCCCCGGCCATGGACCGATAGGCACTCAGCGGGAGCGAGGCCATGCCGCGTTCGATTCGCATCCGGTCGGCGGCGGCTCCCAGCTCGGGCGCGCTGTCGATGAGTGTGCCGTCGAGATCGAACAGGACGGCCTGAACGTCCGGCCAAGGCGCCTTGTTCATGCGCCTGCCATCTCGGCCGTGCGCCGCGTTGCGATCATGTAGTTGACGCTCACATCGTCGTTCAGCCAGTAGCGACGAGTCAGCGGGTTGTACTGGAGCCCTCGCGAATGATCGAGCGTCAGCGACGCCACCCGGCAGTGCGCGGCGAGTTCCGCGGGACGGATCAGCTTGGCGTATTCATGCGTGCCCCGCGGCAGCAGGTTCAGCACGTATTCGGCGCCGACGATCGCCAGCATGAACGCCTTGGCATTGCGATTGATGGTGGAAAAGAACACCCACCCACCGGGTTTGACCAGCTTGGCGCAGGCCTGCACCACGGACGCCGGCTGCGGAACATGCTCCAACATTTCCATGCAGGTGACGACATCGAAGCTTCCGGGCGCCTCTTCGGCAAGCGCCTCCACCGCCACCTCACGGTAACGCACGCCGGGCGTTCCGGCGTCGAGGGCGTGCAACTGCGCAACCTTGAGTGCCTTGCCCGCCAGGTCGATGCCCAGCACGTCAGCGCCGCGGCGCGCCATGGCATCCGACAGGATGCCGCCGCCACAGCCCACGTCCAGCACGCGCTTGCCAGCAAGAGGCACTTGCCCCTCGATCCACTCGAGCCGCAGCGGATTGATCTCGTGCAGGGGGCGAAATTCACTGTCCTTGTCCCACCAGCGGTGAGCCAGTTCAGAAAACTTGGCCAGTTCGGCCGGATCTGCATTGGGATGAGTTGCCGTCATCGGTGAATTATCAAGTTCGTGACCCAGCTTCCCGCTGGACGCCAAGAAAGGCCATAAAAAAACCCCGCCGAGGCGGGGTTTTCAGCGGGCCGACCGAAATCAGTTGGCGCGGGTGCCGACCACTTCGATTTCCACGCGACGGTTCTTAGCGCGGCCTTCCTTGGTGCGGTTGTCGGCGACGGGTTGCTTCTCGCCCTTGCCTTCGGTGTAAACGCGATTGCGCTCGATGCCCTTGGAGACCAGGTAGGCCTTCACGGCTTCAGCACGACGCACCGACAGCTTCTGGTTGTAGGCATCGGTACCGATGGAGTCGGTGTGACCCACGGCGATGATGACTTCCAGGTTGATGCCCTTGATCTTCGAGACCAGATCGTCCAGCTTGGCGCGACCTTCGGGCTTCAGGACCGACTTGTCGAAGTCGAAGAAGGCATCGGCAGCGAAGGTGACCTTCGAAGCAGCGACGGCCGGGGGAGCGGGAGGCGCGGGCGGCGTCACAGCGGCCGGGGGCGCGGCAACGGGAGCAGCAGGCGCAGCAACCAGAGCACCATCGCAACCCACGGCGGCCGTGGCGGGGGTCCAGTTGGCATCGCGCCAGCACAGCTCGTTGGTGCCGTTCTTCCAGACCAGCTCGCCGGTGCCGTTCTGCCAGTTGTCGATCACCGGACCACCGTTCGCAGCGGTGACCTTGGTCTGCGCGCCGGCGGCCGTGGCGAGCGCAGCGACTGCAAACATCATCGCCACTTTATTCAGTTTCTTCATGGTTCTCCTCTTGGGGAAAAAGCCGCAGCCGCAGCCGCGAAACAAGGACGTCTCAAGTGACCACCACCCAAAACGCTGGAGTTCATTGTGCCATAGGGTCTTTCTCAAACCGGGCGCCCCCGCACCGCCCGGCGTAGGACTGCAACGGAAAGCCGCAGTTGTGTTGCTGTCTCGCGACACCGCCGGCAACGTAAAATCTCGCGTTTCGCCCGCCGCCCCGCTGCCCGCCCATGACATCGTTCGCCAAGGAAACCCTGCCCATCAGCCTCGAGGAGGAGATGCGGCGCAGCTATCTCGATTACGCGATGAGCGTGATTGTCGGCCGTGCCCTGCCCGACGCGCGGGACGGTCTCAAGCCGGTGCATCGGCGCGTGCTGTTTGCGATGCACGAGCTCAACAACGACTGGAACCGGCCGTACAAGAAGTCGGCACGTATCGTCGGCGACGTCATCGGCAAGTACCACCCCCACGGCGACCAGTCGGTCTACGACACGATCGTGCGGCTGGCGCAAGACTTTTCCATGCGCCACATGCTGGTCGACGGCCAGGGCAATTTCGGTTCAGTCGATGGCGACAGCGCGGCGGCGATGCGATATACGGAAATTCGCCTCGCAAAAATCGCCCACGAAATGCTGGCGGATATCGACAAGGAAACCGTCGATTTCGGCCCCAATTACGACGGCAGCGAAAAAGAGCCATTGGTATTACCCAGTCGGCTGCCCAATCTGCTGGTCAATGGCTCCGGCGGCATCGCCGTCGGCATGGCCACCAACATTCCGCCTCACAACCTGAACGAGGTGGTGGACGCCTGCCTCCATCTGCTTCGCCACCCTGAGGCGAGCATCGACGACCTGATGGAGATCGTGCCTGCGCCCGACTTTCCCACGGCCGGGATCATCTACGGCATCAACGGCGTCAAGGAGGGCTATCGCACCGGTCGCGGCAAGGTGGTGATGCGCGCCAAGTGCCATTTCGAGGACATCGACCGCGGCCAGCGACAGGCCATCATCGTCGACGAGTTGCCTTACCAGGTGAACAAGAAGACGCTGCAGGAGCGCATGGCCGAGCTGGTGCACGAGAAGAAGCTCGAAGGCATCAGCCACATTCAGGACGAGTCCGACAAGTCGGGCATGCGCTTGGTGATCGAACTCAAGCGCGGCGAAGTGCCGGAGGTGGTGCTCAACAACCTCTACAAGCAGACGCAGCTGCAGGACACCTTCGGCATCAACATGGTGGCGCTGGTCGATGGCCAGCCCAAGCTGTGCAACCTGAAGGACCTGGTCCAGGTCTTCCTGCAGCACCGCCGCGAGGTGGTGACACGCCGCACGGTGTTCAATCTGCGCAAGGCGCGCGAGCGCGGCCATGTGCTCGAAGGTCTGGCGGTGGCGTTGGCCAATATCGACGAGTTCATCCGCATCATCCGCGAGTCGCCCACGCCGCCGGTGGCCAAGGCCGAGTTGATGACGCGCTCGTGGGACAGCAAGCTGGTGCGCGAGATGCTCACCCGCGCCCGTGCCGACGGCGGCACGATCAACGCGGACGACTATCGGCCAGAAGGCCTGGAACGCATCTACGGCCTGATGGGCGATGGCCTGTATCGCCTGTCCGAAACACAGGCCCAGGAAATCCTGCAGATGCGCCTGCAGCGCCTGACGGGCCTGGAGCAGGACAAGATCGTCGCCGAGTACAAGGAAGTGATGGCCGAGATCGATGACCTGCTCGACATTCTGTCCAAGCCGGAGCGCGTGTCGGTCATCATCGGCGACGAGCTCGGCGCCCTGAAGCAGGAGTTCGGCCAGACCAAGCTGGGCGCGCGTCGCAGCGAGATCGAATACAGCGCGCAGGACCTCTCGACCGAAGACCTGATCACGCCCACCGACATGGTGGTCACGCTTTCGCACAGCGGCTACATCAAGAGCCAGCCACTGTCCGAGTACCGGGCGCAGAAGCGTGGCGGCCGCGGCAAGCAGGCTGCAGCCACCAAGGACGACGACTGGATCGACCAGCTCTTCATCGCCAACACGCATGACTACATCCTGTGCTTCTCCAACCGCGGACGGCTGTACTGGCTCAAGGTGTGGGAAGTGCCCTCGGGCTCGCGCAACTCACGCGGACGGCCGATCGTCAACATGTTCCCGCTGGCCGAGGGCGAGAAGATCACCGTGGTGCTGCCGCTGACGGGCGAGACGCGCAACTTCCCGTCCGACCGCTACATCTTCATGGGCACCTCGATGGGCACGGTCAAGAAGACTGCGCTCGACGAATTCAGCAACCCGCGCAAGGCCGGGATCATTGCCGTCGACCTGGACGAGGGTGACTACCTGATCGGCGCGGCGCTCACCGACGGCAAGCACGACGTGATGCTGTTCTCCGACGGCGGCAAGGCGGTGCGCTTCGACGAGAACGACGTTCGACCCATGGGCCGCAACGCCCGCGGCGTGCGCGGCATGATGCTGGAGGATGGCCAGGGCGTGATCGCCATGCTGGTCGCCGAGGACGAGACGCAGAGCGTGCTCACCGCCACCGAAAACGGCTACGGCAAGCGCACCAGCATCACCGAGTACACCCGCCACGGCCGGGGAACCAAAGGCATGATCGCGATTCAACAAAGCGAGCGCAACGGCAAAGTCGTGGCCGCAACGTTGGTGCATGTCGATGACGAAATCATGCTCATCACCGACAAGGGTGTGCTGGTTCGTACACGCGTATCGGAAATTCGCGAACTTGGACGCGCCACCCAAGGTGTCACGCTCATCAATCTCGACGAAGGCGCCCAGCTCAGTGGCTTGCAGCGCATCGTCGAGAACGACGCCAACGCCGCCGTCGAGGCAGAGGAAGCCGACGACAGCGCCAACCCATCCCAGGAGAACCCCTAATGAACAAACACATCAAGACCGCGCTGATCGGCGCCACGCTCGCTGCAGCCGTCTCCGGCGCCTGGGCACAGGACAAGGCTGCCCTCATCAAGCAGTTCATCGAATTGCAGCGTCCGGGCGTGGAAGCGCTGGCGCGCGGCCTGGTCGAGGAATCGAGCCTTCCCATCGCCCGCGCGGGGGCCGGCTACCTGCAGACCCAGGTGCCGGAGGCCAAGCGCGAAGCAGCCGGCAAGGCCGCCGACGCCGAGCTGAAGAAGTACTTCGACGATGCCTACCCGCTGGTGCGCGACAAGGCCGTGCAACTGGCACCGTCGGCCCTGACGCCGGTGCTGGACCAGAACTTCAACGAAGAAGAAATGCGCCAGCTGGTGGCCTGGGTCAGCTCGCCGGTGAGCAAGAAGTACCAGGAGCTCAACCCGCAGCTGCAGAACGCGCTGACGGAAAAGCTGGTGGCCGAAACCCGCGCCTCGGTGGAGCCCAAGCTGCGCGCCCTCGATACCAGCGTTGCCAAGGCGCTGGGCGCGCCGACGGATGGGGGCGCAGCCAAGAGCAGCAGCAACGGAAGCGGCGGCGGCACTAGCGCCGCGCCTAAGGCTCCTGCCAAGAAGTAAGCACTCCACCGCCGGGCCTACGCGCCCGGCCCGCCATCCGCTCTTCCGCCCCGTGATCGCCGAATGACCACATCTGCAGTCCGCCGCCCCTACAACTTCTCGGCCGGCCCGGCGGCAATGCCGGAGGCCGTGCTGTCCCGCGCAGCAGCGGAGATGCTCGACTGGCACGGCAGCGGCATGGGCGTCATGGAGATGAGCCACCGCGGCAAGGAGTTCGGCGAGATCATCGGCCAGGCGGAAGCTGATTTCCGCAAGCTTCTGGCAGTGCCCTCCAACTTCCGCATCCTGTTCATGCAGGGCGGTGGACTGGGCGAAAATGCCATCGTGCCCCTCAATCTCTCGCGCGGAGGGGCGGTGGACTTCGTGGTCACGGGCAGTTGGAGCACGAAGTCGCTCAAGGAGGCGGGCCGCTACTGCAAGGCGCGCGCCGCGGCGTCTAACGCAGAAGGGGGGCATGTGGCAATTCCGGATGCGGCGCAATGGTCGCTGAGCCCGGACGCCGCCTATGTGCACCTGTGCTCCAACGAGACGATCAACGGCATCGAGTTCCAGGAACTGCCTGATCTCAAGGCCCTTGGCTGCGACGCACCGCTGGTCATCGACTTCTCCTCCCACGTCGCATCGCGGTCGGTGGATTGGCAGCGCGTGGGCCTGGCCTTCGGCGGTGCCCAGAAGAACCTCGGCCCCGCCGGCCTGACTTTGGTGGTGGTCCGCGAAGACCTGCTGGACCGTGCCCTGCCCATCTGCCCGAGCGCTTTCAGCTACAAGCTCGTGGCCGAGAACGACTCGATGTACAACACACCGCCCACCTGGGGCATCTACATGGCGGGTCTGACCTTCCAGTGGCTGCTCCAGCAGAAGGAAGGCGAGCTCACCGGCGTTGCCGCCATGGAGGCGCGCAACATCGCCAAGGCGAAACTGCTGTACGACTTCATCGATGCGTCCTCCTTCTATGTCAGCAAGGTCGATCCAGCCTGCCGTTCGCGCATGAATGTGCCATTCCTGCTGGCCGACGAGTCGCGCAACGAGGCCTTCCTGACAGGCGCGAAGTCCGCCGGGCTGCTGCAGCTCAAGGGCCACAAGTCGGTCGGCGGCATGCGGGCCAGCATCTACAACGCCATGCCGCTGGAAGGCGTTCGGGCACTTGTGTCCTACATGAGAGAATTCGAGCGCCTGCACGCCTGACCACAGGCGTGAGTCCGCTCGATGACCGCTGACCAATCCCCTCCCCCCTCATCCTCCTCCGCCGCCGACAGCCTCGCGCCTCTGCGCGAGCGCATCGATGCGCTGGACGCCCAATTGCTCGACCTGCTGAACCAGCGCGCCCATGTGGCAGAACTGGTGGGCGAGGTGAAGAAGCGCGAAGGCACGCCCTACTTCCGGCCTGACCGTGTCGCGCAGGTCATCGAGAAGGTCAAGCGCAACAACCCCGGGCCGCTCAAGGGCGCCCATGTCGAAGCCATTTGGCGCGAGATCATGTCCGCCTGCCTGGCGCTGGAGTCCCCGCAACGGGTGGCCGTGCTGGGTCCGGAGGGCACCTTCTGCGAACAGGCCGCCATCGAGTATTTCGGCGGCGCGGCCGACCTGGTGTACTGCGCCACCTTCGACGAGGTCTTTCATGCGACGGCCGCCGGCAGCGCGCAATACGGCGTGGTCGGTGTCGAAAACTCCACCGAAGGCGCCGTCGCCCGTTCGCTCGACCTGTTCCTGCATTCGCCCGCCCATGTGGTCGGCGAGGTCAGCCTACTGGTGCGTCACAACCTGCTGTGCAGCCGCAACTCGCTGGACGACATCGAAGTCGTGATGGCCCACCCGCAGGCGCTGGCGCAATGCCACGGCTGGCTGTCCAAGCACCTGCCGACGGCCGAGCGGCGCGCCGTCTCCAGCAATGCCGAGGGCGCCCGCCTGGCGGCCACCAACCCGGCCTGGGCCGGAATCGCCGGCGAGCGTGCGGCCACGCAGTTCGGCCTCCATATCGTCGCCCACGCCATCCAGGACGATCCGTACAACCGCACGCGCTTCGCCGTCATCTGCCTGCCGCACACGCTCGCCATGCCACCGGCCTCGGGGCGCGACATGACCAGCCTCGTCGTCTCGGTGCCCAATAAGCCCGGTGCCGTGCACGACCTGCTCGTGCCGCTGAAGGAGCATAAGGTCTCGATGACGCGCTTCGAGTCGCGCCCCGCCCGCACCGGCCAGTGGGAGTACTACTTCTACATCGACCTGGACGGCCATCCCAGCCAGCCGAACGTCGCCGCGGCCCTGGCCGAACTGCGCGGCCTGTGCGCGTTCTTCAAGATCATCGGCGCCTATCCGGTCAAGGCCTGAGGCTGCGGGCATGTTCCAGCAACTCGGCCTGATCGGCTGTGGCCTCATCGGCGGCTCCTTTGCGCTGGCACTGCGCCAGGCGGGGCTGGTGCGTCGGGTCATCGGCTACAGCAAGTCCCCCTCCACCACCGAGCGCGCACGCCAACTGGGCGTGATCGACACCGAGGCGCCTTCCGCCCTCCAGGCTGTCGCGGGCGCCGACCTCGTGGTGCTGGCGGTGCCGGTGGCCGCGACCGAGTCCACGCTGAGCGCTATCCGCCACGGCCTGGGCGAGCAGACGCTCCTGATGGACGTGGGCTCGACCAAGGGCGACGTGGTGCAGGCCGGCCTTCGTGCGCTTCAGCACCAGGCGGGCAACTTTGTGCCGGCCCATCCCATCGCCGGCAAGGAAGTCGCGGGCATCGAGCACGCCGAGGGCTCGCTGTTCGTGGGCCGGCACGTCATCCTTACGCCCACCGAGCGCTCGCGCGCCGAGCAGGTGCAGCGCGCCATCGAGGTCTGGAGTCGCATCGGCGCCCGCGTCCTGACGATGGACGCCGCCACCCATGACGCCGCCCTGGCCGCTGTGAGTCATCTGCCCCACCTGCTGGCCTTCGCCTTCATGCAGTCCGTCGCGCAGCAGCCCGACGGCGCGCGCTGGCTCGAACTGGCGGGGCCTGGCTTTCGCGACTTCTCGCGCATCGCTGCTGGCGATCCGACCGTCTGGCGCGACATCCTGCTGGCCAACCGGGAGGAAGTCCTGCGTCAGTCGCGGGCCTTCCGTGAAGCGCTCGTGAGTTTCGAGGCGCAGATTGCCGCGGGCGACGCGACCGGCCTCGGCGACGCCATCGGACGGGCCAGCCGTGCCCGCGCCGCCCTGAAGCCCGCCTTCTCCCATTGAGCGCCCACGCGCGCGTCGGCCGATGGTGATCTTTTCCGCCCCCATATTCCAGCGCTGAGTCTCCGATCTAGCGGCCCATCTTTCTTTTCCTTCTTCCATGTACGCCACCGAGTTCCTCGACCTTCCCGCGCTGTCCGGCGCTGGCGGCGCCGTGCGGCTGCCCGGCTCCAAGAGCATCTCCAACCGCGTGCTCCTTCTGGCGGCGCTGGCCACCGGCACGACCGAGATCCACGACCTGCTGGATTCGGACGACACCCGCGTGATGCTGGAGGCGTTGACCCAGTTGGGCTGCACTCTCACGCGTGACGGTACGGTGCTGCGCATCGAGGGCCTGGGCGGGAAGGTGAAGCAGCAGCAGGCCGACCTGTTCCTGGGCAACGCCGGCACGGCGATGCGGCCACTGACGGCGGCGTTGGCGCTGCTGGGTGGCGACTTCCAACTGCGCGGCGTGCCGCGCATGCACGAGCGGCCGATCGGCGATCTGGTCGACGCCCTGGTGCAGCTGGGCTGCCCCATCGACTACCTGGGCAACCCCGGCTATCCGCCGCTGCGCATCCGCCCGGCCCAGGTCTCGGCCCTGCAGCTCGATGCACCGATCCGCGTGCGGGGCGACGTGTCGAGCCAGTTCCTCACCGCGCTGCTGCTGGCCCTGCCGCTGGCCGCCGGCAGCCGCGATGTGGTGATCGAGGTGGTGGGCGAGCTGATCTCCAAGCCCTACATCGAGATCACGCTCAACCTGCTCGCACGCTTCGGCATCCAGGTGCAGCGCGAGGACTGGCGCCGCTTCACCATCCCGCAGGGCAGCCGCTACCGCACGCCCGGGCGCATCCATGTCGAGGCGGATGCATCCTCGGCCAGCTACTTCATCGGCCTGGGCGCACTCGCCGCACCGCTGCCGGGGCGCAACGGCATCCGCATCGAAGGCGTGGGCGCCGACTCGATCCAGGGCGACATCCGTTTCATCGACGCCGCCCGCCAGATGGGCGCGCAGGTGGACAGCGGCCCCAACTGGCTGGAGGTGCGCCGCGGCGCCTGGCCGCTCAAGGCCATCGACCTGGACTGCAACGCGATTCCGGACGCCGCCATGACGCTGGCCGTGATGGCGCTCTATGCCGACGGACCCTGCCGGCTGCGCAACATCGCCAGCTGGCGCGTGAAAGAGACCGACCGTATCGACGCCATGGAGGCGGAGCTGCGCAAGCTGGGCGCCACCGTCGAATCGGGGCCGGACTTCATCGTCGTGCATCCGCTGCCCGCGGGCGGCTGGAAGCCGGCCGCCATCCACACCTACGACGACCACCGCGTCGCCATGTGCTTCTCTCTGGCGGCCTTCAACCCGGACCGCCGGCCGGTGCGCATCCTCGATCCGAAATGCGTGGCCAAGACCTTCCCCGACTATTTCGAGACGCTGTTCTCGGTGGTCGCGGCGGACGAGGTGCCGGTGCTCTGCGTCGACGGCCCCACCGCCTCGGGCAAGGGCACGCTGGCGGCCGAGCTGGCGCTGCGGCTGGGCTACCACTACCTGGACTCAGGCACGCTGTACCGCGTGGCCGGTCTCGCGACCCGCCGGGCCGGCCTGGAGCCGGAGCCGGCACACGAGGCGGCCATCGCCGCCATCGCCCGCGCGCTGCCGCTGCGCTTCGACGCCGGCCGTGTGCTGCTCGCCGACGAGGACGTGACGGACGGCATCCGCACCGAGGCGGCGGGCATGGATGCCTCGCGCGTGTCGGCCCTGCCCGCCGTCCGCACGGCGCTCACCGAACTCCAGCACAGCTTCCGCAGGCTGCCCGGCCTGGTGGCGGACGGCCGTGACATGGGCACGGTGATCTTTCCCGACGCACCACTCAAGGTCTACCTCACGGCCAGTGCCGAGCACCGGGCCGAGCGGCGGCATAAGCAGTTGATTTCCAAAGGAATTCCCGCTATACTCGCCGACCTTCGCGCGGACCTGGAAGCACGCGACGCCCGCGATTCGAACCGCAGCGTCGCCCCGCTCAAACCCGCGCAGGACGCCCGCCTCCTGGACAACTCCTTTCTCAGCATCGATCAGTCGGTCGAGCAGGTATTGGACTGGTGGCGGCAGGTGCAGCCCTTCGACAGGCATTAACGCCATCGTCGGGCTCGGCGCCCCGGCCCTGCCGGGTGCGCCTATCGCTCCAGCCAGGCTCCCCTCGCGCGTCAGCGCACCGGCCTGCTGGTTGTTCAACCTCACCCCCCCGGGCTTCACGGCCCAAACCACCGGTTCCAGTCATAGAAACAGCCGCACGCAATGTTGCATGGGCGGCTGGAAACCTGGAGAGACCGGAAGGAAATTCAATGTCCGAATCTTTTGCCGCCCTCTTTGAAGAGTCCCTGAAGCGTTCCGAAATGCGCGCGGGCGAAGTGATCACCGCCGAGGTGGTCCGCGTCGAGCACAACCACGTCGTGGTCAATGCCGGCCTGAAGTCCGAAGCCTACGTGCCGATCGACGAATTCAAGAACGACAAGGGCGAACTCGAAGTCCAGGCCGGCGACTTCGTCTCCGTGGCCATCGGCTCCGTCGAGAACGGCTACGGCGACACCATCCTCTCGCGCGACACGGCCAAGCGTCTGGCTTCGTGGCTGGCGCTCGAGAAGGCCCTGGAATCCGGTGAATTCGTCACCGGCACGACCAGCGGCAAGGTCAAGGGCGGCCTCACGGTGCTGGTCAACGGCATCCGCGCCTTCCTGCCGGGCTCGCTGATCGACACCCGTCCGATCAAGGACCTGACTCCCTTCGAAAACAAGACGATGGAGTTCAAGGTCATCAAGCTCGACCGCAAGCGCAACAACGTCGTGCTGTCGCGCCGTGCCGTGGTCGAGGCCTCGATGGGCGAAGAGCGCGCCAAGCTGATGGAGACGCTGAAGGAAGGCGCCATCGTCCGCGGCGTGGTCAAGAACATCACCGAATACGGTGCCTTCGTCGACCTCGGCGGCATCGACGGCCTGCTGCACATCACCGACATGGCCTGGCGCCGTGTCCGCCACCCGAGCGAAGTCGTTCAGGCCGGCCAGGAAATCACCGCCAAGATCCTCAAGTTCGACACCGAGAAGAACCGCGTCTCGCTGGGCCTCAAGCAGATGGGCGACGACCCGTGGCTGGGCGTGTCGCGCCGCTACCCGCAAGGCACGCGCCTGTTCGGCAAGGTCACGAACATCGCCGACTACGGCGCGTTTGTCGAACTCGAGCCGGGCATCGAAGGCCTGGTGCACGTGTCCGAGATGGACTGGACCAACAAGAACGTGGCCCCCAACAAGATCGTCTCCATGGGCGACGAAGTGGAAGTCATGGTCCTGGAAATCGACGAGGACAAGCGCCGCATCAGCCTGGGCATGAAGCAGTGCAAGGCCAACCCGTGGCAAGAGTTCGCGCAAAACACCAAGCGCGGCGACCGCGTCAAGGGCCCGATCAAGTCGATCACCGACTTCGGCGTGTTCGTGGGCCTGGCTGCCGGCATCGACGGCCTGGTGCACCTGTCCGACCTGTCGTGGAACGAAGCCGGCGAGACCGCCGTTCGCAACTACAAGAAGGGCCAGGAAGTCGAAGCCATCGTGCTGGCCGTCGATGTGGACCGCGAGCGCATCAGCCTGGGCATCAAGCAGCTGGACGGCGACCCGTTCACCACCTTCTCGTCCGTCAATGACAAGGGCCAGATCGTGACCGGCAAGGTCAAGACCGTGGACGCCCGTGGCGCCGAGATCGACCTGGGCGGCGACGTCGTCGGCTACCTGCGCGCTTCGGAAATCTCCCGCGACCGCGTGGAAGATGCCCGCAACGTGCTCAAGGAAGGCGACGAAGTCACGGCCGTGGTCACCAACGTGGACCGCAAGAACCGCAGCATCCAGCTGTCGATCCGCCAGAAGGACATGGTCGACCAGCAGGAAGCCATGGCCAGCCTGAACCAGCAGTCGGCCCGCGAGAACGCCGGCACCACCAGCCTGGGCGCCCTGCTGCGCGCCAAGCTGGACGGCAGCGACAAGTAATCGACCCGGATCGCGGCACGCCGAGGGTGGGCAATCACCCTCGGCGGTCGTGTGCCAGCAATGACACGTTCCGATCTGGTCGAAGAACTCGCCGCCCGCTTTGCGCAGCTAACGCACCGCGACGCCGAACAGGCCGTCAAGACCATTCTTGACGCCATGAGCGACGCGCTGGTGCGTGGGCATCGCATCGAGATCCGCGGCTTCGGCAGCTTTTCGGTGAGCCGCAGGCCGCCGCGCCTGGGCCGCAATCCGCGCTCGGGCGAAAGCGTGCAGATCCCCGAAAAACGCGTGCCGCACTTCAAGCCGGGCAAGGCCCTGCGCGAAGCCGTGGACCGTTCGAGCGAGGCATGAGTCAGGCCCCGGCCATTCGTCCATCTTCTGGCCGGATGCCCCTGGGGCCTCCTACTTAGAATCGTCCCGCCACCGGGACCTGCATGACAAGACAACGCCTTCACGCTGCGCGCTCCGCGTGGTCGCTGCGCCCTTCGGGGACTGCGGCGCACATCGGAGCGGCACGGCGATGAAATACCTCCTGTGGCTGCTCAAGGCAGCCATTTTTTTTACCCTGTTCGCCTTCGCGCTGAACAACCAGCACGAGGCCACCGTGCACTTCTTCTTCGGCACCTCCTGGCGCGGGCCGCTGGTGCTCGTGGTGCTCGCGGCCTTCGCTGCGGGCCTGGTGGTCGGTGCGCTCGGCATGCTGCCCGGCTGGTGGCGCCATCGCTCGGCAGCCGCTGCGTTGCGCCAGCCGACGGCCCCCTCGGAAGATGTGGCAGATGCGCCGCTGACCCCGCCCCCCGTGGCGGAACCTTCCCACGCCCGACGCCATGGACTTTGACCTGAGCTGGCTGCTGCTGGGCCTGCCGCTGGCCTTCGTGCTGGGCTGGCTGGCCTCGCGCCTGGACCTGCGCCAACTGCGCTTCGAAAACCGGCAGGCGCCCAAGGCCTACTTCCGCGGCCTGAACTTCCTGCTCAACGAGCAGCAGGACCAGGCCATCGACGCCTTCATCGAGGCTGTCCAGAACGACCCGGACACCCAGGAACTGCACTTTGCCCTCGGCAACCTGTTCCGCCGCCGCGGCGAGTACCAGCGCGCCGTGCGCGTGCACGAGCACCTGCTGTCGCGAGCAGATCTCAACCGCGCCGACCGCGACCGCGCCCAGCATGCGCTGGCGCAGGACTTCCTGAGCGCCGGCCTGCTCGATCGCGCCGAGACCGCATTGCAGAAGCTGGAAGGCACACGCTACGAAAACGAGGCGCGGCTGGCACTGCTCGCCATCTACGAACGATCACGCGAATGGGCGCAGGCCGAGGCCGTGGCCACCAAGCTCGACGCCTCCGACCAGGCCAGCTATGCCGCGCGCCGTGCGCACCATCTGTGCGAGCAGGCGGCGGAGCAGAGCGCCCGCGGCGATGCGGACGCGGCATTGCGCCTGCTGCAGCAGGCGGCGCAGCTCGCACCCGAGGCGCCCCGACCGGCCATCGACACCGCGGCGCTTCAACTGCGTCAGGGCCGGGCCATGGAAGCCTGGATCACGCTGTCGGAACTCAGCCGCACGGCGCCGCTGGCCCTGCCGCTCTATGCGGCAGCACTGCAGCAGGCGGCACAGGCGGCGGGCAAGCAGGCGGCGGCGGCCGACCTGCTGCGCGCGCGCTACGAGGCGGAGCCTTCCATCGATGTGCTCGAGGCCCTCATGGCGCTGGAGCCGACGGGCGGCGAAGCGCCGCGCGACCGCTATCTGGACCACCTCGCCCGCCAGCCGGGCTCGCTGCTCGCAGCCTCACGTTGGCTGGCAGGCGAAACCCTGCGCGACGATGCGCGCACGCACCCGCCCGTGCAACGCGCGCTGGACCAAGTGGCCCGCCCGCAGATGCGCTACCGCTGCGCTGCCTGCGGCTTCGAGGCGCACCAATACTTCTGGCATTGCCCGGGCTGCCAGGCCTGGGACAGCTATCCGCCGCGCCGAGTCGAGGAACTGTGACGCGCTTCACGCGCGCCGGAACTGGATGGATTGACAGCCTCCGGCCGCCTGAATTCTGATGGCTGTGCTGCGCGCAATGCGCGGCATATTCCAATCACATTCAGGAGGAAATTCATGATGATCAAGAAGCTCGCCGCCGCATTGGTGCTGGGCCTGTCGGCACTGGGCGCCTTCGCCGCCGTCGACGTCAACAAGGGCAGCGCCGCTGAACTCGACGCGCTGCCGGGCGTCGGTCCGGCGATGTCGCAGCGCATCGTCGATGCGCGCAAGCAAGGCGAGTTCAAGGACTGGCCGGACCTCATGGCCCGCGTGAAGGGCATCAAGGCCAAGTCCGCCGCCAAGCTGTCGGCGGCTGGCATGACGGTGGGCGGCAAGCCCTTCGATGGTGCCAATGCCCCCGCCAAGGAAGCCGCCGGCAAGAAGAAATAAAGCCGACGCCAGCAAGCCAGGGCCGCCTTCCGGCGGCCTTGTCGTTTCCGCGGCCGCAGACGGCCAGACAAACCCCCAGCCGATGGCCTGATATTTGCACGTATCCTGGATTTCCAGATCTTCAACAACAGTCGGAGCGTTCATTCATGAAGTTCAAGTCCAGCCTTGCACTGGCCACAGTGGTTCTCGCGACCGCCGCGTCCGCCCAGGTCAAGTGGGATCTGCCCACGGCCTATCCGCCGAGCAACTTCCACACGGAGAACCTGGCCAAGTTCGCGGGCGAGGTGGACCAGGCCACCGGCGGCAAGCTCAAGATCACCGTGCACTCCAACGCCTCGCTGTTCAAGGCGCCCGAGATCAAGCGCGCGGTGCAGGGCGGCCAGGCGCAGATGGGCGAGATCCTGCTGGTGAACTTCCAGAACGAATGGCAGGTCTTCGGCGTGGATGGCATCCCCTTCCTGGCCGACAGCTACGACGCCGCCTGGAAGCTGTACCAGGCGCAGAAGCCGGTGCTCTCCAAGAAGCTCGCGGAACAGGGCATCGTGCTGCTCTACACCGTGCCCTGGCCGCCGCAGGGCATCTTCATCAACAAGCCCATCGCCTCGGCCGCCGATCTCAAGGGCGTGAAGTGGCGCGCCTACAGCCCGGCCACCGCGCGCATCGCGGAGCTGGTGGGCGCCCAGCCGGTGACGGTGCAGCAGGCCGAGCTGTCGCAGGCCATGGCCACGGGCGTGGTGGAGTCGTACATGTCCTCAGGCTCCACGGGCTACGACACCAAGACCTACGAGTACATCAAGAACTTCTACGACACGCAGGCCTGGCTGCCCAAGAACGCGGTATTGGTGAACAAGAAGGCCTTCGATGCGCTGGACAAGCCGAGCCAGGACGCAGTACTCAAGGCCGGCGCCGACGCGGAGAAACGCGGCTGGGAGGTCTCCAAGGCCAAGACGCAGGAATACCTCGACCTGCTCAAGAAGAACGGCATGGCCATCCACGTACCCTCCGCCCAGCTCAAGGCCGACATGAAGAAGGTCGGCGACACGATGATCAAGGAGTGGTCGGAAAAAGCCGGGGCGGACGGCCAGGCCGTCCTCGACGCCTACCGCAAGATGTGAAGCCTGGCGCCGGCGATGCGAAAGGCCCTGGACGCCCTCTACGACGCCGCCGCCGGTCTGGCGGCGCTTTCCATGGTGGGCCTGCTGCTCGCGGTGCTCACCTCCATCCTTGCCCGGCAGCTGCACTTCAACGTGCCGGGCATCGACGCCTACGCCGGCTATCTCATGGCCGGCACCGGCTTCCTGGCGCTGGCCCACACGCTGAAGAAAGGCGAGCACATCCGCGTGACGCTCGTGCTGACTGCGCTGGGCATCACGCCGCGGCGCTGGCTGGAGCGGTGGGCGGCACTGGCCAGCGCGGCGCTCGCCGCCCTCTTCGCCTTCTACAGCGTGCGGCTGGCCCTTCAGTCGTACGAGTTCAACGACATGTCCACCTCGAACGACGCCACGCCGCTGTGGCTGCCGCAGCTGTCGATGGCGATCGGCACCGTCACCTTCGCCATCGCGGCGCTCGACGAATGCGTGCTGGAATGGCGCGGCCGCGTGCGCGCGACCGACGGGGAGATGCTGCGCCATGAGTGATCTCGGCATTGCCGGACTGCTGATCCTGGCGCTGTTCCTCATCCTGGGCAGCAGTGTCTGGATCGGGCTCACGCTCTCGGGCGTGGCCTGGATCGCCATGCAGCTGTTTACCTCCAGGCCGGCCGGAGACGCCATGGCCGTGACGATCTGGGGCTCTGCGTCGAGCTGGACGCTCACCGCGCTGCCGCTGTTCGTCTGGATGGGCGAGATCCTCTTCCGCACGCGACTGTCGCAGGACATGTTCAAGGGCCTGTCGCCGTGGATGCAGCGCCTGCCGGGCCGGCTGCTGCACACCAACGTGGTGGGCTGCGCGATCTTCGCGGCCGTCTCGGGCTCCAGCGCCGCCACCTGCGCCACCATCGGCAAGATGACCCTGCCGGAGCTGGGCCGCCGCGGCTACCCGCAGGACATGGTCATCGGCACGCTCGCCGGCGCCGGCACGCTGGGGCTGCTGATCCCGCCTTCGATCATCATGATCGTCTACGGGGTGGCGGCGGATGTGTCGATCGCCCGCCTGTTCATCGCCGGCGTCGTACCGGGCGTGCTGCTGGCGCTGCTGTTTTCGGGCTACATCGCGGTCTGGGCCCTGCTGCATCCGGACCAGGTGCCCGCGCCAGACGGCCGGATGCGCTTCGCCGAGAAGCTGGCTGCATCGCGCAGCCTGATCCCGGTGACGCTGCTCATCCTTGCCGTGCTGGGCTCGATCTACGCGGGCATCGCCACCGCGACCGAGGCGGCCGCCGTCGGCGTGGTGGGCGCGCTGGCCATCTCCGCCGCCCAGGGCTCGCTCAGCTGGCGGACCTTCAGGGATTCGCTGCTGGGCGCGACCCGCCTGTACTGCATGATGGCGCTGATCCTGGCCGGTGCCGCCTTCCTGACGCTGGCCATGGGCTACGTGGGCCTGCCGCGCCACCTGGCGGAATGGATCGGCTCGCTCGGCCTCAGCCGCTTCCAGCTGGTGCTGATGCTGGCCGTGTTCTATATCGTGCTCGGCTGCTTCCTCGACGGCATCTCGATGGTGGTGCTGACCATGGGCGTGATCATGCCCACGGTGACGGCGGCCGGCATCGATCCGATCTGGTTCGGCATCTTCATCGTGCTGGTGGTGGAGATGGCGCAGATCACGCCGCCGGTGGGCTTCAATCTGTTCGTGCTGCAGGGCATGACCGGCAGGGACCTGCTCTACATCGCGCGCGTCACCCTGCCGATGTTCCTGCTCATGGTGCTGGCGGTGTTCATCATCTATGCCCTCCCGGCGCTGGTCACCTGGCTGCCTCGCCAGATGTAGATCGGGCCGGCGGATGGAGCGCCTGTTGCGACTTCGCCGCAGCATGCGCCGACCGCCTTGATGGCACGCCATGCTTGGACTACGCGCGTTCGCTGATCAACGAGCCCTACTACGACGCCGCCCGCAAGGCCTACGAGCGCCAACCGTTCAACGCAGCCGACATCCCCAGCGAGCTGCACAAGCTGCTAAAGGCCGAGTACTTCGATCCGCACTACTTCGCGGACTCCGCCTTCGGCAAGCTCATCGCCGCCACGCAGTCGTACCGCTGGGTGATCAAGTCCCCGGTGCGCAACTACTACGGCGAAACCGACGAGGCGATCACAGTGGGCGTGGGCCGCATGGCCCAAACGTATGCGCAGGCGCTGGGCGCCGGCAATCCGATGGTCGAGGCCGTCTCCACCGGCAAGACCACGCACCGGGGCACCTTCGCCACGGCCGTGCCGCAGTGGAAGGCCTGGTTCGACAGCGGCCGCTGAGCCGGAAGGCCCGCAGAGTCCCGCCAGCCGGGCACCTGGAAAACAGGGCAGCCGTGAGGGCTGTCGGCGTCCTACGGCGACGCAGGGTTGTGTCCTCCAA
Organism: uncultured Pseudacidovorax sp.; assembly: GCF_913773995.1. Lineage (GTDB taxonomy): Bacteria > Pseudomonadota > Gammaproteobacteria > Burkholderiales > Burkholderiaceae_C > Xenophilus. Next base: position 43,320 of record NZ_CAJYES010000090.1, read on the forward strand.
AGACCGGCCGTCATGCAGAGGTTTTTGCAATGGAGGTGAGAAGGTCGGTCGATAGAATCGATTGAGATGCCCCTGGTCGCCCTCGTCCTCCTCCCCTTTCTGGCCAGTGCGCTGGCGGCCATGATGCCGTCCGGCGCCCGAAACCGAGGGGCGGCCATCGCGGGATTCACGGCCCTGGGCTGCGCGGTCTTCACTGCCTTGCAGTTCCCCGCCCTTGCGGCGGGCGAGGTGCTGCAGGAGGGCCACCGCTGGATACCCACCCTCGGCGTCGACCTGTCCTGGCGCATGGACGGTCTGGCCTGGCTGTTCTGCATGCTGGTGCTCGGCATCGGCGCGCTGGTGGTGCTCTACGGGCGCTACTACATGTCCTCCTCGGACCCGGTGCCCCGCTTCTTCGCCTTCTTCCTCGCTTTCATGGGCGCGATGGTGGGTGTGGTGCTGTCGGGCAACCTGATCCAGCTGGTGCTGTTCTGGGAGCTGACCAGCCTGTTTTCCTTTCTGCTGATCGGCTACTGGCATCACCGTCGCGACGCACGGCGCGGCGCCCGCATGGCGCTCACGGTGACAGGCGCCGGGGGCCTGTGCCTGCTGGCGGGGGTGCTGCTGCTGGGCCGGATCGCCGGCAGCTACGAACTGGACGTGGTGCTGAACTCGGGCGACGTGGTGCGGGCCGATCCGCTCTATCCCCTGGCGCTGGTGTTGCTGCTGCTGGGCGCCTTCACCAAGAGCGCGCAGTTTCCCTTCCACTTCTGGCTGCCGCGCGCCATGGCGGCGCCCACGCCGGTGTCGGCCTACCTGCATTCGGCCACCATGGTGAAGCTGGGTGTGTTCCTCATGGCGCGCCTGTGGCCGGTGCTGTCGGGCACCGACCTGTGGTTCTGGCTGGTGGGCGGTGCGGGCGCCGTCACGCTGCTGCTGGGTGGCTATGTCGCCATGTTCCAGCGCGACCTGAAGGCGCTGCTGGCCTACTCGACCATCTCGCACCTGGGCCTCATCACCCTGCTGCTGGGCATGAACAGCCCGCTGGCCGCCGTGGCGGCGGTCTTCCATGTGATGAACCATGCCACCTTCAAGGCGTCGCTGTTCATGGCCGCCGGCATCATCGACCACGAGACCGGCACCCGCGACATCGGCCGGCTGAGCGGGCTGCTCAAGTCCATGCCCATCACCGGAGCGCTGGCCATCATCGCCAGCGCCTCGATGGCCGGCGTGCCGCTGCTCAACGGCTTCCTGTCGAAGGAGATGTTCTTCGCCGAAACGGTGTTCCTGGACGGCGCGCCCTGGCTGGAGATCGCGCTGCCGGTGCTCGCCACCCTCGCCGGCGCCTTCAGCGTGGCCTATTCGGCACGCTTCGTCTTCGACGTCTTCTTCGGCCCGCGCTGCGACACCGAGGTGCCCAAGCCACCGCACGAGCCCCCGCACTGGATGCGGGTGCCGGTCGAGCTCCTTGTGCTGCTGTGCCTTGTCGTGGGCATCGTGCCGGCCTGGTCGGTGGGCGCCTTCCTGGCGACGGCCGCGGCGCCGGTGGTCGGCGGCACGCTGCCCGAATACAGCCTCGCGGTCTGGCACGGCTTCAACCTGCCCCTGGCCATGAGCGTCGTGGCGCTGGCGGGCGGCGCAGCCATCTACCTGATGCAGCGCCGCAGCCGTGCGCATGGCGGCCTGAACCGCACGCCGGTGATCTGGATGTTCGATGGCCAGCGCATCTTCGAGAACCTGCTGGCGCGCCTGTCCCAGCTCGGACGCAATGGCCGGCGCGTGCTCTCGACCAACCGGCTGCAGCCGCAGTTGCTCCTGCTGGTGATGGTGGCGGTGCTCGGCGCAGGCGCCTCGCTGTGGCTGGCACCGGCCGACACGGGCAGCCGCCAGCGCCTGCCGTTCTCGCCCATGTTCCTGATGACCTGGGTGATCGGCTGCACCTGCGCGGTGGCCGCCGCCTGGCAGGCCAAGTTCCACCGGCTGGCCTCGCTGATGCTGGCCTCGGGCGCGGGGCTGGTGAGCTGCATCACCTACATCTGGTTCTCGGCGCCCGACCTCGCGCTGACGCAACTGGTGGTCGAGACCGTGACCACCCTGCTCATCCTGCTGGGCCTGCGCTGGCTGCCGATGCGCAAGGCCGAAGTGCAGCGTCCGCAGGAGCGCCTGCGCCCCTGGGGCCGCCGCGGACGCGACCTGCTGGTGGCCGCCGTGGCCGGCTGCGGCATGGCGGCGCTGGCCTGGTACATGATGACCCGCCCCTTTCCGCAGAGCATCTCGCCCTTCTTCCTGGAACGCGCGCTGCCCGAGGGCGGCGGCACCAATGTGGTCAACGTGATGCTGGTCGACTTCCGCGGCTTCGACACCTTCGGCGAGATCACCGTGCTGGGCATCGTGGCGCTGACGGTCTATGCGCTGCTGCGCCGCTTCCGTCCCGCCGCCGAGGCGATGGCGCTGCCGCCGCAACAACAGGTACAGCAGGATCAGGGCGGGACCGACCTCGTCAATCCGCGCCGCGCCACGGACACGGCGATCGGCTACCTGATGGTGCCGGCCGTGCTGGTGCGCCTGCTGCTGCCGCTGGCGGCCATGGTGTCGGTGTACTTCTTCATGCGCGGCCACAACCAGCCGGGCGGCGGCTTCGTGGCCGGGCTGGTGATGTCGGCCGCGCTGATGCTGCAGTTCATCGTCTCGGGCGCGGCCTGGACGGAGGAGCACCTGCGCATCTATCCGCGGCGCTGGATCGCGCTGGGCCTGCTCATCGCATTGGCCACGGGGGCCGGCGCCATCGTGATGGGCTATCCCTTCCTGACGACGCACACCGCCCATTTCACGCTGCCGGTGCTGGGCGAGCTGCACGTGCCCAGCGCCATGTTCTTCGACATCGGCGTGTTCGCCCTGGTGCTCGGCGCCACGCTGCTGATCCTCACCGCCCTGGCGCACCAGTCCATCCGCAGCCACCGCTGGGCGGAGGAACAGGAAGAGAAGGCCGCCGCCAAGGCCGCACTGGAAGCCGCGAACGCCGAGGCGATCCGCATCACCGGCGGAGCGGTCTGACATGGAAGCCGTTCTCGCCATCGCCATCGGCGTGCTCACCGGGTCGGGCGTGTACCTGCTGGTGCGCCCCCGGACCTTCCAGGTGATCATGGGACTGACGCTCATCTCGTATGCCGTCAACCTGTTCATCTTCAGCATGGGCAGGCTCAAGGTGGACAGCGAGCCGGTGCTGCGCAAGGGCGTGGAGGCCACGCTGCAGAACACGGCCGACCCCATGCCCCAGGCCCTGGTGCTGACCGCCATCGTGATCGGCTTCGCGATGACGGCGCTCTTCCTGGTGGTGATGCTGGCCTCGCGCGGCATCTCGGACACCGACCATGTGGACGGCCAGGAGCGGGAGGAGACATGAGCAACGAAATCCTCTCGCTGCTCGACCGGCTGCTCGACGCCACCATGCCGCACCTGGTGGCGGCGCCCATCCTGCTGCCGCTGCTCACCGCCGCGCTGATGCTGCTGATGGGCGAGCAGCGCCGGCGCGCCAAGTCCGCGCTGACCGTCATCTCCGGCCTGTTCGGCCTGCTGGTGGCGCTCGCGCTGCTGCGCTGGGTGAACACGCCGGACACGGGTGGCGGCCCGGGCTCCATCGGCGTCTACCTGCCCGGCAATTGGGCCGCCCCCTTCGGCATCGTGCTGGTGGCCGACCGTCTCTCGTCCATGATGGTGGCGCTGACGGGCGTGGTGGCCTTCGCGGCCTCGATCTATTCCACCTCTCGCTGGGACCGCGCCGGCGTGCATTTCCACCCGCTGCTGCAGCTGCAGCTGATGGGCCTGAACGGTGCCTTCCTCACGGGCGACCTGTTCAACCTGTTCGTCTTCTTCGAGGTCATGCTGGCGGCGTCGTACGGGCTGCTGCTGCATGGCTCCGGCGCCCTGCGCGTGCGCGCAGGGCTGCACTACATCGCCATCAACCTGGCGGCCTCGTCGCTGTTCCTGATCGGCGCGGCCATGCTGTACGGCGTGACCGGCACGCTCAACCTGGCCGACCTCAGCCAGCGCATTGCCGAGGTGGCGCCGGCCGACCGCGGGCTGCTGCATGCCGGCGTGGCCATCCTGGCCGCCGCCTTCTTCGCCAAGGCCGGTGCCTGGCCGCTGAACTTCTGGCTGGTGCCCGGCTACAGCGCCGCGGTGTCCCCCGTGAGCGCCGTCTTCGCGCTGCTGACCAAGCTGGGCGTCTACGTGGTGCTGCGCACCTGGACACTGTTCTTCGGTCCCGACGCGGGTGACTCGGCGCTGTATGGCCAGCCGGTGATCATCGGCCTGGGGCTGGCCACGCTGACGGTGGGCTCGCTGGGTCTGCTCGGATCGCAGCGGCTGTCCAACCTGGCGAGCTTCGCCGTGCTGGTGTCGGCCGGCACGCTTCTGGCGGCCGTCGGGCTGGCGCAGGAAGGCGTCTGGGCCGGGGCGCTCTATTACCTGCTCGGCTCCACGCTGGCGGCCAGCGCCCTCTTCCTGCTCATCGACATGATCGAGCGCTGGCGCAACGCCGGCCACAGCATCGCGCCGCACGAATCGGCAGCGACCACGCCCTTCCTCACCGAGGACCTGCAGGCCCTGGACGACGTCAATCTCGACGACGAGGCGCAGGCGCTCTATGGCCGCGCCATTCCGGCGGGCGTGGCCTTCCTGGGTCTGGCCTTCGTCTGCTGCGTGCTGCTGCTGGCCGGCCTGCCGCCACTGCCCGGCTTCATCGGCAAGTTCGCGATGCTCTCGGGCCTGCTGGACGCGCAGCAGGTCAGCCGCTGGGGCTGGGTCTTCATGGGGCTGCTGCTGCTCTCGGGCTTTCTGACCCTGGTGGCCTTCTCGCGCAGCGGCATCCGGCATTTCTGGACCCACACGCAAGGTTCGCTGCCGGCGCTGCGAGCGCTGGAGGTGCTGCCGGTGGCCGGCCTGCTGGCCGCCTGCATGGCACTGGCCGTGGGCGCCGGGCCGGTGTTGCTGCATGCCCAGGCCACCGCCGCCAACTTGGCCGACACCCGCGACTACCGTGCAGCGGTGTTCGCGGCGACCCAGAAGGCTGGTCCCACGACAGCCAAGCGGGCGGAGGTCCGGCCATGATGCGGCGCCTGATTCCCTCGCCCCCGCTCACCATCGCGCTCTGGGTGGTGTGGCTGTTGCTGAACCAGTCGCTGCATCCGGCCACCATGCTGCTGGGCGCGCTGCTGGCGGTCGTGGTGCCCCTGCTCACCAAGGGCCTGCGACCGGCCACGGTGCGCATGCGCCGCCCGCTGGCGGCGCTGCGCCTCCTGCGCCTGGTGATGGCCGACCTGCTGGTGTCGGCACTCGGCGTCGCGCGCGCCCTGCTCACCCGCCGGACGCCGCAGATCCACTCGGCCTTCGTGCGCGTGCCGCTGGATCTGCGCGATCCCAACGGGCTGGCCGTCCTGGCGATGATCCTGTGTCTCACGCCCGGCACGGCCTGGGCCGAGCTGGCGGTCGACCGCAGCCAGCTGCTGCTGCATGTCTTCGACGTGGACGACGAAAGCGACCTGATCGAGCGCATCAAGCTGCGCTACGAGACCGTGCTGATGGAGATCTTCGAGTCATGACGCCACTCTTGTTCTGGGCGCTCAAGGGCGCGCTGTTCCTCCTGGCTGTCGCCATGCTCTGCGCGCTGGCGCGGCTGCTGATGGGCCCGACGGCGCAGGACCGGGTGATGGCGCTCGACTGCCTCTACATCAACGGCATGCTGATGATGCTGACGCTGGGCATCGTCTATTCGAGCGCCGTCTACTTCGAGGCGGCGATGCTGATCGCGCTGTTCGGTTTTGTCGGTACCACGGCGCTGGCCAAGTTCCTGCTGCGCGGCGAGGTGATCGAATGAGCGGCACGCTGCCCTGGTGGTCCGAGGCGCTCACCGCCCTGCTGGTGCTGGTGGGCGCCGGCTTTGCCGCCATCGGCTCCTTCGGCCTGGTGCGCATGCCCAGCTTCTTCCGCCGCATCCACACGCCCACGCTGGGTGCCACGGCCGGGGTGTGGTCGGTCTCGCTGGCCACGGCGGTGTACTTCTCGGCCCAGGGCTCGAACCTCTTCCTGCACGCGGCGCTGATCGCGATGTTCGTGGCGCTGACGGCGCCGATCACCACCATCTTCCTCACACGCGCCGCGCTGTTCCGGGAGCGCCAGAAGGGGGGAGACGTGCCGCCGCCCGCCGCCACGCGCGGTGAAGACGACGGCCCGGTCACCGTCCAGCTCGACAAGACGCCGGACTGACCCGCGTCGGCGCCGGTGCGGCGCCACGCGTTGTGCAGACGCCTCGCCACCCTCCGCACTTGCGCGCCAGCCCGGCAAGCCCGCCTTGCGCGGCGGCGGCGAGTCCTTTAACGTCTTGTAACTTTCGTCAATCCCGGACACGTTCATGGTCGACAAGCGCCGTCTGCTCCATTCCTGCGCCGCCCTGGCGGCCAGCGCTTGCCTGCCGGCATGGGCGCAATCCGGCGGCTGGCCCACGCGTCCGCTGAAGCTGCTGGTGGGCTTTCCCCCCAATTCATCGCCGGACACGGCGGCACGCATCGTGGCGGAACCGCTGGCCCGGCTGCTCGGCCAGAGCGTCGGCGTGGAGAACAAGGCAGGCGCCAGCGGCAACATCGCGGCCAACGCCGTGGCCAAGGCCCGCGACGACCACACCTTCGGCGCACTGATCAACGGCAACCTCACCATCGCCCGGCTGCTGGACGCGGCCGTGCCCTTCGATCCTGAGACCGATTTCGCGCCGGTGGGCCTGATCGGCACCGCGCCGCTGGTGCTCGCCGCCATGGCGCAGGCCCAGGGCAACCGCCCTGAAGAGCTGCTGCTGTGGGCTCGCAACCTCGGCACCGATTCGCGCTATGGCACGCCCGGCAACGGCACCGTCGGCCATCTGGGCATGGAGCTGCTGAAGATGCGCACCAGCATCCGCGCGCAGCACCAGGGCTTCGCCGGTAATCCGCAGGTGATCGAGGCCATGCTCGCCAACCAGATCCAGCTGGCACTGCTGCCGCCGGGGCTGGCGCTGCCGCACATCCGCCAGGGTCGCCTCAAGGCCATCGGCATCACGGCGCCGGAGCGCAGCCCGCTCACGGGCGACATGCCCACGCTGCGCGAAGCCGATGTGCGCGGCGCCGACCTTGAAATCTGGACGGCGCTGGCCGCGCCGGCCAGCCAGTCGCCGGCCGCGATCGCACGGCTGAACGGCGCGCTGCAGACCGTGTTGCGCACCCCCGAGGTGAGCGAGGCCCTGCTCAAGGCCGGCTGGCAGGCCCGCGGCGGCACGCCCGAGGCGCTGGCCCGCCGCATCCGCAGCGACACCACCACGCTGGGTGGCGTGATCCTGATGCGGGGCATCAAGGCGGCCTGAGGCGGCCGGTGCCTGTCCGGTGGCGGACTGCCCGGCGGCGGCGGTCTTTCTATGATCGCCGTCCATGTACGCCCCCCGTCGCCTGCCGCAGTCCCACTTCGTTCCCGTGCGCAACCTGCGCTACCACGTGCTCACCTGGGGCACGCCGTCGTCCACGCGCCCGCCGCTGGTGCTGCTGCACGGCTGGATGGACGTGGCGGCCTCCTGGCAGTTCGTCATCGACGCCCTGGCGCAGGAGCGCTTCGTGGTCGCCCCCGACTGGCGCGGCTTCGGCCAGACAGAGGGCGGCGGCGTCGACAACTACTGGATGCCGGACTACCTGGCCGACCTCGACTGGCTGCTCGACCACTATGCGGGCGACCATCCGGTGGATCTGGTGGGCCACAGCATGGGTGGCAATGTCGCGATGCACTATGCCGGCGTGCGTCCGGAGCGCATCCGGCGCTTGGTCAACCTCGAAGGCTTCGGCATGCCCGCCTATTCGCCAGAGGAGGCCCCCAAGCGCTACGCCCGCTGGATCGACGAGAACAAGCGGCTGCACGAAGGCGGCATGCGCCTCTCGGGCTACAGCGCGCCCGATGGCGTGGCCCGCCGGCTGATCAAGACCAACCCTCGGCTGTCACAGGACAAGGCCGACTGGCTCGCGCGGCAGTGGGCACGCCCGGTTCGGCAGGACGACGGCAGCGAACGCTGGGAAATCCAGGGAGACGCCGCGCACAAGGTGATCAACGCCAACCTCTTCCGCGTCGACGAGACCCTGGCGCTCTATGCCGCCATCACAGCGCCGGTGCTGGCCGTGGTGGCCAGCGACGACAGCCTGCATGGCTGGTGGAAGGGTCGCTACACCCTGGACGAGTTCCACCAGCGTCTTCGCGCGCTGCGCGAATGGCACGAGGCACGCGTGGAAGACGCCGGCCACATGCTGCATCACGACCAGCCCGAACAGGTGGCGTCGCTGATCGAAGCGTTCTTCGCCGCGGGCTAGATCCCGCCCGCCGGGCCGGGGCGGGACAAGCGGCGTTTTCCGACAGTCGGCGTGCACATCCTCGGGCAGACTCGACCGGTTTTGCTCCGATCACGCACCGCCCATGGACCGACGCCCCGCCATCGCCAACGATGAGTTCCGCCGCCTGCTCAGCCGCAACGTCAAGTTGCCTCTGCTCCTGGGCGGGCTGGGCGCCGTCGTCTTCGTCGCGCTCATCGGCTACCTGCTGTCGGTCATCAGCTGGGTGGAGCACACCGACCGCGTCACCCGCACTGCCACCGAGACCCAGTTGCTGCAGGCCGACATGCAGGCCGCCGTGCGCGGCTACCTGCTGACCGGCAACGGCGCCTTTCTTCAGCCCACCGACGCCGCACGCAACCGCGCCCATTCCCTGCTGGGCGAGTTGCGCGTTCTGGTCTCGGACAACCCCCAGCAGGTGCAGCGCGCCACCAAGCTCGACGAGCTGCAGCGCGCGTGGGAAAGCTACGCCGACGAAATCGTGGAGGCCAAGCAGCGCGGCGAAGAGATCGGCGACCGCCTGCAGTCCGGCCGCGGCAAACGCCTGGCCGACGAATCCCGCGCCACGCTGGACGCCTTCCTGGGCACCGAGCAGATCCTGCGTGCGGAGCGCAACCGAAGTGCCAACCGTGCCGCCATCGGCGTGGTCGCCGGCTATCTGCTGCTCAGCGCCCTCATCAGCGTGGTGCTCGCCATCCTGGGCCGGCGCCAGATGCTTCAGTTGTCCGACCGCTACGGCCGCGCCCTTGCCGAGCAGGCGGAACACGGCGAACGCATGGAGGCGCAGGCCTGGCTGCGGGGTGCCCAGAACGAGCTGGCCAGCCGCACGGTGGGTCAGCTCACGGCGCAGCACCTGGGGCGACAGGTGCTGGAGTTCTGCGCCCAGCACCTGCGCAGCGCCGTCGGCGCGGTCTACGTGCACGACACCGACGGCAGCCTGCGCCGCGTGGCCAGCTACGGCTTCTCGCGCGAGGCCGAAGCCGCGTCGCAGAGCTTCCTGCCGGGCGAAGGCCTGGTGGGCCAGGCGGCGGCGCGCGGCGAGCTGATGGACGTCACGCCGGTGCCACCCGGCTACCTGCGCGTGAGCTCGGGCCTGGGCGAGGCCCCACCGCACACCGTGCTGTTGCTGCCGATCGCGCACGAAGGCCAAGTCAACGGCGTCGTCGAACTGGGTTTGCTCACCTCGCCCTCTGCGCGCGAGCTGGAACTGCTGCGAAACGTGGCCGAAGACGCAGGCAGCTCCATGGCTGCCGCCCGCTACCGCGAGCGCCTGCAGCAGGTGCTGGCCGAGACCCAGCAGCTCAACGAGGAGCTCCAGGTGCAGCAGGAAGAGCTGCGCACGGCCAACGAGGAGCTCGAGGAGCAGTCCCGCGCCCTCACCGAAAGCCAGGTCAACCTCGAGAACCAGCAGGCCGAGCTGGAGCAGATCAACAGCCAGCTGGCCGAGCGCACCGAGCAGCTCGACCAGCGCAACGCGGCGCTGCGCCGCGCCCAGTCCGACCTGGAAGAACGCGCCGACGCCCTGGCGCGCGCCAGCCGCTACAAGTCGGAGTTCCTGGCCAACATGTCGCACGAGTTGCGCACGCCGCTGAACAGTGTACTGATCCTTTCCAAGCTGCTGGCCGACAACAGCCAGGGCAACCTGAGCGAGGAGCAGGTGCGCTTCGCGCGCTCGATCCACGACTCGGGCAACGACCTACTCACGCTGATCAACGACGTGCTGGACATCGCCAAGGTCGAGGCCGGCCGGCTGGACATCCATGCCGAATTCCTGCCCGTGGCGCGGTTGGTGGACTCGCTGCAATCCACCTTCACGCCGCTGGCACAGAACAAGTCGCTGGCGCTGCGCATCGAGGTCTCGCCGGACGCGCCGGCCCACCTCATCTCCGACCGGCAGCGGGTGGAGCAGATCCTCAAGAACCTGCTTTCCAACGCCATCAAGTTCACCGACCGGGGCGAGGTGCTGCTGAGCGTGCAGCCCGGTCCGCAGGGCGGCGTGCGCTTCGACGTGCGCGACTCCGGCATCGGCATCGCCCCGGACCAGCAGGCGCTGATCTTCGAGGCCTTCCACCAGGCCGACGGCACCACCAGCCGCAAGTACGGCGGCACGGGGCTGGGGCTGTCGATCTCGCGTGACCTGACGCGCCTGCTCGGCGGCACCCTCACCGTCAGCAGCGAACTGGGCCAGGGCAGCACCTTCACGCTGAGCCTGCCGGCCGACGTCGCGCAGCGCCTGGAGGGCGACGACGCCGCACCGCTGCCGCGCAGCAGCACCGCGGCGCCAGCGCCAGTGGCCCTGGCGCCGCTGCCCGTCCCTGCCCAGGCCGCACCGCCCACACCGCAGCCGGCACCGGCCCCGACCTTCGCCGATGACCGCGGCCAGCTGGAGGACGACGTCCGGCGCGTGCTGGTGATCGAGGACGAACCGCAGTTCGCCCGCATCCTGTACGACCTGGCGCACGAATACGGCTGGCGCTGCCTGGTGGCCCACGGCGCCGCCGACGGCTTCGCGCTGGCGCAGGAGCTGCAGCCGCACGCCATCCTGCTGGACATGCGCCTGCCCGATAGCTCAGGCCTTGCCGTGCTGCAGCAGCTCAAGGACGACGCGGGCACCCGCCACATCCCGGTGCACGTGGTCTCGGCGCAGGACCAGGCCGAGGCGGCACTGCACATGGGCGCCGTGGGCTATGCGCTCAAGCCCACCACGCGCGAGCAGCTGCAGGCCGTGTTCTCGCGGCTGGAGGCGCGCCTGGCGCAGAAGGTCAAGCAGGTGCTGCTGGTGGAAGACGACGACGTGCAGCGCGAAAGCGTGGTGCACCTGATCGGCGACGACGACGTGGCCATCACCGCCGTCGGCACCGGCGAGGAGGCCCTGGCGCTGCTGCGCGAACGGGTCTTCGACTGCATGATCACCGACCTGCGCCTGCCCGACATGCAGGGCGGCGAACTGCTGCAGCGGATGTCGTCGGAAGAGATCTGCTCCTTCCCGCCCGTCATCGTCTACACCGGCCGCAACCTCACGCGCGACGAGGAGGCCGAGCTGCTGCGCTATTCGCGCTCGATCATCATCAAGGGCGCCCGTTCGCCCGAGCGGCTGCTGGACGAAGTGACGCTGTTCCTGCACAAGGTGGAGTCGCAGCTGTCGGCCGAGCGCCAGAGCATGCTGCGCACGGCCCGCGAGCGCGACCGCGTGTTCGAAGGCCGGCGCATCCTGCTGGTGGACGACGATGTGCGCAACATCTTCGCCCTCACCAGCGCGCTGGAGCAGCGCGGCGCCAAGATCGAGGTCGCGCGCAACGGCCGCGAGGCGCTGCACAAGCTCGACGCCGTGCCCGACATCGACCTGGTGCTGATGGACGTGATGATGCCGGAGATGGACGGGCTGGAGGCCACGCGCCGCCTGCGCAGCGATCCGCGCTTCCGCAAGCTGCCGGTCATCACCGTCACGGCCAAGGCCATGAAGGACGATCAGGAACAGTGCCTCGCCGCGGGTGCCAGCGACTACCTGGCCAAGCCCATCGATCTCGACCGACTGTTCTCGCTGCTGCGGGTGTGGATGCCGCACATGGAGCGACTGTGAGCGCCCACACCACAGGCGAAGCCGACGGGGGTCGGACGGGTCTGCGCTCGTCGGACGTCACCGGGACCGCAGCCGACGCCACCCGCCCCGCGCCGCCGCCGCCCAGCGCATCGGACATCGAACTGCGCCTGCTGATGGAGGCCATCTACCTGCGCTACAGCCACGACTTCCGCGACTACACCGGCGCATCGCAGAAGCGGCGCGTGCACTACGCGCTGGAGCAGATGGGCTATCGCAGCATCTCGGCGCTGCAGGAGCAGGTGCTTCGCGACGACCAGGTCTTCGGCCGACTGCTGCAGTACCTCACCGTGCCGGTCAGCGAGATGTTCCGCGACCCGGACTACTTCCTCGCGCTGCGCCAGCAGGTGGTGCCGGTGCTGCACACCTATCCGTCGATCAAGGTCTGGGTGGCCGGCTGCAGCACGGGCGAGGAGGTCTACTCCCTGGCCATCCTGCTGCGCGAAGAAGGGCTGCTGGAGCGCTCGCTGATCTACGCCACCGACATCAATCCGCAGTCGCTGGAGAAGGCGCGCCAGGGGATCTTCCCGGCCGATGCAGTGCGCGAGTACACGGCCAACTACCAGCGCGCCGGTGGTCGCAAGTCCTTTTCCGACTACTACACCGCGGCCTATGGCGGCGCGCGCTTCGACCCCGCTCTGCGGACCAACGTGATCTTTGCCGACCACAGCCTGGCCACCGACAGCGTGTTCGCCGAGACGCACCTCGTCTCCTGCCGCAACGTGCTGATCTACTTCAACCGCCGGCTGCAGGACCGCGCGCTGGGCCTGTTCCACGACTCGCTGTGCCACCGCGGCTTCCTCGGCCTGGGCTCGAAGGAGAGTGTGGATTTCTCCGCCTTTGCCGAGCGCTTCGCGCCGGTGGCGCGGGCGGAACGCATCTTCCGCAAGGCCGCCTGATGTCCGCGCCTCGCCACCCGCCCACCGTGCGCGGCACCGAACCGGACCGCGGCCTGCTCGAGGACGGCGAAGTCGATCCGGGCGCGTTGCGGCGCGTGGACGCCGTGGTGGTGGGTGCTTCCGCCGGCGGCGTCGATGCCCTGCTGCGCCTGACTGCCGCGCTGCCCACGCCCTGGCACCTGCCGCTGGTGGCGGTTCTCCACCTGCCGCAGGACCGCGAAAGTCGCCTGGCGGACATCTTTGCCCACCGCCTGCCCATGGCCGTGTGCGAAGCGCGGGACAAGGCGGCGGTCGCCGCCGGCACATTGCACTTCGCGCCGCCCGGCTATCACCTCTTCATCGAGACAGACCACCACTTCTCGCTGAGCTGCGAGCCGCCTGTGCATTTCTCCCGACCGTCGATCGACCTCCTGATGAGTTCCGCGGCCGACGCCTACGGGCCCCGGGTGGCGGGCCTGCTGCTCACGGGTGCGAACGAGGATGGCGCGCGCGGCCTGGCGGACATCGGCCTGGCGGGCGGCCTCACCGCCGTACAGTCGCCGAGCGAAGCCATGGCGCCCCAGATGCCCCGATCCGCCCTGGCCCTGTGCCAGCCCGATTTCGTCCTTCCCTTGGCCCACCTGCGCCGGCTGCTGATCCTGCTCGACGCCCAGCACCATGCCCACTGACCCGTCCGAGATCGAAACCAAGCTGCTGATCGTCGACGACCTGCAGGAGAACCTGATCGCGCTCGAAGCGCTGATCCGTGACCCGGGGCGCCGCGTGTTCCAGGCGCGCTCGGGCGACGAGGCGCTCGCGCTGATGCTGGAGCACGAGTTCGCCCTGGCGGTGCTGGATGTGCAGATGCCCGGCATGAACGGCTTCGAGCTGGCCGAGCTGATGCGCGGCACCGAGCGCACGCGCACCATCCCGATCATCTTCGTCAGCGCCGCCGGCCGCGAGCTCAACTACGCCTTCCAGGGTTACGAGAGCGGCGCCGTCGACTTCCTGCACAAACCGCTGGACGCGCACATGGTGCGCAGCAAGGTCAGCGTCTTCGTCGAGCTCTACCACGGCCGCATGGCGCTCAAGCGCGAGATGGACGCGCTGGCCACGCTGCACCGCGAGCAGCAGGCGCTGGTGGCCGAGTTGCGCGAGGCGCGCGCCGACCTGGAGCGCGCGGTGCGCATGCGCGACGACTTCATGTCCATGGTCTCGCACGAACTGCGCACGCCGCTTAACACGCTCTACCTGGAAACGCAGGTGCGCAAGATGCACCTGGCGCGCGGCCACATGTTCTTCTTCACGCCCGAGCGGCTGAAGGAGACGGCCGAGCGCGACCAGCGCCAGATCCAGGCCATGGTCCGCCTGATCGACGACCTGCTGGACGTCACCCGCATGCGCAACGGACGCCTGTCGATGAGCCCTCAGGCCTTCGACCTGAGCGCCATGGCCCGCCGTGTGGTCGCCGCGCTCGCACAGCAGGCGGAGGCGGCGGGCACCACCATCCATTTGGAGGCGGCCGAGCCGCTGACCGGCGTGTGGGACGAGTTCCGCCTGGAGCAGGTGCTGACCAACCTGCTGACCAACGCCCTGCGTTATGGCGGCGGCAAGCCGGTGGACGTGCACGTCGGGCTGCGCGGCGAAGAGGCGGTGATGAGCGTGCGCGATCGCGGCATCGGCATCGCGCCCGAGGACCAGGCCCGCATCTTCCAGCAGTTCGAGCGCGCCGAATCGGGTCGCCGCGAGGTGGCCAGCGGCCTGGGTCTGGGTCTGTTCATCACGCAGCAGATCGTGCAGGGCCACGGCGGCCGCATCGAACTGGAGAGCGCACCGGGCCAAGGCTCCGCCTTCCATGTGGTGTTGCCCTTCGAGCCGCCCTCGGCCGAAGACGCCGCGTGAGAAAATCCCGCGTTTCCCCGAATACCCGCAAGAACAGGATCGAACCATGGACGCAGAACAGATCAACCTCATTGGCACCACCCTGGCCGACCTGAGCACCCGGACGGCCGACTTGCGGAGGTATCTTTGACTTCGATGCCAAAGCCGAACGCCTGAGGACCGTCAACGCCTCGCTGGAGGACCCGTCGGTCTGGAACGACCCCAAGAAGGCCCAGGAGCTGGGCAAGGAAAAGAAGGCGCTGGACGGCGTGGTGCTGGTCATCCAGCGCCTGGAGCGCGAGCTGGCCGACAACACCGAGCTCTACGAGATGAGCAAGGAAGAAGGCGACGAGGCGGGCCTGAAGGCCATCGCCGACGATGCCGAGGAGCTGCGCAAGGAGATTGAGCAGCTCGAGTTCCGCCGCATGTTCAACAACCCGGCCGACCCCAACAACTGCTTCGTCGACATCCAGGCCGGTGCCGGCGGTACTGAGGCGCAGGACTGGGCCAGCATGCTGCTGCGCCAGTACCTCAAGTACGCCGAGCGCAAGGGCTTCAAGACCACGGTCGAGGACGAATCCCCCGGTGAAACCGCGGGCATCAAGAGCGCCACGATCAAGGTGGAGGGCGAGTACGCCTTCGGCCTGCTGCGCACCGAGACCGGCGTGCACCGCCTGGTGCGCAAGTCGCCCTTCGACTCGTCGGGGGGGCGCCACACCAGTTTCGCCTCGCTGTTCGTCTATCCGGAAATCGACGACTCCATCGAGATCGAGATCAACCCCTCGGATGTGCGTGTGGACACCTACCGCGCCAGCGGCGCTGGCGGCCAGCACATCAACAAGACCGACTCGGCGGTGCGCCTGACGCACTTGCCGACCGGCATCGTGGTGCAGTGCCAGGACGGCCGCAGCCAGCACAGCAACCGCGACGTGGCCTGGAAGCGGCTGCGCTCGCGTCTGTACGACTTCGAGATGCGCAAGCGCCTCGAGGAGCAGCAGAAGCTGGAGGACAGCAAGACCGACGTCGGCTGGGGCCACCAGATCCGCAGCTACGTGCTGGACAACAGCCGCATCAAGGACCTGCGCACCGGCGTCGAGATCTCGGCCACGCAGAAGGTGCTCGACGGCGACCTGGATCCGTTCATCGAAGCCTCGCTGAAACAGGGCGTCTGATGCCCGACCGCAGCCCGCGTCCCGAGGGTGCCGCCCTGTCCGTGCAAGCCCTCATCTTCGACATGGACGGCACCATGATCGACTCCATGCCCTGGCATGCGAAGTCGTGGGTGGCCTTTGCCCAGCGGCATGGCATCACCATGCCGGCCGAGGAGATCCTGCGCCGCACCACGGGCCGCACCGGCACCGAGTGCATGCGCGAGGTCTTCGAGCGCGAGCTGCCACCGGACGAATGCCTGGCGCTGGTCAACGAGAAGGAAGCGATCTACCGCGAACTTTTCGACGGTCCCTTCGCCGAGGTCGCGGGCTTCACCGCCTTCGCGCGGCAGGCCGCAGCCCGCGAGTTGAAGATCGCCGTCGGCACCGCCGGCGACCGGCACAACATCGCCTTCGCCCTTGAACGCCTGAAGATGGACCCGCCGCCGCTGGCCATCGTCGGCGGCGACGAGGGCCTGCGCGGCAAGCCCGAACCCGACATCTTTCTCGAAGCGGCCCGCCGCATCGACGCCGATCCCGCGCGCTGCATCGTCTTCGAGGACGCGCCCTTCGGCATCGAGGCCGCGCGCCGCGCCGGCATGCATGCGGTGGCCGTGTGCAGCACCCACCGCGCCGACGAACTCGCCGGTCCGCATGTGATCGCGACCGTGCGCGACTACCACTTTCTCCTCCGCTCAAATTTTCTGGAGACGCTCGATGTTGCTCTCTCGTGATGCCCAATCGCCCCAGCCCGTCGCCATCCAGCGCGAGGACTATTCGCCGCCGGCCTACTGGATCGACACCGTCGACCTGTGTTTCGACCTCGACCCGGCCAAGACGCGCGTGCTCAACCGCATGAAGCTGCGGCGCAACCCGGACGTGGCGGCCCAGCCGCTGCGGCTGGACGGCGACGAGCTCAACCTGGCGCGCGTGCTGGTCAATGGCCAGGGCGCCGCCTTCCGCATGGAAGGCAGCCAGCTGGTGATGGACGGCCTGCCCGATGAGTTCGAGCTCGAGATCTTCACCACCTGCTGCCCGGCGAAGAACACCAAGCTGATGGGCCTGTTCGTCAGCCAGAACACCTTCTTCACCCAGTGCGAGGCCGAGGGCTTCCGCCGCATCACCTACTTCCTGGACCGTCCGGACGTGATGGCCAGCTACACCGTCACCCTGCGCGCCGACAAGGCGGCCTACCCGGTGCTGCTGTCCAACGGCAACCTGGTGGAGGAAGGCGAGCTGCCCGAGGGCCGCCACTTCGCCAAGTGGGTGGACCCCTTCAAGAAGCCGGCCTACCTGTTCGCCCTGGTGGCCGGCAAGCTGGTGGCGCGCGAGCAGCGCATCAAGGCCCGCAACGGCCGCGAGCACCTGCTGCAGGTCTACGTGCGCGCCGGCGACCTGGACAAGACCGAGCATGCGATGAACTCGCTGATCCACTCGGTGCTGTGGGATGAGGCCCGCTTCGGCCTGCCGCTGGACCTGGACCGCTTCATGATCGTCGCCACCAGCGACTTCAATATGGGCGCCATGGAGAACAAGGGCCTGAACATCTTCAACACGAAGTACGTCCTCGCCAGCCAGGCCACGGCCACCGATGCCGACTACGCCAACATCGAGAGCGTGGTGGGTCACGAGTACTTCCACAACTGGAGCGGTGATCGCGTCACCTGCCGCGACTGGTTCCAGCTCTCGCTCAAGGAGGGGCTGACGGTCTTCCGCGACCAGGAGTTCAGCATGGACCTGTGCGCCGAGCCGTCGGCGCGCGCGGTCAAGCGCATCGAGGACGTACGGGTGCTGCGCACGGCGCAGTTCCCCGAGGACGCGGGGCCGATGGCCCATCCGGTGCGGCCCGACAGCTACATCGAGATCAGCAACTTCTACACCGTCACCATCTACGAGAAGGGCGCCGAAGTCGTCCGCATGATGCAGACGCTGGTGGGCCGCGAAGGCTTCGCGCGCGGCATGACGCTGTACTTCGAACGCCACGACGGCCAGGCCGTGACCTGCGACGACTTCGCCCAGGCCATCGCCGACGCCAATCCCGAGAGTGAGCTGGCCCGCCGTCTGCCGCAGTTCAAGCGCTGGTACAGCCAGGCCGGCACGCCGCGTCTGGCCGCCACCGGCAACTACGACGCGGAGGCCCGCACGTACACGCTGGCCTTATCGCAGAGCTGCCCACCCACGCCCGGCCAGCCCGTGAAGGAGCCCTTCGTCATCCCGGTGGCCGTGGGCCTGTTGGGCGCGGATGGCCGCGCACTGCCGCTGCAGCTGGAAGGCGAGGCCCAGCCCGCCGGCGAATCGCTCACGCTGGTGCTGCACGAGGCCGAGCAGTGCTTCACCTTCACCGGCCTGGACGAGGCGCCGGTGCCCTCCATCCTGCGCGGCTTCAGCGCGCCGGTGGTGCTGCAGTTCGACTACACGCGCGACCAGCTGCTGACCCTGC
Source organism: uncultured Pseudacidovorax sp. (assembly GCF_913773995.1). Taxonomy (GTDB): domain Bacteria; phylum Pseudomonadota; class Gammaproteobacteria; order Burkholderiales; family Burkholderiaceae_C; genus Xenophilus. Next base: position 61,634 of record NZ_CAJYES010000090.1, read on the forward strand.
TGGCCCACGACAGCGATCCCTTCAACCGCTGGGAGGCCGGACAGCGCCTGGCGCTCGGTGCCGCGCTCGCCGCCATCGGCGACGACAGCCGCCAGCCCGACGCACCGGTGCTGGACGAGGCCTTCATCGGCGCCATGCGCCAGGTGCTGCGCAATGGCGCGCTGGATGCCGCCTTCAAGGAACTGGTGCTGACGCTGCCCTCGGAGGTCTACATCGCCGAGCAGCTGGACGTGGTCGATCCGCAGCGCGTGCACCGCGTGCGCGAGGCCATGCGCACCCAGCTGGCCACCGCCCTGTTCGCCGAATGGCAGCAGGCCTACGAGGACAACAAGGACACCGGCGCGTACCGGCCCGAGCCGGTCTCGGCCGGCCGCCGTGCGCTGGCCGGCATGGCGCTGGCGCACCTGTGCATCGCCGCACGCGAGTCGGGCGACGCCGTCTGGCCCGGCAAGACGCTGCAGCGCTTCAAGGACGCGTCGAACATGACCGACCGCTTCAATGCGCTGACGGCGCTGGTCGTGGCGGGTCATCCGCTGGCGGCGCAGGCCCTGGCGCGCTTCCACGCCATGTTCAAGGACGAGGCGTTGGTCATCGACAAGTGGTTCAGCCTGCAGGCCGGCGCGCCCGACCGCGGCGGCGACGTGCTGCCGCTGGTCAAGCAGCTCACGCGGCATGCGGACTTCTCCATCAAGAACCCGAACCGCGCGCGCAGCGTGATCTTCAGCTACTGCAGCGCGAACCCCGGCGCCTTCCATCGCCTGGACGCCGCCGGCTACGTGTGGTGGAGCGAGCGGGTGATCGAGCTCGACGAGATCAACCCGCAGGTTGCCGCCCGGCTGGCCCGTGCGCTGGACCGCTGGAACAAGCTGGCCGAGCCCTACCGGGGCGCCGCGCGCGAAGCCATTGCCCGCGTGGCGGCCCGCCCGGGCCTGAGCAAGGACACGCTCGAGGTCGTCAGCCGCGCCCTCGCCCCCTGATTTTTTGAAACCCTCCCAGGAGACCCCATGGCCTCTCAGAACATTTCACTCACCCGCTACCTGGTCGAGCAGCAGCGCGTCGATGGCCTCATTCCGGGCCAGCTGCGCCTGCTGCTGGAGGTGGTGGCCCGCGCCTGCAAGCGCATCAGCCTGTCGGTCAACAAGGGCGCCCTGGGCGGCGTGCTCGGAACCGCCGGCAGCGAGAACGTGCAAGGCGAGGTTCAGAAAAAGCTGGACATCATTGCCAACGAGGTGCTGATCGAGGCCAATGAATGGGGCGGGCACCTCGCCGCAATGGCCAGCGAGGAGATGGACAGCATCTACGTGGTGCCCAACCGCTACCCGCAGGGCGAATACCTGCTGATGTTCGACCCGCTCGACGGCTCCAGCAACATCGACGTCAACGTCAGCATCGGCACCATCTTCAGCGTGCTCAAGAAGCCGGACGATCACCCGGGCGTGCAGGAAGGCGATTTCCTGCAGGCGGGCTGCAAGCAGGTGGCCGCCGGCTACTGCCTCTATGGCCCGCAGACGGTGCTCGTGCTCACCGTGGGCGATGGCGTGGCCATGTTCACGCTGGACCGCGAGCAGGGCAGCTTCATCCTCACGCAGGACAAGATGGAGATCCCGGCCGACACCAAGGAATTCGCGATCAACATGAGCAACATGCGCCACTGGGACGCTCCGGTGAAGCGCTACATCGACGAATGCCTGGCCGGCAAGGACGGCCCGCGCGGCAAGGACTTCAACATGCGCTGGATCGCCAGCATGGTGACCGACGTGCACCGCATCCTCACCCGCGGCGGCGTGTTCATGTACCCCTGGGACAAGCGCGAGCCCGAGAAGCCGGGCAAGCTGCGCCTGATGTACGAGGCCAATCCGATGGCCTGGCTCGTCGAGCAGGCCGGCGGTGCGGCCACCAACGGCCGCGAGCGCATCCTCGACATCCAGCCCCAGAAGCTGCACGAGCGCGTGTCGGTGATCCTCGGCTCCAGGAACGAGGTCGAGCGCGTGACGAAGTACCATTTGGAGGCGTGAGCTTTTAGGCGCTATACTCTCGGGCTGCTTACAAAGGCACTCACCACAGTGCCTTCCTGCTTTAGAATAAATTTTTCGCCGGCGTAGCTCAGTTGGTAGAGCAACGCACTCGTAACGCGTAGGTCACCAGTTCGATTCCGGTCGCCGGCACCATCTCAAAGCCCGCAAGCTGATGCTTGCGGGCTTTTTTGTTGGCTGACGCACTCAGGCGCCGTGCCGCGTCCGCGGCAAGTCGAGGCCGCGCGTTGTACGACACAGTAAGCTCCTCCCCCTTCCCCCAGACCGCACAATGCCCACGCAGACCGACTGGCTCGGCACCCTCGCACACCTGAGGCCAGCGGCGGGCATGTGGCTGGCCGCTGCTGCTGCCCTGCTGTGCGGCTGGCATGCACTCAAGGCCAGCCGCACCGTCCCCCAACGAATCGACCGCTGCGGGGCCGCGTTGCTCGCCACGGTGCTCTGGACCATGGGGCTGACGCTCTCGGTCCGTGCCGGAGCCGGACTCGGCCTGCATGGGATGAGCGGTGAAGAGGCCGCCTGGGGCTGGCCCCTGCTGCCCGGCGCGGCAGCCGCGGCCGCACTGGCGGCCAGCGTCAAGGCATCCTCCCGCTGGCGCGCGGGCGCTGCGGCCATGGTCGGACTGGTCGGCACGGCGCTTTTCATCGGAAAAGGCTCTTCGCCCCTTGGCTTCATGAGCGTGATGCTGGCCGCCGCCGCGCTGGCCATGCTGCTGGCCTATGCACTGATGCGAGCGCCCCGGATGCCAAAGGCCCAGCGGCCATGGCACCCTGCAGTCTGGGCTCTCGCTGCGCCGCCGGTGGCCGCAACCATGGCCGCCATCGGCACGCTGACCGATCCCCTGACCGAGCCGGCATTGCCCGACTGGCACGGTCTGCCCTGGCCCCAGCAGTGGTTCGGACTGTGTGCCCTGGCACTTCTGTACATCGGCATGTGCGGCATCCGGCAGTCGCGGGCCCAGGCGGCGCGGCTGAACGCGCTGCAGCAGCGATTCGATCTGGCGCCCGATGGGCTGCTGGTTCTCGACCGCGATCACCACATCACCGCTGCGAACGCGGAGGCGCTGCGGCTACTGGACCTGAGCGCAACCGACGTGACCGGCAAAGCGCTTCCGGCCCTGCTCGATGCTGCCGGCACCGACCTCTCCGAGTGGCTCAAGGATCCGGCAAACAGCCCGGCCGGCCCGGGCGAGCGCCGGGCGTTGCGTCCCCTGCCGAGTGGCGGCAGTCTGGCACTCCGGCTCACCCGCTCGGCCCTCGGCCACGACGCATCGGGGCGCGAGACGGGGCGCATCGTCGCGCTGGCCGACATCAGCGTGCAGCATGCCGAGGAAGAAGCGATCCGGCAGCGTGAGCGTCGCTACCGCGCCCTCATCGACAACATCCCCGGGGTCTCCTTCAGCCACCTGCTCGACGACGCGCACACGACGCTCTTCGTCAGCCCCAGCGTGGACGCCCTGACCGGCTGGCCTGCCTCCGACTTCACCTCGGGGAGGCGGAGCCTGGCGCACCTGATCCATCCCTCCGACCGGCAGCGCATCCAGCAGGCCCTGGTTCTGGCGGCCGGCCTGGCCGAAGGTGGGCCGGTGACGGCCGAGTTCCGGCTGCTGCATCGCAGCGACGCCGAGCGCTGGGTCTGGTTCACCGGCCAGGTGACCCATCCGCGCGAGGGCGGAGCTCCACGCCTCGACGGTGTGCTGCTCGACATCACCGAGACCCGGCGCCACCACTGGATGCAGGGCGGCACGGCCGAGGCTGTCCAGCGGGTGATGGGCGTGGCGGTATTCGCCATGGACGGCCGCATCGAGTGGGCCAACGACCGCATGCTCGGCTGGATGGGCTACACGCTCGAAGAGTTCACCGCCCGCCACCACCACGACCTGGTGGATGCCGCCGCTGGCCGCCAGACCGCCTTCGACGCGCTCTGGCAGCGCCTGCGCCGCGGAGAATTCGAGGTCGGCGAATACCGCCGCATGACCCGGCAGGGCCAGGAGTTCTGGCTGCAGGGCTCGTACAACCCCATCTTCGACGCCGACGGCATCGTGGTGCGCGTGGTGCTCCTGGCGCAGGACATCAACCCCCGCCGCCAGATGGAGGGCGCCCTGCGCGAGGCCAAGGCCCGCGCCGAGCAGGCCGCGGCGGCGCGCACCATGTTCCTGGCCAACATGAGCCACGAGATCCGCACGCCGATGAACGCGATCCTCGGCTTCACCGAGCTGCTCCTCGAAGGCCCGTTGGCGGTCGAGCAGCGTCGCCACCTGCAGACCGTGCGCCAGTCGGCCCAGAGCCTGCTGGGTCTGCTCAACGGCATCCTGGACACGGCCAAGCTCGACCGCGGCGCACTGGAGCTGGAGCTGTCCGACGTCTGCCTGCGCGAGTTGCTGGAACAGACCGCCGCCTCCCTGGGGCTGGAGGCCGAGCGCAAGGGCCTGGTCCTGCAGGTGCACTGGGACGAGGCACTGGACACGCATTTCCGCGCCGATGCCGTCCGGATCCGCCAGGTGCTGACCAACCTGCTGGGCAACGCCATCAAGTTCACCGAGCGCGGTGAGGTGCGCCTCGCCGCGCGCCGCGCAGGCGACCTGGTCGAACTGTCGGTGCAGGACACGGGCATCGGCATCCCGTCCGATCGGCTGACCGCCATCTTCGACCCCTTTGCACAGGCGGATGCGTCCACCAGCCGGCGCTTCGGCGGGACCGGCCTGGGCACCACCATCGCGCGCCAGCTCACCGAGCTCATGGGCGGGCGTATCGAAGTGCAGAGCACGCCGGGGCAAGGCAGCCTCTTCCGCGTGCTGCTGCCGCTGAAGGTGGCCTCTGCCCCGACGCACCCGGGCATGCAGGTGCAACCCACGGCGGAGCCGCCACCGCTGTCGGTGCTGGCCGTGGACGACGTGCCCGAAAACCGCGATCTGGTCCGTCTGGCACTTGGACAGCGGGGCCACCAGGTGAGCATCGCCGCCGACGCGTCCGAGGCGCTGGCGTTGCTGATGAAGCACCGCTTCCACGTGGTTCTGCTGGACGTGCACATGCCGGGCATCGATGGTCTGGAAGCCGCCCGCCGCATCCGTGACTACGAGGCCTCCCTGAGCCTGCCACTCACACCGCTGATCGCCCTCAGCGCGAGCGTGCTGCCCGCCGACCGGCAGGCCGCGCGCGCCGCCGGCATGGAAGGCTTCGTCCCCAAGCCTTTCGAAGCCGCCCAATTGCTGGCCGAGATGGCGCGCGTCACCGGCCTGCAGCGCAGCGGCGGTGAGCTCGCCCTGCCGATGCCGCAGGACCGACCCGCCAGCGTGACCCCGCAGTCCGGCATCGACTGGGCCCGCGGGATCCGCACCTGGACCGACGAATCCGCGCTGCGCCGGGCGCTGGACAAGATGCTGGCCGAGCATGGCGCGGCCGCAGCCGCCATCGCCGAAAAGGTCGAGCACGGGCGGCTCGACGACGCCCGCCAGATCGCCCACCGTTTGCGCGGCCTGGCCGGCAACCTCGCCTGCGACGGCCTGTCTGCCGCCGCCACACGCATCGAACTGGCGCTGGCCCAGGGCGAAACGGATACGGCACGCCAGGCCATTCCCACCTTGAGTGCCGAATTCGACGCCGTGCAGGCCGCCCTGGACAGCCGTCCCCCGCCGCGCCCCACGCCGGACAGCGCACGCGTCCTCCTGGACCTCGAGCGCCTGCGCGCCGCCTTGGGAGAACTGCTGCGCGCCATCTGCCGCAACGAAATGGCCGGCGATGAGGACTGGCCGGCCCTGGCCGCCACGCTGGCCGTCATGGAAGAAGGCGCGACTGCGGACGCATTGCGGCAGGCCCTGGACAGTTTCGAGTTCGGCACCGCCGCCCGGCTCCTAGAATCGCTGATCGACCGGTTGCCGCCCGATGCGGCCCTGGCAGGCGAGAAGGCTTCCCACCCATGACCGACCTCTCCGCGATCCAGCGGCCTACCGTGCTCGTCGTCGACGACGAACCCCTGAACCTCCAGGTGGTACGCAGCATGCTGCACGCGGACTATCGCCTGGTCTTCGCCAAGGACGGCCGAAGCGCGCTGGCGCTGGCCTCCGCCGCGGCCCCCGACCTGGTGCTGCTGGACGTGATGATGCCGGGCATGACCGGCTACGAAGTCTGCCGCGAACTCAAGAGCCACGAACTCACGCGTTACGTGCCGGTCATCTTCGCCACCGCACTGGCCGACGAGGCCAACGAGGAGCTGGGCCTGGCCTGCGGCGCCGTCGATTACGTGGTCAAGCCGCTCAACGCCGGCATCCTGCGCGCCCGCATCCGCACCCACCTGTCGCTGGTGCGCATGGAGGAACTGCAGGCCACGCGGTTGCAAGCCATCCGCTGTCTGGGCGCCGCCGCCGAATACAAGGACAACGAGACCGGCATGCATGTCGTGCGCATGAGCCACTATGCGCACCTGCTGGGGCTGGCCTCGGGCTACGGCCCGGCCGAAGCAGACGACCTGCTGCACGCCGCGCCCATGCACGACATCGGGAAGATCGGCATTCCCGACGCCATCCTCCAGAAACCCGGGCCCCTGACCCCCGAAGAACGCGCGGTGATGATGACCCACCCGATCATCGGCGCCGACATCCTCGGCAATCATCCGTCGCGCCTGTTCCAGCTGGCGGGCACCGTCGCGCTGACCCACCACGAGAAATGGGATGGGAGCGGCTACCCCCACGGCCTGGCCGGCGCGGACATTCCGCTGGTGGGTCGGATCGTCGCGCTTGCTGATGTCTTCGACGCCCTCACCAGCGTGCGCCCCTACAAGCCGGCGTGGCCCGTCGAAGAAGCCATGGCCTGGATCCGCAGCCAGAGCGGCAGCCACTTCGACCCCACGCTGGTGGACCTGCTGCAGCAGAACATGCCACGCATCCTCGAGATCAAGGCCCAGTTCGGCGACGACGCAGCCGACATCATGCTGCTCGATCCGGAAGACCACTGACCGTGGCTTTCGCTGCGGCCCTGCTGCTGTGCCTTGTCACGGCCGTGAGCGATGGCGACACCCTGCGCGCCGAGTGCGATGACGGCGAGGCGCTGACGGTGCGCGTGCACGCCATCGATGCCCCCGAATCCGGCCAACCCCACGGCCGCAATGCGCGGCGTCTGATGGCGCGACTGGCGCTGCACCGCGAGGTAGCGCTGCACTGCATGGACCGCGACCGCTACGGCCGGGCGGTCTGCGCCGTGCAGGTGCCGCCGCCGGAAGATCCGGACGCGCCCCCCAGCGTGGATGCCGGAGAAGCCATGCTGGAGGCAGGCATGGCGTGGTGGTATCGCCAGTACGCCGAAGCGCAGACGCCCTCCGCCCGGCGCCGCTATGCCGCCGCCGAAGCGCGGGCGCGGCGGGCACGGGTCGGACTGTGGAAGGCAGCGAACCCGACCCCGCCCTGGCAATGGCGCCGCGAGCAACGAGAACTCGATACTGACGACGCAGAACGGGGGCATTGAACGCAGCGCCGCAGCGCGAAACCTGCACGACCTGGCAGTGCTCCTCCCAAGCAGCCCGCAACTTCATCGGCCGACTGAAAGGAAGGCGCCGAAGCCAGCGGACCTAGGCGGCTGGCAGCGGACGCGCTTGCACGCGGTCGATGCGCCGCCCTTCCAGCGCGAGCACCTCGAAGCCCCAGCCTGCGCATTCGATCTGCTCGCCCACGGCCGGCAGGTGCCCCGAGACGGACATCAGCAGCCCGGCCACGGTGTTGTAGCGGCCACGCTCCTCGTCCGGCAGTTCGCGGATGGCCAGCCGGGCCCGCAGCTCCGAGACCGGCATCAGGCCATCGAGCGTCCAGCTGCCGTCGGCCTGAGGCATCGCCCAGGCGTCCGCCGGCACATGGGGGTGCAGCTCGCCGGTGATGGCCTCCAGCAGATCGCGCGGCGTCAGCAGGCCCTGCACCACGCCGTATTCGTCCACCACCAGCACCATCCGCCCTGCCTGGGCGCGGAACTGCTCCAGCAGCTCCAGGCCGGTCAGCGTCTCCGGCACGAAGGACGCCGGCTGCGCCAGCGTGCCCAGCGCCCCCTCGTGCGACGGCCCAAGCTTGAGCAGCTGCGCCACGCTCACGACGCCCACCACGTCGTCCAGCGAATTTCGGCAGACGGGATACCAGGAATGCATCAGGTTGATGGCGCCGGCTGCGGCCACCTTCTGCAGGGCTTCGGCTACCGTCAGGTTGGCGGGCATCCACTCGATGTCGCTGCGCGGCACCATCAGCGAGGACAGGCGGCGATCGTCCAGGTGGAAGACGTTGCGCACCATCTGGTGCTCGTGACGCTCGATGACGCCTGCGTCCACGCCCTCCTCCAGGCTGGCGGAAATCTCCTCCTCGGTCACTGCGCGCGCCGCCGTGGCATCGATGCGCAGCAGCCGCAGCGTGGCCGCCGTGGTGCCGGAGAGCAGGTAGACGAAGGGCTTGGTGCCCTTGGCCAGCGCACGCATCGGGCGCGACACCCAGCGCGCCACCGGCTCGGGATACAGCTGGCCGATTCGCTTGGGCACGAGCTCGCCGAAGATGATCGTGAAGAAGGTGATGCCGGTCACCACCAGCGCGGTGGACAGGATGCTGGCCGGGCCTTCGCCCATCCCCCATTCCTGCATCCGGATGGCCAGCGGACCCGCGAAGGCCGATTCGCCCACGATGCCGCTGAGCATGCCGATGGAGGTGATGCCGATCTGCACCGTCGACAGGAACTGCGTCGGCATGTCCATCAGCTTGAGCGCTGCGGCCGCCCCCGGATCGCCCGTCTCCGCCAGTGCCGCCAGGCGGGCTCGGCGCGAGGTGGCCAGGGCCATTTCGGACATCGCGAACAACGCATTGCACGTCGTCAGCAAGGCCAGCAGAAGGATATCCATCGAGAGGTCAAGGGGAGAATGAGGGCATGGCACTCTATCTCATCGGTGATGTGCAGGGCTGCGACGAGGCGCTGGGCCGCCTGCTCGACACCCTGGACTTCTCGCCCAGCCGGGACCGGCTGGTGCTGCTCGGCGACCTGATCAACCGCGGCCCCGACTCCCTGGGCGTGCTGCGCCGGGTGCGGGCACTGGGCGACGCGGCCCGCAGCCTGCTGGGCAACCACGACCTTCATCTGCTCGGCGTGGCCCATGGCGTGCGCAAGCCCGGACGGCGCGACACGCTCGCGCCCATCCTGGACGCACCCGATCGCGCGGCCCTGCTGGACTGGCTACGCCACCGCGCGATGGCGCTGCACGAGCGCATCGGCGGGCGCGACCTGCTCATGGTGCATGCAGGCGTGCTGCCCGCCTGGACCGTGGCCGACTCGATGGCCCGGGCGCACGAGCTGGAGGTCGTACTGCGCAGCCCGCATCTGGGCCAATTCCTCACGGAGATGTACGGCAACGAGCCGGCTGCCTGGTCCGACGATCTCGCGGGCAGTGCGCGCCTGCGGGTGATCGTCAACACGCTCACCCGCCTGCGCTTCTGCAGCCCGGAAGGAACGATGGAATTCGAGGCCAAGGACAGCGCGGCCGAGGCCCCGGTGGGCTATCTGCCCTGGTTCGATGTGCCCGGCCGGCGTACGGCCGAGGCCGTGGTTGCCTTCGGCCACTGGTCGACGCTGGGCTGGCTCTCACGGCCGGACCTGCTGTCGACCGACACAGGCTGCGTATGGGGCGGTTGCCTGACGGCCGTACGCCTCGGCGCCACACTGGATGAGCGCGAGCGGATCGAGGTGCGCTGCTCCCAGGCGCAGGCGCCGAGCTGAGCGCGCGCCCTCACGCAGCGGCAGAGGCGGCTCAGGCCGTGCCGAGCACCTTGTCCAGGCCGGCCTTCAGGTGGCCCACGCTGCGGTCGACATTGCGCCACTTCTCCAGGCCGAACAGCCCGATGCGGAAGGTCATGAAGTCCGGCCCCTCGCCACACTGCAGCGGCACGCCGGAGGCGGTCTGCAGGCCGGCCTCGATGAACTTCTTCGCGCTCTGGATGCCAGGGTCGGTGGTGTAGCTCACCACCACGCCCGGCGCCTTGAAGCCTTCGGCGGCCACGCTGGGCAGGCCGCGGGACTCGAGCAGCGTACGCACCTTGTCGCCCAGTTCGAACTGCGCCTGGCGCGCCGCTTCGAAGCCCCAGTCGCGCGTCTCCCTCATCACGTCGCGCAGCAGCACCAGTGCGTCGGTGGGCATGGTGGTGTGATACGCATGCTGGCCGCGCTCGTAGCCCTCGGCGATCTGCATCCACTTCTTGAGGTCGCAGGAGAAGCTGCTGCTGGTCGTGCCATCGATGGCTTCGCGGGCGCGCTCGCCCAGCATCACCATGGCGCAGCAGGGCGAGCCGCTCCAGCCCTTTTGGGGCGCGCTGATCAGCACGTCCACGCCGGTGGCCTGCATGTCGACCCAGACGGCGCCGGACGCCACGCAGTCCAGCACGAACAGGGCGCCCACCTCGCGGGCAGCGGCGCTCACGGTGCGCAGGTAATCGTCGGGCAGCAGGATGCCGCTGGCGGTCTCCACATGCGGCGCGAAGATGACCTTGGGCTTTTCGGCGCGGATGATGGCGGCCACCTCTTCCGCCGGGCAGGGTGCCCAGGGCGCCTGCGGCCCCTCGCCCTGCTGGCGGGCCTGGCAGACCACCGCGCCACCACCCAGGCCGCCAGCGTCGAAGATCTGGCTCCAGCGGTAGCTGAACCAGCCGTTGCGCACGATCAGCACCTTCTCGCGGTTGGCGAACTGGCGGGCCACCGCCTCCATGCCGAAGGTGCCACTGCCCGGCACCAGCACCGCGGTGCGCGCGTGATAGACCTCTTTCAGCGTCGCCAGGATGTCCTGCATCACGCCGGTGAAGCGCTTGGACATGTGGTTGAGGGCGCGGTCGGTGTAGACGACCGAGAACTCGAGCAGGCCGTCGGGATCGACGTGGGGCAACAGGCCGGGCATGGGAGTCTCCTTTTTGTGGATGCAGGGTACCGGCCAGCGACCGGCAGAAAAACAAAGGCTGGCACGCGTGCCAGCCCTGGGGACCATCGCAGCGGCCCGACCCGCGAGGGCCGGTCGCGCAGCGGCACTCAATTCTGCTGCTGCGGCTCCGCCGACTTGAACAGCGCGGCCACCTTGCGCTTGGTGCGGATGTTGCCCGATCCTGGCTGCTTGGGCGCCGGCGCCTTGGCGGTCTGCTCCCAGGCGGGTGCCTCGTCACCGCCAGCGGCCTCGTAGGGCTTGTCGAAGAAAGGATCACGCGGTGCGTGGGTGCGCTGCGGGCGCGGGGCGCGGTAGCCCTCGGCCGACGCGGGGGCGCTGCTGCGGGGTCGGTCGAGCGCGTCGCGGGCATCGCCCGTCTCGCCGTCCTCGCGCCAACGGCGGCGACCGTCGTTCATGCGGCCGCGCGGACGCTCGTCGTCCATCTCCAGCGGCTGCAGCTCGATCCTCTTCTTGATCAGCTTCTCGATGTCGGCCACCAGACGGGCGTCATTGCCGCCGCCGGCAAAGCTCACGGCCAGGCCCGAGGCGCCTGCACGGCCGGTGCGACCGATGCGGTGCACGTAGTCCTCGGCGTTGAAGGGCACGTCGTAGTTGAAGACGGCGGGCACGTCCTTGATGTCCAGGCCGCGGGCCGCGACGTCGGTGCACACCAGCAGGTCGACTTCTCCGGCCTTGAAGGCGGCCAGCGCCTTCAGGCGTTCGTCCTGGCTCTTGTCGCCGTGCAGGGCGGTGCAGCGCAGGCCCTCGCGCTCCAGCGAGCGGGCCAGCCGGGCGCAGCCCAGCTTGCTGTTCACGAAAACGAAAGCCTGGGTGATGCCGCGCTGACGAACGATCTGCTTGAGCGCGCGCCGCTTGTCGTCTTCATGGACACCATAGAACACCTGCTCGACGGTGGAGGCCGTCTCGTTGGGCCGGGCCACCTCGATGGTGATCGGGTCCTGCAAATAGCTGGAGGCCAGCCGCTTGATCTCGGGCGAGAAGGTGGCCGAGAACAGCAGCGTGGTGCGCTGCTTGGGCAAGTACGACAGGATGCGCTGCAGGTCGGGCAGGAAGCCGATGTCGAGCATGCGGTCGGCCTCGTCGAGCACCACGTACTCGACCTGGTTCAGCACGGCATTCTTGGCTTCGATGTGGTCCAGCAGCCGGCCGGGCGTGGCCACCAGCACCTCCACCCCCTTCTTCAGCTCGGCGGTCTGCGGCTTCATGTCGATGCCGCCGAACACCACCGCGCTGCGCAGTTGGGTGTACTTGGCGTAGAGCTTGACCTGCTGGGCCACCTGGTCGGCCAGTTCGCGCGTGGGCAGCAGCACCAGCGCACGAACCGGGTGCCGGGCCGGCGAGGTCGAGGCGTTCTCATGCTTAAGCAGGCGATGCAGCAGAGGCAGCGAGAAAGCGGCGGTCTTGCCGGTGCCGGTCTGGGCGGCACCCATCACGTCCTGGCCGGACAGCACCACCGGAATCGCCTGCGCCTGGATCGGCGTCATGTGTTCGTAGCCCATGTCGGCCACGGCGCGCTTCAACGGGTCCGCCAGCGCGAGGTCGGAATAGAGAGTACTCATAGGAAGTCCGCGATTGTCGCATTGCCGCAAAAAACGGCAGTGAGAGCGGGGTGACGGCGTTGTCGGGCGGGCCGGCGCGCGTCAGAGCGTCGGCGCGTTGAAGGTGTCGCAAGCCTTGACTTGGCCGCTTCGGTAGCCATTCATGAACCAGCGCTGCCGCTGCGCACTGCTGCCATGGGTGAAGCTGTCGGGCACCACCGCGCGCCCTGCCGAACGTTGCAAGGCGTCGTCACCGATCTTTTCGGCGGCGTTCATGGCCGACGCGATGTCCGACGGGTCCAGCCACTGCTTGGACTCCTGCGAGCGTTGCGCCCACACGCCGGCGAAGCAGTCGGCTTGGAGTTCGACCCGGACGCTGAGGGCGTTGGCCTGCGTCTCGCTCTGGCGTCGGCGCATGGCGTCGACCTTGTCCGTCACGCCGAGCAGATGCTGCACATGGTGGCCGACCTCGTGGGCGATCACGTAGGCCTGAGCGAACTCGCCGGGGGCCCCCAGCCGGTCACGCAGCGTGTCGTAGAAGTGCAGGTCGATATAGACCTTGCTGTCCCCGGGGCAATAGAAGGGGCCCATGGCGCTCTGACCGGTGCCGCAGGCCGTCGGCGTGCTGTTGTCGAAGAGCACGAGCGTGGGCGGACGGTACTGCGCACCGCCTTCGCGGAACACCTCGCTCCAGACCACCTCCGTGTTGCGCAGAACTGTCCGCACGAAGGCGGTTTCCCTATCGCTGCGTGGCGCATGCGAAGGCGCCTGCTGTTGCTGGACCACCGGGCTGCCGCCACCACTGAGCAAACCGAGCAGGGTGAGAGGATTGATCCCGAACAGCCAGCCTGCCACCACCGCCACGGCCACGGTGCCGAGGCCGATGCTGCGACCGCCAATGGGAAATCCGCCACCGCCACCCATGCCGCGGCGGTCTTCGACGTTGTCCGATTGTTCGTTGCCTTCCCAGCGCATCGCATTCCTTTCGAATCACCCCGACCGGCCAGCAGCGCGACGATGCGCCGCGTTGTCGTCAGCGGGCGAGGGTATAGCTCACGGACTGTATGCCCGCGGGCTGCTCGAAGGCGGCGGTCAGCCGGGCCCGCTGGACGCGGGCCTCTTCGGCGGTCTGGACCGCGATCCGCGCCTGTGCATCACGCAGTTGGGCGGCCTGCACCTGGCCACGCGCCACCTGGTAGATCGCCGCCAGAAGGAACAGCGCCACTACGGCGAGCGAACCGACGAGCAGCCACTGGAAGGGCGAAAGGAAGGAAGTACGGGGGGCGAGGTGTTGATGCATCGGCGGCTCCTGCACGGTCCATCCGTGCCGGTGCCGGAGCATCTCTACCGAGCAGTTTGAGGCATGGCGGTGGGCTACTCAGGTGCTTGTAGGCGGCGCCAAGCGACGGCTGTCAGCCGCGCCGGGCAACGACCCATCAGCCCTGGGGGCCGGCGTCAGGACCGCGCTCAGGCCTTGGGCAGCGTCACGCCGTGCTGCCCCTGGTACTTGCCGCCGCGGTCCTTGTAGCTGACCTCGCAGACCTCGTCGCTTTCGAAGAACAGCACCTGCGCGCAGCCCTCGCCCGCGTAGATCTTGGCCGGCAGCGGCGTGGTGTTGGAGAACTCCAGCGTCACGTAGCCTTCCCATTCCGGCTCGAAGGGCGTCACGTTGACGATGATCCCGCAGCGGGCGTAGGTGCTCTTGCCCAGGCAGATCGTCAGCACGTTGCGGGGAATGCGGAAGTACTCCACCGTGCGCGCCAGCGCGAAACTGTTGGGCGGGATGATGCAGACGTCGGCCTCGATGTCGACGAAGCTCTTTTCGTCGAAGTTTTTCGGGTCCACCACCGTGCTGTGGATGTTGGTGAAGACCTTGAATTCAGGCGCGCAGCGGATGTCGTAGCCGTAGCTGCTGGTGCCGTAGCTGATGAGCTTGCGACCGTCCTGCTGGCGCACCTGGCCGGGCTCGAAAGGCTCGATCATGCCGTGCTGCTCGGCCATGCGCCGGATCCATTGGTCGCTCTTGATGCTCATGGGAAGACTCGCGCTGGCGTGCCGGGGCACGCGTCGGAAAAGAGGGCCCGCATTGTGGCACGCATGCCCGGGTGAACCTCAGCCGGCCCGGCCGATCATCGTACGCTCGACCACCCGGTCGTCACCGAGCACGATCAGGGCGAAGAGGAGTTCCTCCAGCGAGGCCGCGTGGGCCGACTTGCGCGCCAGAAGGGGCGTCGCTGCCGGGTTCAGCACCAGGAAGTCGGCCTCGCAGCCCGGCTGCAGGTTGCCGATGATGCCCGCCAGACCGAGCGCCTGCGCAGCGCCCGCGGTGTGCAGCCACCATAGGCGCGAGGGCGCCAGGCTCTGGCCCGGCTTGGTCTGCCCTTCGCGACCGACGTAATAGGCGGCCAGCATGGTGTGGAAGGGGCTGAAGCTGGTGCCGGCCCCCACGTCGCTGGCGAACCCGTGCAGATAGTCCACCCGCTGTGCACCCTCGAAATCGAAGAAGCCGCTGCCAAGGAACAGGTTGCTGGTCGGGCTGACGGCGGCTGCCGTGCGGGTGGTGCGCATCAGCTGACGGTCGTCGTCGTCGAAATGGATGCAGTGGGCGTACACCGCGCGCTCGCGCATCAGGCCGAAGTCGTCGTAGATGCCGAGGTACGAACGCGAGGCCGGAAACAGTTCGCGTGCCCACTTCACCTCGTCCTTGTTCTCGGCCACGTGCGACTGGATCCAGGTGTCGCCGTAACGGGCCGCCAGTTCGCCCGCGCCGCGCAACTGGGCCTCGGTGCTGGTCGGCGCGAAGCGGGGCGTGATGGCGTAGCCGAGCCGGTCCACACCATGCCAGCGGCGGATCAGGTCTTCGGTGTCGGCCAGGCTGCGTTCGGTGTAGTCGCGCACGCCGTCGGGCGAATGGCGGTCCTGCAGCACCTTGCCGGTGATCAGGCGCATCTGCCGGCGCCGCGCGGCCGAGAACAGCGCATCGACGGAGGCCGGATGCGAGGTCGCGAAGGTGAGCGCGGTGGTCACGCCATGGCGCAGGAGCTCGTCCAGGAAGACCTCGGCCACCTCGGCGGAATGGGCAGGCTCGGCGAAACGGGTTTCGGCCGGGAAGGTGTAGTTCTCCAGCCAGGGCAGCAGGCCATCGGCGGGCGCGCCGATGATGTCCGTCTGCGGAAAGTGGATGTGCATGTCCACGAAGCCTGGCGCCAGGATGCGGCCCGGCAGATGCTCGGGCTCGACGTCAGGATGGCGAGGCTGCACCGCGCCATGGCTGCCGGCGTCGACCACGCGCTCGCGGCCCTGGTCATCGGGAGCGACGACCAGGAGGCCGTCGGTGTCGAACAGGGGTCGGCCGGCGTCGTCGAAACGCAGCAGCGAGGCGCGGTAGGCTTTTTTCATCGTTCGGGGATCGGGGGAAGGACGCTGCGGCGCCAGCCGCGGCAGGGACTTCGACGGAGCGTACTGGAAGCCGAAGTGCCCCGGCTGCCGCTCGGCTTATAGCGGCTATATGCCGCGCGGCAGCGCAAGTCAGGGCTCGATGCGGCCCTGCACGCCCTCGACGAGCCAGTTCATCTTGAGGATCTGGCCGTCGTCCAGTGCCTGGCCGCGGGCGATCACCACACGTCCCTGGTTGTCGCGCACATCGGCCGCCACGGCACGGAAGGGCAGCAGCCGGCCGGCCGCGATGTCCTGCTGGCGCGCCAGCACCTCGTCCTGCACCGCCTTGGGCACCTTGGGACCGAAGTCGCCGACACGGATCATCCCGTCCTTGACGCCGCCCCAGGTGTCGGTGCTCTTCCAATTGCCATCGAGCAACGCCTTGGCGCGCTGCACGTAGTAGTCGCCCCAGCGATGTGTGACGGCGACGATCTGCGCATCGGGCGCCACCTGGCGCATGTCGGAGTGGTAGGCCACTGCCATCCGGCCACGGTCCTGCGCCGCTTTCATAACGGCGGTGGAGCCGGTGTGGAAGGCCAGCACATCCGCGCCCTGGTCCATCAGCCGCATGGCGGCGTCGCGCTCCAGCGCCGGATCGAACCACTGGTTGAGCCACACGACCTTGACCTGCGCGGCAGGGTCGACCGAACGCATGCCGAGCGTGAAGGCATTGATTCCCTGCAGCACCTCGGGAATCGGGAATCCGGCCACATAGCCCGCGACGTGCGACTTGCTCATGCGACCTGCCGCCACGCCAGCCAGGTAACGGCCTTCGTAATAGCGCGCATTGGCCGTCGCCACGTTCTCGGCACGCTGATAGCCGGTGATGGACTCGAAACGCACCTGCGGAAACTCGCGCGCCACGCGCATCGTCGGCGCCATGTAGCCGAAGCTGGGCGTGATGATGAGCTGGTTGCCCTGGCGTGCCAGATCGCGGATCACCCGCTCGGCGTCGGGCCCTTCGGCCACGTTCTCGACATAGGTGGTCTTCACCTTGCCGGGCAGCGCCGCCTCGACGGCCTGGCGGCCCAGCTCATGCTGGTGCACCCAGCCGGCGTCGCCCAGCGGTGCGACGTAGACGATGCCGATCTTCAGCGGCGCCTGCGATGGCGCCGGCTGGGCATGGCTGAAGGGAGAAGAAAGAAAACAGCAGGCGGCCGCGAGCGCGGCTGCGAGGTTTTTGTACATGGTGTTCCTCGACATGGCCCCAGAAACGAAAACGCCGCGCAGCGGGGCGGCTGCGCGGCGGGCGGATTGTAATGAGCGACCGATTCTTGCCCCGGCGGGCGGGCTCCGCAGCACCCGCCTCGGGCTCGCCGCCTGCGCTCAGGCGGCCACGGGCGCGCTGGTGCGGATCAGGTGATCGAAGGCGCTGAGCGCTGCCTTCGCGCCCTCGCCCGCGGCAATGATGATCTGCTTGTACGGCACCGTGGTGCAGTCGCCCGCAGCGAACACCCCCGGCACCGAGGTCTGGCCCTTGGCGTCCACGATGATCTCGCCATGGCGCGACAGCTCGACCGTGCCCATGAGCCAGTCGGTGTTGGGCACCAGGCCGATCTGGATGAACACGCCTTCCAGGTCCACGCGCTGCTCCTCGCCGGTCGCGCGGTCCTTGTAGGTCAGGCCATTCACCTTGTCGGTGCCGGTGATCGACGTGGTCTGCGCGTTGGTCAGCACCGTCACGTTGGGCAGGCTGGTGAGCTTGCGCTGGAGCACGGCATCGGCGCGCAACTGGGTGTCGAACTCGATCAGCGTGACGTGGCCGACGATGCCGGCCAGGTCGATGGCCGCCTCGACGCCGGAGTTGCCGCCGCCGATCACCGCCACGCGCTTGCCCTTGAACAGCGGGCCGTCGCAGTGCGGGCAGTAGGCCACGCCCTTGTTCTTGAACTCCTGCTCACCCGGCACGTTGATGTTGCGCCAGCGCGCGCCCGTCGACAGGATCACGGTCTTGGCCTTGAGCGTGGCGCCGCTTTCCATGCGCACTTCGATCAGGTCATTGCCCGGCACCAGCGCCGATGCACGCTGCAGGTTCATCACGTCCACGTCGTAATGACGGACATGCTCGTCCAGCGCCAGCGCGAAATGCGGGCCTTGCGTCTCCTTGACGGAAATGAAGTTTTCGATGCCCAGCGTGTCCAGCACCTGACCGCCGAAACGCTCGGCCGCCACGCCGGTGCGGATGCCCTTGCGGGCCGCGTACACCGCGGCCGCAGCGCCAGCCGGGCCACCGCCGACGATCAGCACGTCGAAGGCCTCCTTGGCGCTGAGCTTCTTGGCCTCGCGCTCGACGCCGCTGGTGTCGATCTTGGCCAGGATCTCTTCCAGACTCATGCGACCCGAGCCGAACATCTGGCCGTTCATGAAGACCGTGGGCACGCCCATGATCTGGCGGTCCTCGATTTCCTTCTGGAAGGTGCCGCCTTCGATCATGGTGGTCTTGATGCGGGGGTTCTGCACCGCCATCAGGTTCAGCGCCTGCACCACGTCCGGGCAGTTGTGGCAGGTCAGGGAGACGTAGACCTCGAACTCGAAGTCGCCGTCGATCTGCTTGATCTGGTCGAGGATGGCCTGCTCGACCTTGGGCGGATAGCCGCCCTGCTGCAGCATGGCCAGGATGAGCGAGGTGAATTCGTGGCCCATCGGCAGGCCAGCGAAGCGCGGGCCGTCAGTCTGGCCGGGCTTGTTGATCGAGAAAGAGGGCTTGCGGTCGTTGCTCTCGGCGCGGTCGATCACCGTGACCAGCTTCGAGGTCGTTGCGATGTCCTGGAGCAACTCGCGCGTCTGTCCCGACGCCGGCGAGTCGTCCAGCGCAGCCACGATCTCGATGGGCTGGGAAATGCGCTCCAGGTAGCTGGAAAGCTGGGCTTTGGTGGCGGCGTCAAGCATGGTGGTGTCTTTCAGGCGTTCGGTTCTTCAATGGGAGATGGGCCTCGGGGCGCTGGCCCGGCGGCACGGGCTCGTCTCCAACATCTAGGGACGGGCCGGCAATAAAAAAAGCCCGGGTCACGTCGGTGCCCCGGGCTCGGGGGCAGCTGCTGCGCAGCCACCCGGCAGGCAGGTTCAGGCGTGCGCCGTCCACCCTTTCTCAAGGGACCGGACACGGTGCGCGGCGCCTGACGCCAGCCGGGCGAAGGGCATGCTCAGATCTTGCCGACCAGGTCGAAGGAAGGCTTCAGGGTGGCGGCGCCTTCTTCCCACTTGGCGGGGCAGACTTCACCAGGATGCGAGGCCACGTACTGGGCGGCCTTGACCTTGCGCAGCAGATCCTTCGCGTCACGGCCGATGCCTTCAGCGGTGATTTCCAGGGCCTGGATCACGCCTTGCGGGTCGACGATGAAGGTGCCGCGGTTGGCCAGGCCCTGGTCTTCACGCAGCACTTCGAAGTTGCGGCTGATGGCCAGCGTGGGGTCGCCGATCATCGTGTACTTGATCTTGCCGATGGTCTCGGACGAGTCGTGCCAGGCCTTGTGGGTGAAGTGGGTGTCGGTCGAGACCGAGTAGATCTCCACGCCCAGCTTCTGGAACTCGGCATAGTGGTCGGCCACGTCGCCCAGCTCGGTCGGGCAGACGAAGGTGAAGTCGGCCGGGTAGAAGAAGAAGACGGCCCACTTGCCCTTGATGTCGTCGCTGGAGATGTCGACGAACTTGCCATCCTTGTAAGCGGTGGCCTTGAAGGGCTTGATTTCGGTGTTGATCACGGACATGTGCGGTTCCTCTTGAGGTCGAAAAAACTTGCGAGGCTCTAGTATATGCATGAGCTACAGGAAATTGATAGATAAACACTATCAATCAGGAATCCGGTGGCTATGGGAAGTGGGTGGCGCGCCCCGATCGATACGAACGCCTCTCACGATCAAACGCATGCAGACCAGAGCGGGCGGGTTTTGGCTTGTGGGCACTGGGGTGCGCCCGCACAATCCGCCGCTTCGGGACCCTCCGGTCCGAGGACGAGAACATGCAAGGCGATCCCCAAGTCATCGATCATCTCCAGGCCCAGCTCAAGATCGAGCTGACCGCCATCAACCAATACTTCCTCCACTACCGGATGCTCAAGCATTGGGGCTTCGACAGGCTGGCGAAGAAGGAATATTCCGAATCCATCGAAGCGATGAAGCACGCGGACAAGCTGATGGACCGTATCTTCATGCTGGATGGCCTGCCCAACCTCCAGGACCTGGGCAAGCTCAACGTGGGCGAGGACGTGCCCGAGATCCTCGACTGCGATCTGCGCACCGAGCAGGGCGCGCAATCCACGCTCAAGGCGGGCATCGCCTACAGCGAATCGGTTCGCGACTTCGTCTCGCGCGACCTGCTGGAGGACATCCTCGAAGACACGGAAGAGCAGATCGACTTCCTGGAGACGCAGATCGATCTGGTCGGCAAGGTGGGCCTGCAGAACTATCTGCAGTCGCAGATGGGCGACGCCGACTGAGCCGCTCAGCGGCGCGGTGCCCCGAAACCGACGCTACCTCAGAAAGGGCCCCATCGGGGCCCTTCGTTTTTGGCGCCTTGGTGGGCCAACCCTGTTGCAAGCGCGGATAGAAATTGCGAATGCGAGAAATTCGTATTTATAATCTTCGCACTTCTTCTTCACAGCCAGCCAACTGCAGCCACCGCCATGATCGTCTGTGTATGCCGCCGAGTGTCGGACCGCGAGATCGTGCGGCATGCCCGTGCAGGCATGAGTTTCGACGAGATCCAATTCGAACTCGGCGTGGCCACCCAGTGCGGCCGCTGCGAAACCTGTGCCCGCGACGTGGTGGCGCAATGCAGTGCGTCGCATCCGGTTGCCGCTCTCCACAGCGACATCGAACCCCGCGCGATCCAGCTTGCCACTGCCATCACGGAGAGCAAAGCATGGAATTCGTCGCCGCCCTTGTCGGCAGCCTGATCTTCGCCGGCTCGGTCTGGTGGGTCCTGCGCCGCTAGATCCCCTTTTCTGATCTACGCTCACCGGCCCTGCATCCAGGCCGGGCTGTGTTTCTGGGTTGACCGTGTCGAGCCGCTTTTCATCTCCTCCTTCTTCTCCCCTCGGCGTCTCCCGCACGACGTTGATCGTCGGTGGCGTAGTGCTCTTCCATGCCGCGGCGCTGTGGGCGCTGCAGAGCGGGCTCATCCGCAAGGCCGCCGAAGTGATCGTGCCGGTGGAGATCCTGGCGCAGATCATCGAGCCCCCTAGGCCGGCTCCACCACCCCCGCCACCCCCGCCGCCGCCCGCTCCGCCGCAGAAGCAGGCACCCAAGCCGCCGCCGCGGCCGGTTGCGATCCGGGAGCCCAAGCCCGTGCCGGCGCCCAATGCACCCACCGGCGTGGTGGAGCCACCACCGGTCACCGCCCCCGCGCCCATGCCTCCCGCACCGCCGGCACCCGCCGCCCCGGTCGCGCCGCCCGCACCGGTCGCACCGCCGGCGCCTCGGCTGGTCGAGATCAGCCAGGGACAGACCACCTACGTTCGCGAACCGCGCGTGACCTACCCGACCATAAGCCGCAAGCTGGGCGAGACGGGCACGGTGGTGGTGGCCGTCTATTTCAACGCCGACGGCACGGCCAAGCGCGCCGAGATCGCCAAGTCCAGCGGCTACGAGCGGCTGGACCAGGCTGCGCTCAATGCGGCCATGAGCGCGCAGGTCACCCCCTTCCGGCAACTGGGCGGGGGCGACGCCCAGACCGTCTATCTGTTGCGGGCCCCCTTCAACTTCGTCCTGAACTGATCTTTTCGCTGGAGTATTTATGGATTCCCAATTTGGCCTGATGCACGTCTGGACGCAGGGCGACTTCGTCACCAAGGCCGTGGCCCTGCTGCTGCTGGGCATGTCCCTCGCATCGTGGATCGTCATCCTCGTCAAGGCGATCGACATCGTGCGCTACAAGCGCATGGCACGGCAGTCCGGCAACTTCTGGCACAGCGAGGATTTCGCCGCGGCGCTGGACAAGCTGGGCAAGGACGACAGCAACCCCTTCCGCGTACTCGCGCTCGAAGGCCGCGAGGCCGCCGCCCACCATCGCAATACCAAGGCGCACCTTCACGACGCGCTCGACGTGAGCGACTGGATCACGCGCTGCCTGCGCAATGCCATCGACGAATTCACAGCGCGCCTGCAGGGCGGCCTGGCCATCCTGGCGTCGGTGGGCTCCACGGCGCCCTTCATCGGCCTGTTCGGCACCGTCTGGGGGATCTACCACGCGCTGCTGGGCATCGGCACCGCGGGCCAGGCCACCATCGACAAGGTGGCCGGCCCGATCGGCGAGGCGCTGATCATGACGGCGCTCGGGCTGGCCGTGGCCATTCCAGCCGTGCTGGGCTACAACGCGCTGGTGCGCGGCAACAAGTTCGTGCTGAACAAGCTCAACAGCTTCGCCCACGACCTGCATGCCTACTTCGTGACCGGCGGCCGGGTGCATGCCAATGGCGAAGCCGCCACCATCCTCCCGCTGAAGAAGGGCTGATGCCATGGCCTTCGGAACCCAGGACGAAGCCGACGACGTCATGAACGAGATCAACATGACGCCCCTGGTGGACGTCATGCTGGTACTGCTCATCATCTTCATCATCACGGTGCCGGTGATGAAGCATGCCGTGAACATCGACCTGCCGCGTGCCACCAACGAGCGCGAGGAAACCAAGCCGCAGACCATCCAGCTGAGCGTGGCCGCCGATGGCAGCTACTTCTGGAACCAGGAGAAGATCGACGACGCGACGATGGTGTCGCGCCTGGCGGCCGAAGGCGCGCGCGATCCGCAGCCCGAATTGCACATCCGCGGCGACAAGGACGTGCGCTACGAGCGTGTAGCCACGGCGATGGCCGCAGCCCAGAAGGCCGGCGTGCGCAAGATCGGTTTCATCACGGATCCGACACCCCAATAGCCGTCTCGAAGGCGTTCTGAGCGCGCACCTATCCCCTACGAGCCGGCGACAGCCGGCTTTTTCTTTGGCACGTTGGCAAAGGCGATGCCACGGCCGACGGACACAGAAACGCATCGGGCTCGGTCGGCAGACATGAGCATTCCCTCCCAAAAAAACTGATGGCGACGATTGATTTTAAGATTGCGAATAGTTATCATTTGCTCATCTGCTTCACCGATCCGATTCGAAAGGACCACACCGTGCAAGCCCACTCCTCGCATTCACAGAAAGTGCTCAGCCATCCTTCGCTCGACCAGGGCGGAAGCGGCGCTTCGACACAGGGCACACTCTCCCCGGCACAACTCCTGCAGAGCAGTGAACTGCTCAAGGGCCAGAAGACCATTGGCATCCTGCACAACGGCGCGCTCTATCGCCTGCAGGCCACCAAGCTCGGCAAGCTCATCCTCACCAAGTGATGCAGCCCCTGCCCCGACCGTTCATCGTGGGGCGACTCGAGGAGATCTGACTCTCCAAGGGTCGTTTTTTGGCCAGCCAGTGTTCGACCAGCCACGCCTTTTTTTGCGCTGAACGCGTCTTGACGTCCAGACGAAAGCGCCCCGTCGGTATGACCGACGGGGCGCTTTTCATTGGCAGGCGGCGACGGCCGCCCGGCGTCTTTGTTACAGGCCGATGGCCGCGATGCCTGCCTTGGCGATCTGCGCGTCCTCGTTGGACTTCACCCCACTGACGCCCACCGCGCCGATCACCTGGCCGTCCTTGACGATCGGCACGCCGCCTTCGAGCAGTCCGTCCACCGTGGGCGCCGACAGGAAGGCGGTGCGACCACCGTTGATGATGTCTTCATAGACCTTGCTCTCGCGACGACCGAGCGCGGCCGTGCGCGCCTTGGCCGGGCCGATGTGCGCCGACACGGGCGCGGCGCCATCCAGGCGCTGGAGCCACAGCAGATGGCCGCCGTCGTCGCAGATCGCGATGGTCACGGCCCACTGATTCTTGACGGCCTCCGCTTCGGCAGCGGCGGCGATCTTCTTGACGTCTTCGAGTTCGAGAAAGTGCTTGGTCTTCATGGGGGCGAAGAATACAGGATGCGTTCCGTGTGTCGCGCACCCTTGTCTGCAGCCAAAACCCCATGGTTCCAAAGGGCGACGCGCCATCCGGATATGCCGGCGCGGCCCTTGATCTTTCCTAGAATGACCTGCAACTGCCCGTCAAGCAGTCCCCTCAACCCTTTCAGGAGTTTTGCCATGAACGACAGAGCCCCCACCTTCGACACACCGGCCGGCTACGGTCAGGTGCTGCCCCAGGCAGAGCGCCACCGCGTTCTGCGCAATACCTACTGGCTGCTCGCACTGAGCATGGTGCCCACCGTGCTGGGCGCGTGGCTGGGCGTGGCCACCGGCATCACGGCTGCGCTCACCGGCGGCCTCGGCCTCGTAGTCTTCCTGGCAGGTGCCTTCGGCTTCATGTTTGCCATCGAGAAGACCAAGAATTCCGCCGCCGGCGTGCCGGTGCTGCTGGGCTTCACCTTCTTCATGGGCCTGATGCTGTCCCGCCTGATCGCGATGGTGCTGGGCTTCAAGAACGGCTCCGAGCTGGTAATGACCGCCTTCGCCGGCACGGCCGGCGTGTTCTTCGTGATGGCCTCGCTCGCCACGGTGATCAAGCGCGACCTGAGCGGCATGGGCAAGTTCCTGTTCGTGGGCGTGCTGGTGCTCTTCGTGGGCTCGATCATCAACGTCTTCATCGGCTCCAGCGCCGGCATGATGGCGATCTCGGTCGCAGCGATCGGCATCTTCTCGGCCTACATGCTGTACGACCTGAAGCAGATCATCGACGGCGGCGAGACCAACTACATCAGCGCGACGCTCGCGCTTTACCTGGACGTGTTCAACGTGTTCCAGAGCCTGCTGGCCCTTCTGGGCATCTTTGGCGGCGAGCGCGATTGACGCCGCGTAGCGCAGTGCAGCAGAAAGGGGCCCTCGGGCCCCTTTGCTTTGTGCGCCCAGCATGGGCGCACTCTTGCGGGCGCAAGTCCCGCCGTAAGTTGATCACGACGAACGAAGTGAAGCGCAACTGCACGAGGGCGACCGAGTGTGGGGAGGAAGCGTGGAGCGAAGCTGCGAGCCGATGAACAAGAACCGGATAGAAGGCAGTGCCGAGCAGGGCGAGTGGGCAAAGAGCCACGAAGCTCTCGTGATCAAGGCGAGGCGGTGTAAATCCGGCGGTTGTGCAGCGAAGGAGTGCGTTCTTACCTGGGGAGATCTCGCCTTGCGCCTGAAAGGGCGACGGCGGTGCCGGAGCGAGAAGTCAGCAGAGGTCGTAGTAGCCGGGTAGCGGGGCCGCCGAAGCCGCCAGCGAGAGGCAAAGGACCGAACGAGAGCGAGTGACCGAGGATTGCGGGAATGTCGAAGGCCATGCGTCAGATGCCGCAGCGATGCGGGCGGGTGGGCAGCGCGTGCGGTGAAGCCGCCCGGCAGCCTGCCAGCGACGAAGCTTGCGGCCCGTCCCGGCAACACCAGGGCACAGGGTCGGCGATGCCGATGACAGGGGCTGGCACCCTGCTGGAGGCGGCGCTGACGAGAGAGAACCTGCAAGCCGCATGGAAGCGGGTCAAGTCCAACAAGGGCGCGGCCGGCGTGGACGGGCTCGACATCGAGCAGACCCACCGTCTGCTGCAAACGACGTGGCTGCAAATCCGCCAGGAGTTGCTGTCAGGTAAGTACCGGCCACAGCCGGTGCGCAGGGTCACGATCCCTAAATCCGACGGCAGCCAGCGCGAGCTGGGCATCCCGACGGTGACGGATCGACTGATCCAGCAGGCACTGCTGCAGGTGCTGCAACCGCTGATCGACCCCACCTTCAGCGACCACAGCCATGGGTTCCGCCCGGGCAGGCGTGCGCACGATGCGGTGAAGGCCGCGCGAGCGTACGTCCAATCCGGCAAGCGCGTGGTGGTGGACGTGGACCTGGCGAAATTCTTCGACCGGGTCAACCACGACATCCTGATGGAGCGGCTCGGCAGACGCATCGCGGACACAGCCGTGCTGCGGCTGATCCGTGCGTACCTGGATGCCGGCATCATGGACGGCGGGGTCAAGGTGGAGCGAGACCGAGGCACGCCGCAAGGCGGGCCCCTGAGCCCGTTGCTGGCCAACGTGCTGCTCGACGAAGTGGACAAGGCACTGGAGGCGCGGGGCTACAGCTTCGCGCGGTATGCCGACGACTGCAACGTCTACGTGGGCAGCAACAAGGCAGGCGAGCGGGTGATGGCATGGCTCAGAAAGCTGTACGGCCGGCTGAAGCTTCAGATCAACGAAGCCAAAAGTGCGGTGAGCAGCGCCCTGGGGCGCAAGTTCCTGGGCTACGAGCTGTGGATGGCCAAGGCAGGAGAAGTGAAATACGCAGTGGCTCAGGAGGCCCTGGGCGACTTCAAGAGGCGTATGCGGCAACTCACGGGGCGCTCCAACGGGCGCAGCATGGCGCAGACGGTGCAAGGGCTCACGCCCTACCTGCTGGGCTGCAAGGGGTACTTCGCACTGGCGCAGACCCCCAAGGTCTGGCGCGTGCTGGACGAATGGCTGCGCCACCGACTCAGGGCCTTGCAGCTCAAGCAGTGGAGGCGGGGCACGACGATGTATCGCGAACTGCTGGCGCTGGGGGCGACGCCTCGCGTTGCGCGACAGGTGGCGGCCAACAGCCGTCGCTGGTGGCGCAACAGTGCCAAGGCGCTGAACACCGCTATCACGATCTCCTGGTTCGACCGGCTGGGCTTGCCCCGTCTCTCATGACCTCAAGCGCTCGAACCGCCCGGTGCGGACCCGCATGCCGGGTGGTGTGGGAGGGGCTCCGTCGACAATGACGGACCCCTATCCCGATTGGACGATGGACGGCGCTCACTCCGCCAGGTCGAAGACCGCGATCGACTCGACGTGCGCGGTGTGCGGAAACATGTTCACCGCGCCGGCGAAGCTGCAGCGGTAGCCACCCTGATGCACGAGCAGTCCTGCGTCCCGCGCCAGCGTGGCAGGATTGCAGCTCACATAGACGATGCGCTTCGGCGGTAGCCAGCCACCCTTGCGCAACTCAGGCTGCTGATGCAGATCGGCCAGCGCCTTGACGAGCGCAAATGCCCCCTCACGCGGCGGATCGACCAGCCAGCGGTCGGAACGGCCATCGGCCACCAGCATCTCCGGTGTCATCTCGAACAGGTTGCGGGCGACGAAGTCCGTCTTACCCCAGGGCCGTACGGCAACGTGCCGATTGGCCGCTGCGTTGTCGCGGGCCCGGGCCACAAGCGTCTCGCTGCCTTCGATGCCCAGCACCTCTCGCGCCTGGGTGGCCAGCGGCAAGGTGAAATTGCCCAGGCCGCAGAACCAGTCGATCACGCGCTCCCCGGGCTGAACGTCGAGCAGGCGCAGGGCGCGAGTCACGAGCACCCGGTTGATATGGGGATTGACCTGGGTGAAGTCGGTGGGCCGGAAGGGCATGGTGATGCCGAATTCGGGCAGTTCGTAGGCCAAAGCAGGGACGCCCTCGTCCATCAGGCGCACGGTGTCAGGCCCCTTGGGTTGCAGCCACCACTGCACGCCAGGGTGGGCGGCGGCAAAGGCACGCAGGCGACCGAGATCGGGCTCGCTCAGCGGCTCCAGGTGCCGCAGCACCAGGGCGATCACCCCCAGTTGCGTGGTTCCGGAGGCATCGCCACAGGCCACCTCGATCTGCGGACAGGTCAGGCGCGCATCCATGGAATCGATCAGGGCGCGCAGCGGCATGAGCATGTCGCTCACGGTCTTCGGCAGCACGGGGCACATTTCCATGTCGGCGACGTAGCGGCTCTTTCGCTCATGAAAGCCGATCAGCGTCGTGCCTTTTTTCTGCACGTAGCGCACCGACAGGCGGGCACGGTAGCGGTAGTGCCAGGCCGGGCCCTCGATCGGGCGCAGCAGCGTATCGGGCCGCACCTTGCCCAGGTGCCACAGGTTGTCTTCGAGGGCGCGCTGCTTCACGGCGACCTGGGCCGAGGCATGCAGGTGCTGCATCTTGCAGCCTCCGCAGGCTCCTGCATGCAGGCCGAAGTGCGGACAGCCGGGTTTCACGCGCAGCGGCGACTCGCGCCGGATGTCGGTGAGCTGGCCCTGCTCCCAGTTGTTCTTCTTGCGGTGCACGTTGACCCGTACCACCTCGCCGGGCAGGGCACCATCGATGAAGACGACCTTGCCATCTTCGCGTCGGGCGACGCCCTGAGCCTCCAGATCGAGCGACTCGACCGCCAGCCAGCCCGGCTCGAGCGCCGCGCTGGCGACGGGGGCCGGGCGGCCGGAAGCCGCGGGAAGGTCGAGGGGAGAGGAAGAGGTGGCCGAAGCGCCAGCGGGGCGAGTGGCGTCGGCAGAAGCGAGGGACGTGGGGAGCGTGTCCTTGTTGTCGAGGGAATCCATCATCCCCCGATTGTCGCCGGCCGTCCGAATCCGGACGGCCAGCGCAGCACGCTCAGGGCCTGGCCGGCAGGTAGCGCGAGGGATCCACAGGCTTGCCCTGGCGACGGATCTCGAAGTGCAGCTTCACGCGGTCAGCGTCGCTGTTGCCCATCTCGGCGATCTTCTGGCCCTTCTGGACGGACTGGTCTTCCTTGACCAGCAGCGTCTGGTTGTGGGCATAGGCGGTGAGGAAGGTGTTGTTGTGCTTCAGGATGATCAGGTTGCCGTAGCCGCGCAGGCCGGCACCGGCGTACACCACCTTGCCATCGGCCGCCGCGAGCACCGGGTCGCCCGCGCGGCCGGCGATGTCCAGACCCTTGTTCTTGGCGTCGTCGAAACCCGCGATCAGCGCGCCCTGGGCAGGCCAGATCCAACCCAGATCATCCTCGCCGCTGGCGGCCGGAGGGTTGCCGGCGGTCTTGGCGGGGGGCGTCGCGCCCGCGGCGTTCGCAGCCGGAGGCACAGGCGCGCTCGCAGCCGCAGCCGGCGGCGGCGTCGTGGCGCCGGCGACAGGGGCCGTCGCAGCAGGTGCACCACCCGCGACGGGCGGCACGACCCGCAGCACCTGGCCGACCTCGATGCGATCGGGGTTCTCGAGGTTGTTCCAGCGGACGATGTCGCGCCAGCTCTGCCCGGTATCCAGCGCAATGCGCCGCACGGTGTCTCCCGGCCGAACGGCGTAATAGCCGGGCTTGCCGAGGTTTTCGATGCCCGGCAGCGGCTTGCCGTTGGCGTCCGTGGTGGGGAGCCCCGAGGAGGCCGGCGGGAGCGCCGTGCCCGTGGTACCCCCAGGGGCGCGATCCTCCACCGGCGCCGGCCCGCGCGAAGAGGCGCAGCCTGCCAACACGACGCAGGTCACCGCAGCGCTTACCCAAGCCAGCCTGTGCCAGCGACCAGAACCCTGCATATGTCTTTCCTTCATGCAATTCCCGATTTTAAAGGCACGAAGTTGACGGCCTCAAGAAACCGGCGCTCGACACCCGTGTTCGTTTTGTCAATGATGACAAGTGCTTGGCCCGCATTTCCAGACTGTACTGGAGCAACGATGCGTCCTCCCGGGGCCAGCTGGTCGAGCCAGGTCGCAGGCAGGTCGGCCCCCCCTGCAGCAGCGATGATGCCGGCATAGGGTGCGCCCGCCGGGTATCCCTGCATGCCGTCGCCGAGCAGCAGATGCACTGTCGCCAACCGCAGGGGCCGCAGGTTGGCGCGCGCCTTCTCGTGCAGGCCGCGCAGCCGCTCGATGCTGTAGACCTCCTTGGCGACATGGCTCAATACCGCCGCCTGGTAGCCACAGCCGGTGCCGATCTCCAGCACCCGCCCCAGTCGGCCCTGCGGCTGGTCGGCCAGTGCGGGAGCCGCCAGCAGCAGCTCGATCATCCGCGCCACGACACTTGGCTTGGAGATGGTTTGACCCAGCCCGATGGGCAGGCTCGTGTCCTCATAAGCCTGCGCCGCCAGCGCGCCATCGACGAAGGCATGGCGCGCCACGGCGCCCATTGCGCGAAGAACACGCTCATCGGCAATGCCCTGTTGCGCCGCCAGCCGCTGCACCATGCGCTGGCGTACGGCTTCCGAGGCCATCGAGGGCGTGGCACTGAGCGGCGGCGGGGACGGGGGCGCAGAGGCAGCGGCCCTGGTCCGGCTCGGTGCAGGCGCTGCCGGGACGGACGGGCGCTGAAGGGTGACCGGAAAGGTGGGGCGGGAACGTGGAGGCTGCGGCACCGGGACTCCTGCGTCGGTCCGGCTCAGTCGCTGGCGTCGAGCCGGCGCACGGCCTCGCGCCACTCGTCCAGGCTGGCGTGGTCGGTCAGGTCGATCTGCAGCGGCGTGACCGCCACATGGCCAGCGGCGGTCGCGTGGAAATCGGTGCCTTCACCACTGTCCTTGGCGCCGCCTGCGCCAGCGATCCAGTACATGGTCTCACCGCGGGGGCTCTGCTGCGTGATGACCTTCTCGGCCGCATGACGGCGGCCCAGGCGGCAGATCTTGATGGGCTTGAGCGACTCGGCCGGCAGGTTGGGAATGTTGACATTCAGCAGCCACGCCGGCTGCTCGTGCATGCGCTCGCGCTGGATGCGCTCCACCAGCCGCCGGGCGGCCTGGGCGGCGGCGTCGATGTGGGCCCAACCCTTTTCGGTCTGCGAGAAGGCGATCGCCGGGATGCCGAACAGGTAGGCTTCCATGGCCGCACCGACGGTTCCCGAGTAGATGGTGTCGTCGCCCATGTTGGCGCCGTTGTTGATGCCGGAGACGACCAGGTCTGGCCGGTAATCAAGCAATCCCTTGAGCGCGATGTGGACGCAGTCGGCCGGGGTGCCTGTGACGTAGCGAAAGCCGTTGTGGGCACGGTGCACGTACAACGGCGCCGCCAGGGTCAGGGCGTTGGACTTGGCACTGTTGTTGTGCTCGGGGGCGATGACCTCGACATCGGCCACCTCGCGCAGCGCGTCGTGCAGGGCGACGATGCCGGGGGCCTGGTAACCATCGTCATTGGAGATGAGGATCTTCATGGGCGGCGGGATTTTAGGAGGCGAAGTCCCTCGGAAAGGGGGTCGCCGCAGAGACAAGAACGCCGCGAGGCGGCCCCCTATCATGCCTGCGACTCAATGACGACGGAGACTGATTCCATGCACGCATGGCTTTGCGAAAACCCGGTGGGCGTCGATGCGCTGATCTGGAAGGAATTACCCACCCCGGAACCCGGTCCGGGTGAAGTGCTGGTGGAAATCAAGGCGGCCAGCCTGAACTTTCCCGACCTGCTGATCGTGCAGAACAAATACCAGATGAAGCCGAAGCTGCCCTTCGTGCCTGGTTCGGAATATGCGGGCATTGTGCAGGCCGTCGGCGAAGGCGTGACCCACCTGAAGGTCGGCCAGCCCATTGCCTGTCTTTCAGGCACCGGCGGCTTCGGCACGCATACGCTGGCGCCCGCGGCCACGTGCATGCCCCTGGCGCCGCAATTCGACATGGTGGATGCGGCCGCTTTCATCATGATCTATGCGACGTCGTGGCATGCACTGATCGATCGTGCGGCACTCAAGGCGGGTGAAACCGTGCTGGTCCTCGGCGCGGCTGGAGGCGTCGGAACTTCCGCGATCCAGATCGCCAAGGCCGCAGGCGCACGCGTGATCGCGGCAGCGTCCACCGACGAGAAATGCGAACTCTGTAAAAGCGTCGGCGCGGATGCGACGATCAATTACAGCAAGCATGCGGTGCCACAAGGTCTGCGTGACGCGATCAAAGACGCCACCGATGGCAAGGGCCCCGACGTGATTTACGACCCGGTGGGGGGCGATTTCGCGGAACCCGCATTTCGCTCGATCGCCTGGCGTGGCCGCTATCTGGTGGTCGGATTCGCCTCCGGCCCCATTCCGTCACTGCCACTGAATCTCACGCTGCTGAAAGGCGCGTCGCTGGTCGGCGTGTTCTGGGGGGACTTCGCGCGACGGGAGCCGAAGGCGAACGCCAGCATGATGCAGGAGCTGGCGACCTGGTATGCCCAAGGCAAGATCAAGCCGGTGATCGACCGCACGATGCCCATGAGCGAGCTGAAGGCGGCCTACGCCCACATGGGCTCGCGAGGGGTCAAAGGCAAGCTGGTGATGGTGAACTCGTAGGGCGTGTACCCGTCAACAAAAATCCCGCGCAATGCGCGGGATTTTTGTTTGTTCATGCTACAGCAAGTGCAGCTGTGTATTGATTATTTGACCTCGAACTCTTCCAGCGATTTGCCAGCCGCCAGCGCCTCGGTCACCCAACGGGGCTTGCGACCACGGCCACCCGACCAGGTTTCGCCCGTGGGGCTGCGGTATTTGACGACCGCCGCCGCCTTGGCCGGAGCAGCCGAAACGCTGCGCTTGGTGCCAGCACCGGCACCGCGACCATTCAGCTTGAGGTCCGCAGCGGTAATCCCGTATTCGGCGATCTTCTTGCGCAGTTCTTCGATCACGCCGGCGCGCTCATGGCTGCGCAGCTCCTCGGCCTGACGGCGCAATTCCGCGATTTCCTGGTCCCGCTGCTGGATCTGCGCGGTGATCTCTGCCAAAGTTGCCATTGCTCGATTCCTTTGTATTGAGAAAGCAGTGGGCGCAATTCTAATTCAAGAATTGAACGCCGCAAGCCGTGGCCGGCGCATGACAAATGAATACCCCCGGACTACAAGGGTATTCGCGTGTCAATAACGAATGCCGACGGCATCGCGCCGCCATTGACCTTCTCAGCGGGCCAATCCCAACAGACGATCCAGCAAGGCGGGCTGCGCCAGCAATTCAGCCGCAGCGCCGCGATGTACGACCGAACCGTGGTCCAGCACCGCCGCCCGGTCCGAAATCGCCAGAATGGCCTGCGGATGCTGTTCCACGATGATGGCGGTCAATCCTTCATCGCGGGTCAGCCGGCGGATGGCGCGCAGCAATTCCTCCACGATGATCGGCGCCAGGCCTTCCAGCGGCTCGTCCAGCAGAACCAGGCGCGGGTTGAGCACCAGGGCACGGCCCACGGCCAGCATCTGCTGCTCGCCGCCCGACAGCTGCGTGCCCAGGTTTCCCTTGCGCTCCGCCAGGCGGGGAAACATCTCGTACACGCGCGCCGGCGTCCAGCGGCCAGGGCGCGCCACCGCCGTGAGGTTCTCGTGCACGGTGAGCGACTTGAAGATGTTGCGCTCCTGCGGCACCCAGCCGATGCCGGCGGCGGCCCGGCGGTAAGCCGGCAGCGTGTGCAGCGGCTGGCCGCCCAGCAGGATGCGTCCGCCATGCTGGCGCGTGGCGCCGGCCAGGGTGTTGATCAGCGTGGTCTTGCCGGTGCCGTTGCGGCCCAGCAGGGCCAGCGTCTCGCCTTCCCCCAGCGACAGCGAGACATCGTTGAGCACCACCGCCTCGCCGTAGCCGGCGCTGAGGCCCTCGATCTGCAACAGCGCGTTCATCGTGCCACTCATGCGTGCACCTCCGTCTGGCCCAGGTAGACCTCGCGCACCCGCGGGTCGGCCGCGATCTCCTCGGGCGTTCCCTCCGTGAGCAGAGCGCCGTTGACCAGCACCGTCATGCGGCGGGCAAAGCTGAAGACGAGATCCATGTCGTGTTCGATCAGCAGGACGGAGACATCGGCCGGCAGTGCGGCCACGGTCTGCAGCAGCTCCTCGCGCTCGCCGGCGGGCACGCCGGCGACCGGCTCGTCCAGCAGCAGCACCTTCGGCTCGCAGGCCAGCGCGATGGCGATCTCGAGCAGACGGCGTTTGCCGTAGGCCAGATGGCGCACCTCCACATGGGCCACGTCCGCGAGGTGGAACTGGGTCAGCAGCTCGCCGGCCCGCTCGGCCACCGCCGCATCGCGGCCCAGCGGCTGCCACCAGCGAGCGCCCTGCCCGCGGTGCTGCGCCACCACCAGCGCCAGCGTCTGCAGCGGCGTCATGCTGTCGAAGAGCTGGTTG
Source organism: uncultured Pseudacidovorax sp. (assembly GCF_913773995.1). GTDB lineage: Bacteria > Pseudomonadota > Gammaproteobacteria > Burkholderiales > Burkholderiaceae_C > Xenophilus. Next base: position 95,347 of record NZ_CAJYES010000090.1, read on the forward strand.
ATCTGGAAGGTGCGCACCAGCCCGCGCGCCACGCGCCGATGCGGCGCCAGCCGGGTGATGTCCTCGCCCAGCAGGCGGATGCGGCCTTCGCTGGGCGTGAGCACGCCGGTGAGCTGGTTGATGAGCGTGGTCTTGCCGGCGCCATTGGGGC
>NZ_CAJYES010000091.1 GCF_913773995.1 uncultured Pseudacidovorax sp.
CAGGGTGCCCGCCACCATGCCGACGCCGAACAGGGCCAGCACCAGCGGCACCCGTTCCACCGACAGGCCGGCCACCTCGGTCAGCGTGGGCTTGACGTAGCTGAATACGCAGAACATGCCGCCGAAACCGATGGCCGCGATGCCCAGGGTGAACCACACCTGGCGCCGGCGCAGGGCACCCAGCTCGCGCATGGGACTGGCCCCGTGCGCCGCGGCCATGTCGGGCACCCACAGGCGGATCATCAGGACAGCGGCAGCCGCGATCAGGCCGACGAAGACGAAGGCCGCACGCCAGCCGAAATGCTGGCCCAGCCAGGCCGCGATGGGCACGCCGACCAAGGTGGCGCCGGTCAGCCCCAGCATCACCAGCCCCACCGCCCGCGCACGCTGACCGGGTGGGGCCAACGCAGCCGCCACCAGCGCAGCCACGCCGAAATAGGTGCCATGCGGCAGGCCGGTGGCCAGGCGCAGCACCAGCAGCGACGCGTAATCGGGCGCCAGCGCGCTGGCGATGTTGCCGACGGCATAGAAGGCCATCAGCGCCATCAGCAGCACACGGCGGCGCCAACCGGCGGCCAGCGCCGCCAGCACCGGCGCGCCCACCACCACCCCCAGCGCATAGGCGCTGATCGCGTGGCCGGCCTGCGGAATGCTGGTGCCGATGTCGCGCGCCACCTCGGGCAGCAGGCCCATGATCACGAACTCGCCCGTGCCGATGGAGAAACCGCCCAGCCCCAGGGCGAGCACGGCGCGCAGCAGCGTGCGTTCGGAATCGGCGTCGGTCTGTGAAATGGCGGAAGTCATGGGCAAGGCGGTGACGCAGCGGAAGGCGGAACAGCGGCCCGCGCTGGCAGGCAGCGCCGTGGGCCGGCGGTCAGGCAAAGATGAGGGAAAACCCGGGAAGCGCCGACCCTAACAGCGTCCGCGGTCGGGGCCGCGACAGACTGGCGAATCCGGGTCGGCAGGCGGGGTCTTGTGGCCCGGCGCTTGCGGATGGGCACGAATCGGCATGCGGCAGGTGCGGGCCATCCGGCAGAACCCGGCCGGCATGCCGCAGGAGGCCGGGCGCGCGGCCTCGAAGCCGGATGGCGGCCCCCGCCCCGGACTCAGCCCGCCACCGTGTGCACGCCCGGCGCCCCGTGCTCCACCACGAAGCGCGCCAGCCGGCTCACACCGGAATCGGCCCGCCGGATGTCGTCCACCGCGCGGAATTCGACGCGCGCCTCGGCCGGCGCCAGCGTGGCCAGCGCATAGCCGCGCACGTCGCCGCGGCCCCAGCGCAGCTGCGGGTTGCTGGCCTGCAGCGCCGCCACCGTGGCCATCGAGGGCCCCTGCGAGCTGATCGAGCCGCCCACGAACTCGGTGGCCAGCGGCGCCGCATCGCTGGCGCGCTGCAGGTCGGCGGCCCAGAAGCAGTGCACGTCTCCGCTCAGCACCAGCGCGTTGCGCTCGGGCCGGGCCGCCAGCGCGCCGTAAAGGCGCTCGCGGTTGGCGGCGTAGCCGTCCCAGCCATCGACCCAGTAGCCGCGCTCCTCGCCGCGGCTGCGCGGGGCGGTGGCCATCAGCGTCTGCTGGGCTATCAGCGTCCAGCGGCCCTGGGCGCGCGCCAGGCCCTGGTAGAGCCAGGCTTCCTGTTCGGCGCCCAGGTAGCTGCCGGCGGCCGTGCGCTCGTCACAGTCGACGAAGCCCTTGTTGCCGGTCACCGGCACGCAGGGATGGGCCGAGCGGTACTGGCGGCCGTCGAGCACGAAGAGCTCGGCCATGCCGCCCATCTGCCAGCGGCCATGGATGCGGGCCTGCGCGCCCTGCGGGCGCATCCAGGCCGGCACGGGCATGTGCTCGTACCAGGCCTGGTAGGCGGCTGCGCGCAGGGCCATGAACGGAGCAGGGTCGGGCGTCTGCGGCGAGCGGTCGTCGGCATAGTCGTTCTGCACCTCGTGGTCGTCCCAGGTGACGAACCACGGGAAGGCCGCATGCGCAGCCTGCAGGTCGGCGTCGCCCTTGTAGAGCGCGTAGCGGTTGCGATAGCCGGCCAGGTCCTGCGGCAGGCCGGCCTCGTGGCGCCGCACATGGTCGCGACCCCAGGAGGCTTCGTAGATGTAGTCGCCCAGGTGCACCACCGCATCCAGATCCTGCGCGGCCATGTCGCGGTAGGCGCTGTAGAAGCCCTGCTCGTACTGCTGGCAGGAGCCGAAAGCCAGACGCAGCGGCTGGGCGTCCTGCAGGGCACGCGCGGTGCGGGTGCGGCCGACCGGACTCTGGATGCCCTGCGCCATGAAGCGGTACCAGTAGTCACGGCCGGGGGCCAGGCCCGCCACCTCGACGTGCACCGAGTGCGCCAGCTCGGCCAAGGCGATGGCGCGGCCACGGGCGACGATGCGGGTGAAGCGCTCGTCCTCGGCCAGTTCCCAGTCCACCGGAACGGGTGCCTCGCCCATGCCGCCGCCGGTCAGCGGCTCGGGCGCGAGGCGGGTCCACAGCACCACGCCCTCGGCCGTGGGGCAGCCGGAGGCCACGCCCAGGCTGAACAGCGGCCGGCTGTCGCCACCCTGGGCATGCAAGCGAAAGAAGGGCGCGGCGAGCGCCGCGCCCGCCGCGCCTTGCAGCAGGCGGCGGCGGGAGAGACGAGACAAGGGCGGGACGGGCGACGACATGCCCCGATCATGCCCGCAGGCGCCTTGCCGCCAGCTGTCCTCGCCGGCGCGCCCTCGAAGCGGGCCGCGGCCGCACGAACGGCGCTGCTCGAAGGGTGTGAACGAATCCGGGGAAGACGGACGCGCTCCGACAAGCCCCGGATTCGTTCTTGCCCTGTCAGTGCCCCGAGGCGCCGGCCGCGCCCAGCCCCGTCTCCGACCGCACCTGCTGCGCCGGGAAGGCGGCCCGCTCGGCGGCGGCCTGGCGGCTGCGGTCCATCAGGCTGAACAGCCAGATGCCCGCAAAGCCGATGGCCATGGAGAACAGCGCCGGCGAGGTATAGGGGAAAAGCGCCGAGCCCTTGGGATAGCCCAGCGTCGCCTCCCACACCGAGGGCGAGACGATGGTCAGCCCCACCGAGGCCGCCAGGCCCAGCGTGCCGCCGATCACCGCGCCGCGCGTGGTGCAGTCCTTCCACAGCACGCTCATGAACAGCACCGGGAAGTTGGCCGAGGCCGCGATGGCGAAGGCCAGCGACACCATGAAGGCGATGTTCTGCTTCTCGAAGGCGATGCCCAGCAGCACCGCGATGATGCCCAGCGCCACCGTGGTGATGCGCGAGACGCGCAGCTCGTCGCGCGGCTCGGCGCGGCCCTGCTTGATCAGCGTGGCATAGAGGTCGTGCGACACCGCCGAGGCGCCCGACAGCGTCAGGCCGGCCACCACCGCCAGGATGGTGGCGAAGGCCACCGCCGAGATGAAGCCGTAGAACACGTTGCCGCCCACCGCCTTGGCCACCAGCACGGCCGCCATGTTGGTCGCGCCCGCACCGCCGTGGATCACGCCCGTGGCCACGTTGGCGAACTCCGGGTTGGTCAGCACCAGCGTGATGGCGCCGAAGCCGATGATGAAGATCAGCAGGTAGAAGTAGCCGATCCACACCGTGGCCCAGCCCACCGACTTGCGGGCCTCCTTGGCATCCGGCACGGTGAAGAAGCGCATCAGGATGTGCGGCAGCCCGGCCGTGCCGAACATCAGCGCCATGCCGAAGCTGATGGCCGAGATCGGGTCCTTGACGAAGCCGCCCGGGCCCATGATGGCCAGCCCGATGCTGCGTGCCTCTTCAGGCGACTTGCCGGCATTGGCGGCGATCTGCGTGCGCACCTCGACCGACCTGGCGAACAGCGCCTCGGGGCTGAAGTGGAAGGCCGCCAGCACCATCACCGCCATGAAGGTCACGCCGGCCAGCAGCATCACGGCCTTGATGATCTGCACCCAGGTGGTGGCCGTCATGCCGCCGAAGAGCACGTAGACCATCATCAGCGCGCCCACGATCACCACCGCCACCCAGTAGTCCAGGCCGAACAGCAGCTTGATGAGCTGGCCCGCGCCCACCATCTGGGCGATCAGGTAGAAGGCCACCACCACCAGCGTGCCGCTGGCCGCGAAGGCGCGGATGGGGCCGGGCCGGAAGCGGTAGCCGGCCACGTCGGCAAAGGTGAACTTGCCCAGGTTGCGCAGCCGCTCGGCCATCAGGAAGGTGAGCACCGGCCAGCCCACCAGGAAGCCGATGGAATAGATCAGCCCGTCATAGCCCGTGGCCATCACGGCGGCCGAGATGCCCAGGAAGGAGGCCGCCGACATGTAGTCGCCCGCGATGGCCAGGCCATTCTGGAAGCCGGTGATGCCACCGCCCGCGGTGTAGAAGTCTGCCGCCGAGCGCGTGCGCTTGGCCGCCCACTTGGTGATGTAGAGCGTGCCCGCCACGAACACCATGAACATGCCGATGGCGATCCAGTTGGTGGGCTGCTTGGCCACCTGGCCGACATCGCCGCCCGCGGCCTGGGCCAGACTGGCCATCATCAGCAGCGAGGCCAGTGCAAGACGGGCCGCCGTGCTGGAGAAGGATGCGCGCGTCATTGGCCGGCCTCCTTCAGGATCTCGGCCGTGAGCCGATCGAACTCGCCATTGGCGCGGCGGATGTAGGCCAGCGTGATGACGATGGTGAAGACGATCACGCCCAGGCCGATGGGAATGCCCAGCGTGGTCACGCCCTGGCCGATGGGCCGCGCGAGGAAGGGCTTGTCGAAAGCGATCAGCGCGACATAGCCGTAGTAGACGAGCAGCATGATCGCGGTGAGCCAGCCGCCCAGGCGGTTGCGGCGCCGCCGCAGTTCGATGTACTTGGGATGGGAGCGGATGCGCTCCGCGACCGGGTCTTTCATGGGGTTGTCTCCTGGCATCTGGAATGAGCCTGTGCTGCATTCTTCGATGCCGGTCGCTGCGCGCGGACCCGGCGCAATCATTCGTCACATTGCAAGCCAAGTCGCGCAATGAGGCTTGCGCGAGGCTGACGCCGGCGCTAATCCCACTCCACGTTGGCCGCGAACAGGTAGCCCGCGCCGTAGACCGTCTTGATGACCTGCGGCGTCTCGGTGTCGCCCTCGATCTTCTTGCGCAGGCGCGAGATGCGCACGTCGATGCTGCGGTCGGTGGGCAGCAGATCGCGCGTGCCCAGCAGTTGCTCGCGCGTGAGGATCTGGTGGGGCCGCTCCATGAAGCTGCGCAGCACCTGTGCCTCGGCCGTGCCCAGCAGGTGTTCGGTGCCGTCGGGGGCGGTGAGCACATGCGAGCCCCAGTCGATGCGCCAGCCATTGAAGCGCGCCCGTCGGCGCTGGCCCTGCGCGGCGCCGACGGCCTGGCCGCGGCGGCGCAGGATGCTGCGCACGCGTGCCACCAGCTCGCGCGCCTCGAAGGGCTTGGTCACGTAGTCGTCGCCACCCAGCTCCAGGCCCATCACGCGGTCGGCCGGATGGCCGCGGCCGGTGAGGATCAGCACGCCCGCGCTGCTGGCCGCGGTGATGCGCCGCATCAGGTCCAGCCCGTCCATGTCGGGCAGGCCCAGGTCGATGATGCAGAGGTCGGGCTTTTCGACCTGCAGCCGGCGCAGTGCCGCCGCGCCGCTGGCGAACACCTCGCAGGCGAAGCCGAAGTCCTGCAGCGTGGCGCGCACGATGCGGGCCACCTCGGGCTCGTCCTCGATCACGTAGATGAGGTCGGGCGCGGCCTCCTCGTCGTGCCTGCCGGGGCCGCGCACGCCGGTGCCGGCGGCGCCATGGCCAGGTGAATTCATCATGGTGGTCGTCTCCCTTCCTCGATGGCCCGCGCGAGCTGCTCGGCGGTGAATGGCTTGGTGATCACGGGCACGCCGGCCGGCCGGGCAATGGCCTCCGGCGCGTGGCCGCTCATCAGCACCACGGCCGGTGCGGCGACGCCGGCCGGCAGCGCGCAGGCCGCTGTGGCGACGGCCACGCCGTCCACCGCGCCGTGCATCTGCACGTCCGACAGCACCAGCGCCAGGCCCGGCATGTGGGCCAGAAGCTGCACGGCCTCGGTGCCGCTCTCGGCCTCCAGCACCGAGTAGCCCAGCTCCAGCAGGCTGCGGCGGATCACGCGGCGCACCTGCGCGTCGTCGTCGGCCAGCAGCGCCAGGCCCTGCGAGGCAGGCGCGACCGTCTGCCCTGGCGGCAGTTCGTCCGCGGCGGGCGGCGGGGCCTCGGCGGCGGGCAGCCACAGGGTGACGGTGGTGCCCTGCCCGGGCGCGCTGCGCAGGTCGATGGCGCCGCCCGACTGGCGGATGAAGCCGTAGACCACGGCCATGCCCAGGCCGGTGCCGCTGCCCGGCGACTTGGTGGTGAAGAAGGGCTCGAACACCCGCGCCAGCGTCTGGGCGTCCATGCCGCAGCCATCGTCCTGCACCTCGATGCACACGCAGTCGCCGGCCGACATCTGCAGCGGCGCGGCCTGCGCGGCGTCCAGCCGGGCAGCGCGCGCCCGCAGCACGATGCGGCCCAGCGGGCCGGTCGCGTCGCGCGCATTCAGGATCAGGTTGACCAGCGCCTGTTCGAGCAGCGTCGCATCGATCCACGTCCACAAGGCGGCCGGGCCGGCATCCACCTCCAGCGCTAGCGTGTCGGGCAGCGCACGGCGTACCAGCCGGGCCACGGTCTCGATGAGCGCGCCCACGTGCACCGACGCGGCCTGCAGCGGCTGCCGGCGCGCAAAGCTCAGCAGCGCCCGCACCAGCTCGGCGCCACGACGCGCGGCGTCCAGCGCCGGCTGGGCGAATTCGCACGTGGCCTCGTCGGCGGCGCCGCGGCGCAGCAGCGCGTCGAGGTTACCGATCACCACCGTGAGGATGTTGTTGAAGTCGTGCGCCAGGCCGCCGGTGAGGTGGCCGAGCGATTCCAGCTTCTGCGCCCGCGCCACCAGTTCCTGGGCGCGGCGCTGCTCGGTGATGTCGAAGGTGAGCTCGAAGCAGCCCGCCACGCGGCCGTCGGCGGCGCGCTCGGGCGCGAGCGAGGTGCGCACCGTGCGGGTCTGGCCGTCCTGCGTGCGCAGGTCGTAGGCAAAGCTCTGCGGTTCGCCCGCCAGTGCGCGCATGACATGCGGGCGCACATGCGCATAGACCGCCTCGCCGAGAAAGCGCCGCGCACTCACGACCTCGGGCCGAGCGGTGTCGACCCCGAACCAGTCCGCATAGCCGCGGTTGAGGTAGCGATAGACGCGCCCGGCGTCGAAGTACGCCACCAGCGCCGGGATGGAGTCCATCACCAGCCGCACGCGCTGCTCGCTGCGCTGCAGTTCGGTGGTGCGGGCGGCGACTCGGCTTTCGAGCTCGGCGTTCTGGCGCCGGATGGTGGCCTCGGCGCGGTGGCGCTCGGTCACGTCGGAATACAGGGTGACGAAGCCCAGGCCCGGCACCGGCTGGCCGCGGATGCGCAGCACGCGGCCATCGGGCCGGACCCGCTCGACGTCGTGCGGCTCGAAGCGCCGGGCCAGTGCCATGCGTTCTTCGACCTGCTGTTCGGGGTTGCCCGGGCCATAGTCGCCGCGGCGGGCGTTGAATTCCATGAAGTCGCGGAACGGGGCACCCAGCCACACCAGCTCGGGCGGGAAGTCCAGCAGCCGCAGGTAGGCCTTGTTCCAGGCCACCAGGCGCAGTTCGGCATCGAAGATGGAGATGCCGTCGTCCAGCATGTCCAGTCCGGTCTGCAGCGTGACGTAGCGCTGCAGGGGCGCAGGGGCACCCTCTGCGGCGGCCGCATCGGGGCTGCAAACATTCGTCATATTCGGCGGCGTCTCCTGCAATCTTCGGGGTTCATCCTTGCGGCGGCGGAGTCTGCGGCATGTGGCTGACCCCAAGCCAACAAATCACCGCCATCGAACGATGGCACGACTGCGCAGGAGACAAGCTTGACGCACATCAATCCCTACGACCTGGGCCTGGACCGCAACGCGGCCAACTTCGTGGCGCTGACGCCGCTGTCCTTCCTGGCGCGGGCCGCGCATGTGTTTCCGCAGCGCACCGCGCTCATCTACGGCGAGCGCCGCCAGAGCTGGGCCACGACCTATGAACGCTGCCGCCGCCTGGCCAGCGCCCTCGCGCAGCGCGGCGTGGGCCCCGGCGACACGGTCGCCTGCATGCTGCCCAACGTGCCCGCCATGTACGAGGCCCACTTCGGCGTGCCGATGACGGGCGCCGTGCTCAACACGCTCAACACCCGGCTCGACGCGCAGGCCATCGCCTTCATGCTCCAGCATGGCGAGGCCAAGGTGCTGCTCACCGACCGCGAGTACGCCGGCGTGGTGGCCCAGGCCCTGAGCGCGCTGGGCCCGCACCGGCCGCTGGTGATCGAGGTGGACGACGACACGGCGCCGCCCGGCGCGCGGCTCGGCGAGATCGGCTACGAGGACTTCCTCGCCGCAGGCGATCCGGCCTTCGACTGGCAGCCACCCTCCGACGAATGGAATGCCATCGCGCTCAACTACACGAGCGGCACCACCGGCAACCCCAAGGGCGTGGTCACGCACCACCGCGGCGCCTACCTCAATGCCGCGAGCAATGCCCTGGCCTGGAACCTGCCCGAGGGTGCGGTCTACCTGTGGACGCTGCCGATGTTCCACTGCAACGGCTGGTGCTTTCCGTGGACCACCGCGCTGATGGCCTGCACCAGCGTGTGCCTGCGGCGGGTCGAGCCGGCCGCGATCTTCGGGCTGATCCGCGAGCACCGCATCACGCACCTGTGCGGCGCACCCATCGTCTACAGCATGCTCATCGCCGCACCCGCCGCGCTGCGCGAGGGCATTGACCATCCCGTGAAGGGCCTGGTGGCCGGTGCCGCCCCGCCGGCCGCGGTGATCGAGGGCTGCGAGGCCGCGGGCATCGCCATCACCCATGTCTACGGCCTGACCGAGGTGTACGGCCCCTCCGCCGTGTGCGCGCAGAAGCCCGAATGGGCGCAGCTGCCGCCGGTCGAGCGCGCCCGCATGAACGGCCGCCAGGGCGTGCCCTATCCCTTGCAGGAGGCAGTGACGGTTCTGGACCCCGCCACGCTGCAGCCCGTGCCGGCCGACGGCGAGACCGTGGGCGAGATCTTCTTCCGCGGCAATGCGGTGATGAAGGGCTACCTCAAGAACCCGCGCGCCACCGAGGAAGCCTTTGCCGGCGGCTGGTTCCACACCGGCGACCTGGGCGTGCTGCATCCCGACGGCTACGTGAAGATCACCGACCGGAGCAAGGACGTGATCATCTCCGGCGGCGAGAACATCTCGTCCATCGAGGTGGAGGACGCGCTGCACCACCACCCCGCCGTGCTCACCGCCGCCGTGGTGGCCATGCCCGATGCCAAGTGGGGCGAGGTGCCCTGCGCCTTCGTCGAGCTCAAGCCAGGCGCCACGGTGGACGAGGCCACGCTGCTGGACTTCTGCCGGCCGCTGCTGGCGCGCTTCAAGATGCCCAAGCGGATCGTCTTCGGCGAGCTGCCCAAGACCTCCACTGGCAAGACCCAGAAGTTCGTGCTGCGCGAGCGGGTGCACTCCGCCAGCGCCATCGAATGACCCCCTTTTCCTCCATGGAGACGACCATGAGCGACACCGCCGCCCTCTATCCCCCGCCCCTCGTCCTGGCCGCGAAGGCCCATGTCTCCGGCCGCGCCGCCTACGACCGCCTGGTGGCCGAGGCCGAGGCCGACCCCGAGGGTTACTGGGGCCGCCTGGCCCGCGAGTATGTGGGCTGGAAGACGCCCTTCACCCGCGTGCTGGATGACAGCCGGGCGCCCTTCTTCGAATGGTTCAACGACGGCACCCTCAACGCCAGCTGGAACTGCCTGGAGCGCAACATCGAGCGCGGCCTGGGCGCCAAGACGGCACTGATCTTCGAGGCCGACGACGGTGCCGTCACGCACGTCAGCTACCGCCAGCTGCTGGTGCGGGTCAACCGCATCGCCAACGGGCTGCGCGCCCTGGGGGTCAAGAAGGGCGACCGCGTCGTCATCTATATGGCCATGTCCATCGACGGCGTGGCGGCCATGCAGGCCTGCGCGCGCATCGGCGCCATCCACTCGGTGGTGTTCGGCGGCTTTTCGGCCCATGCCCTGCGCGACCGCATCGCCGACACCGGCGCCTGCGTGGTCATCACGGCCGACCAGCAGGTGCGCGGCGGCAAGCAGCTGCCGCTCAAGGCCATCGTGGACGAGGCGCTGGCCCAGGGCGGCTGCGCCAGCGTGCGGCATGTGGTGGTGGCCCGGCGCACCGGTGCGGCCGTGCCCTTCCAGGCGCCGCGCGACCTGTGGCTGGACGAGCTGGTCGACGGCCAGAGCGAGCATTGCGAGCCCGAATGGGTGGAGGCGGAGCATCCGCTCTTCCTGCTCTACACCTCGGGCTCCACCGGCACGCCCAAGGGCGTGCAGCACGCCACCGGCGGCTACCTGCTGCATGCGGCCCTGACCTGCCACTGGACCTTCGACATGAAGGCCGACGACATCTTCTGGTGCACCGCCGACATCGGCTGGGTGACGGGCCACACCTACATCGCCTACGGGCCGCTGATGCTGGGCGCGACGCAGATCGTGTTCGAGGGCGTGCCGACGTACCCCGATGCGGGCCGCTTCTGGAAGATGATCGAGGCGCACCGCGCGACGATCTTCTACACGGCGCCGACGGCCATCCGCTCGCTCATCAAGGCGGCCGAGGCCAACGAGGCGGTGCACCCGGCCCGCTACGATCTGTCGAGCCTGCGCATCCTGGGTTCGGTGGGCGAGCCGATCAACCCGGCCGCCTGGACCTGGTACCACCAGCATGTCGGCGGCGGGCGCTGCCCCATCGTCGACACCTTCTGGCAGACGGAGACGGGCGGGCACATGATCACGCCGCTGCCGGGCGCGACGGACCTGGTGCCGGGCTCGTGCACCCTGCCCTTCCCGGGCATCGCGGCGGCGGTGGTGGACGAGACGGGCAACGATCTGCCCTGGGGGCAGGGCGGCATCCTGGTGGTCAAGCGGCCCTGGCCGTCGATGATCCGCACGATCTGGGGCAATCCGGAGCGTTTCCGCAAGGGCTACTTTCCGGAAGAATTCCAGGGCCGCTACTACCTGGCGGGCGATGGTGCGATCCGCGATGCGACGACGGGCTACTTCACGATCACGGGCCGCATCGACGACGTGCTGAACGTGTCGGGCCACCGCATGGGCACGATGGAGATCGAGTCGGCCCTGGTGGCCAAGACCGATTTGGTGGCCGAGGCCGCGGTGGTGGGGCGCCCGGACGACACCACGGGCGAGGCGATCTGTGCCTTCGTGGTGCTCAAGCGGCCGCGCCCGACGGGCGAGGAGGCGAAGGCGCTGGCGAACGAGCTGCGCAGCTGGGTGGCCAAGGAGATCGGGCCGATCGCCAAGCCCAAGGACATCCGCTTCGGCGACAACCTGCCGAAGACGCGCAGCGGCAAGATCATGCGCCGGCTGTTGCGCAGCATCGCCAAGGGTGAGGCGATCACGCAGGACACCTCGACGCTGGAGAACCCGGCGATCCTGGAGCAGTTGGCGCAGGCGAACTGAGGGGGCTGGTCGGGCGGGTCGTTCCGGTTGCATCGGTCGCATCGGTGCTTCGATGCTTCGATGCTTCGGTGCTTCGGTGCTTCGGTGCTTCGGTGCTTCGGTCGCACCAGGCGCACCAGGCGCACCAGGCGCACCAGACGCACCAGGCGTCGGAACGGTAACCCGGCAGAGGACGTCGGCATGCGCGCTCCCGGTGCGCGCTCGCGCCGACCTGCTTGCCTCACTACACGGGTGCTCGCTCTCCACCGACGTGCCTGCCGCACTGCACGGCGCCGCGAATGGCACCTCCGCACGCACACCGCCATCCTCCACCTCGACGCCGCGCGCGAGTCCTACCCTTTTCAGGTCGCGGGGCCGTGAAGCCCTCGAACCCTCGAGCCCTCGAGCCCTCGAGCCCTCGAGCCCTCGAATCATGGAGTCATGGAGTCATGGAGTCATGGAGTCATGCGGCAATGCGGCAATGCGGCAATGTGGCAATGTGGCAATGTGGCAATGTGGCAATGCGGGCCAGTCAACCCCAGACCGTTCGGGCTGAGCCTGTCGAAGCCTCGCCCATCAAGGTGGAGCCGAGTCGGGTGAGGACGGCCCGCCTTTGCGCCGCGCGCCGCTCTGCCCTTCGACAGGCTCAGGGCGAACGGAGTCAAGACCTGGACGGCTGAACCCGGCAGTTCAGGTGCAGCGTCGAGGCGGAGGATGGCGGTGTGCGTGCGGAGGTGCCATTCGCGGCGCCGTGCAGTGCGGCAGGCACGTCGGTGGAGAGCGAGCACCCGTGTAGTGAGACAAGCCGGTCAGCGCGAGCGTGCACCGGGAGCGCGCATGCCGACGTCCTCCGCCGGGTTAACGTTCCGACGACTGGTGCGACTCGTGCCGTCCTCGCCACTCATGCCACCCTTGTGACCCTTGCGACCCGCGTCATCCACATGATCCGTCCGACCGATGTGACCAGCGCAACCTGCGCAACCCTGACGCAGGCACATGGCCGCCCCACGCAAGACTCAGCGCCGCGCCGGCACCACCGCCGCCAGCTGCTCGCGCAACCACCGATGGGCCGCATCCTGCTGGTGCCGCAGATGCCACACCATGTACATCGGCAGCGGCGGACAAGCGACCGGCACCGCCACGCTGGCAAATTCGCGCATCAGGCCTTCGCCTAACAACCCAGGCACCGTCGCCAGCATCGGCGTGCCCCGCAGGAAAGCCGGCAGGCCGGCGAAGCCCGGCACCGTCACCACGAAATGCCGCTCGATGCCGCGCGCCGCCAGCGCCTCGTCCAGCGCCATGCGCCGCTGCGGCGGGTAGACCACCGTCGCATGGTCCGCGGCCAGCCACTCTCGGCGCGTGGCCGGCGCCTCGCGCACGGCCGGGTCGTAGAAGACGCGCCATCGGTCCTCGAACAGACGCTTCTGCACGATGTCGCTGCCCTCGGGCGGGCGGGGACTGACCACCAGCTGGCACTGGCCGCTGCGCAGCATCTCGGCCGTGGGCACGTCCGAGGGCAGCACGCGCAGCACCAGCCCCGGCGCCTGCGCGCGCAGCCGCGCGGCCAGGGGCACCAGCAACACCTCGCGCTGGAAATCGTTGGCGGCGATGGTGAGCACGCCGCGCCAGGCCGCGGGATCGAAGTGGGCATGCCGCGCAAAGGCCTGCAATTGCGCCAGCAGCTCGCGCGCCTGCGGCGCCAGGGCCTGCGCATGGGCCGTCGGCACGATGCCGCGGCCCGACTTGACGAACAACGGGTCACCCGTGATGGCGCGCAGCTTGTCCAGCAGATGGCTCACCGCCGACTGCGTGACACCCAGGCGCTGTGCAGCACCTGTGATGGAGCCCGTCTCCACCACCGCCACCAGCAGGCGCAGCAGCCGTGCGTCCAGATCCGACCAATCGAGATCGCTCATGCAATGCATGATGATCCATCGGTTTATCTTTGACAACGGCCCGCGAATACTGGTGGCCTTCCTTCACCACGGGATCGACGAGGAGACCGCATGACCACCCCCACACCAGCCACGCCCATCGAGGGCACCACCCTGTTCGACGGCGATCAGGCCCGCAAGGGCTATGCGCTCAACAAGATGTGCTTCTCCTTCAACGAAGAAGCCAATCGCCAGGCCTTCCTGGCCGACGAGGAGGGCTACATGCGCCGCTACGGCCTCAATGCCGAGCAGGCCGCGGCCATCCGCGCGCGCAACGTGCTGCAGCTCATTGCTGCGGGCGGCAATGCCTACTACCTGGCCAAGTTCGCGGACATCTTCAAGCTGGACATGCAGGACATCGGCGCCCAGCAGACGGGCCTCTCCAAGGACGAATTCAAGGCCCGGCTCGTCGCGGCCAACTTCCAGTAAAGCCACAGAGGAGAAAAGCCATGGCCAAGATCATCGGCGGCGTCGGCACCTCGCACATTCCCGCCATCGGCAACGCGATCCACAAGGGCCTGCAGGCCGAGCCCTACTGGAAGCCCTTCTTCGACGGCTATCCGCCCGTGCACGACTGGCTGGCGACGGCCCGGCCCGACGTGGTGGTCCTGTTCTACAACGACCATGGCCTCAACTTCTTCCTCGACAAGATGCCCACCTTCGCCGTCGGCGCGGCGTCGCAGTACGCCTCGGCCGACGAGGGCTGGGGCATTCCGGCGCAGCCGCCGGTGGGGGGCGAGCCGGCGCTGTCGTGGCAGCTGATCAACACGCTCATCGAGCGCGAGTTCGACATCGTCAGCTGCCAGGAGATGCTGGTTGACCATGCCTGCACCCTGCCGCTCAAGCTGCTGTGGCCCAGCGGCGACTGGCCGGTAACCCTCGTGCCGGTGTGCATCAACACGGTGCAGTTCCCGCTGCCCAAGGCCAGCCGCGTCTATGCGCTGGGCAAGGCCGTCGGCGAGGCCGTGGCGGCCTGGGGCGAGGACCGGCGCGTGCTCTTCGTCGCCTCGGGCGGGCTGTCGCACCAGCTCGACGGCACGCGCGCCGGCCACATCAACAAGCGCTTCGACCTGCAGTTCATGGACAGCCTGCTCACCAACCCGGAATGGGCCACGCAGTTCTCGGTGCACGAGATCGTCGAGAAGGCCGGCACCCAGGGCGTGGAACTGCTCATGTGGCTGGCGATGCGCGCGGCGCTGACGGCGGCGGGCCCGTCGGTGCGCAAGGTGCACGCCAATTACCACCTGCCGATCTCGAACACCGCGACGGCGCTGCTGGCGCTGGAGACGGCCTGAAGCGCGCGGCCCCGTCACCGGGGCCGCCACAAAGCAGCAGTCCCATGAACGAAGGCCTGCGGGCAGTCGCCTCGCAGGCCTTTTTGGTTGGCCGAGCCCGCTAACTGGATTACTTGCTGGCCGTGCGGTGCAGCTCGGATTCCGGCACCGTCTTGAGCTCGCCCGGCAACGAGGCGATGTACTGGGCCAGCTGCTTGAGCTCGGCGTTGCTGTAGGGCTTGACCTGGGTGCTCATCACCGCATTGGAGCGGCCGACCATCGGGTGGCTGGTCTTGTAGGCCTTGAGTGCCACGAAGAGGTAGTCGCCGTACTGGCCGGCGAGCTTGGGCACCGTAGCGTCGTTGGGGGTGTTGAAGTTGGCGCCGTGGCACTTGGTGCAGCTGTTGTCGGCGTTGCGGGCGATCAGGGCCTGGACCTTGTCGCTGGGCGCCTTGGCAGTGGCCGGCGGGGCGGCACCGTCGTTCATGCCGAGGGCCGAGTAGTAGGCGGCCAGGTCGGCGATGTCCTGCTCGGTGAGGGTGTCGGCAATGGCCCGCATGGTGGGGTGCTTGCGGTCGCCCCCCTTGTAAGCCGTCAGCGCCGCCGTGATGTAGCCGGCGCTCTGGCCCGCGATCTTGGGCACCTTGTGCACTTCGGGGAAGCTGGCCTGGTAGCCCACGATGCCGTGGCAGCCCACGCACATGGCCACCTTCTTCGCGCCGTTGTCGGCATTGCCCGTCACCTTCTGCGCGGAGGCCACGCTGGTCACGCAAGCGACAGCGAGGGCAAACATCGTGGTCAACAGCTTGTTCATTTTGCGCGCAAAATCTCGTGAGGACTTGGGGGATCGGCGGGCGATTATAGGAAGCCGACCCTTCCTCCCACCCGCTGGAAAGCCCTGATCGCCGATGCATCGGGCGCCCCTCCCTCCCCGCTCTTCCCACTGCAAGCCATCCATGAAATTCAAGGGTTCCGACAACTACGTCGCCACGCAGGACCTGATGCTGGCGGTCAATGCCTCCATCACCCTCAAGCGCCCGCTGCTGGTCAAGGGCGAGCCGGGCACCGGCAAGACCATGCTGGCCGAGGAAGTCGCCAGCGCGCTGGGCCTGCCGCTGCTGCAGTGGCACATCAAGTCCACCACCAAGGCGCAGCAGGGCCTGTACGAGTACGACGCCGTCAGCCGCCTGCGCGATTCGCAGCTGGGCGACGAGCGGGTCAAGGACATCCACAACTACATCGTCAAGGGCGTGCTGTGGCAGGCCTTCACCGCCGACGAACCGGTGGCCCTGCTGATCGATGAGATCGACAAGGCCGACATCGAATTCCCCAACGACCTGCTGCGCGAGCTGGACCGGATGGAGTTCTACTGCTACGAGACGCGCGAGCTGGTCAAGGCCAAGCACCGGCCGGTGGTGTTCATCACCTCCAACAACGAGAAGGAGTTGCCCGACGCCTTCCTGCGCCGCTGTTTCTTCCACTACATCAAGTTCCCCGACGCCGAAACGATGCGCCGCATCGTCGAGGTGCATTTCCCCGACCTCAAGCAGGAACTGCTGGCCGCGGCGATGAAGACCTTCTACGACGTGCGCGGCCTGCCCGGCCTCAAGAAGAAGCCGTCGACGTCGGAGCTGCTGGACTGGCTCAAGCTGCTGGTGGCCGAGGACATTCCGCTGCAGGCCTTGCAGAGCAAGGACGAGAAGGTGGCCGTGCCCCCGCTGGTGGGCGCGCTGCTCAAGAACGAACAGGACGTGACCCTGTTCGAGAAGCTGGTCTTCATGCAGCGCAACAACCGCTGAGCCGTCGCCGCACGTCCACGCCCCTCCTGATCGCGCCGAGTTGCCATGGCCTTCGTCGAACCCGTTGAACTGAGCGAACGCGGCGTGCGCCTGGTGCCGCTCGCGTCCGAGCACGAGGCAGGGCTTGCGGCCGCCGCCGCCGACGGCGCGCTGTGGAACATCCGCGTGACCTCGGTGCCCGAGCCCGAGAACACCGCCACCTACATCGCCCAGGCGCTGAAGATGCGCGAGGACGGCAGCCGCCTGGCCTTCGCCGTGCTCGACGAGGCCAGCGGCACGGTGCTGGGCACCACCAGCTACCACGACATCGTGCCCGCCATCCGGCGGGTGGAGATCGGCTACACGTGGTACGCGCAACGGGTTCAGCGCACGCACGTCAACACCACCTGCAAGTTCCTGCTGCTGCGCCATGCCTTCGAGACGCTGCAGTGCCATGTGGTGGGCTGGCGTACCGACAACTTCAACTTCGCGAGCCAGCGCGCCATCGAGCGCCTGGGCGCGAAGAAGGACGGCGTGATCCGCGGCCATGCCCTGCGCCGCGACGGCACCATCCGCGACACCGTGATGTACAGCCTGCGCGCCGGCGAGTGGCCGGAGGTGAAGGCGCAACTGCTGCATCTGCTGGACAAACCCCGCCCTGACTCAGGAGGCTGACATGAGCGCACTCCCGAAAGAAATCGCCCAACTCGGTGTGCACGAGAAGCTGCAACTCGTCGAGGATCTGTGGGACAGCATCGACCAGGACCTCATGCCGCCGCTGAGCGAAGAACTCAAGGCAGAGCTCGACCGTCGCTGGGCGTGGGTTCAGGCAAATCCCGGCACCGCATGCACGCCCGCCGAACTCGCCGCATCACTGGGCGTCCGGCTCTGAATCGATGCAGTTCGAAGTGCATCTCGAGAAGCCTGCGCAACATGACCTGCGCATGGCCTTCGAGTGGTACGAAACGAAGCAAACGGGCCTTGGCGCCGAACTCCTGCGCAGCGTCGCCGCTTTGGTGGAATTGCTTTCGCGCGATCCGCAGCGTTTCCGCCACGGGCCTGGCGCCTATCGCAGCGCCAAGCTGCGCCGCTTTCCCTACGCCATGCACTATCGGATCGAAGGCCAGCATGTCCATGTGCTGGCGTGCGTCCATTTCCGCCAGAGTCCCGAGCGCTGGCCAGGAGCCTGACCCATGCTGATCGACTTCTTCTACACCCTGCGCGCGGCCAAGCTGCCCGTGTCGGTCAAGGAATACCTCACGCTGCTGGAGGCTCTGCAGGCCGACGTGGTGGGCCCGAACTCGGACGATGCCTTCGGCATGGACGACTTCTACTACCTCAGCCGCACCGCGCTGGTGAAGGACGAGAAGCACTACGACAAGTTCGACCGTGCCTTCGCCGCCTATTTCAAGGGCGTGGAGATGCTCACCGACTTCACCAAGGAGGTGCCGCTCGACTGGCTGCGCCAGGTGCTGGAGAACGAGCTCACGCCCGAGCAGAAGGCCGCCATCGAGAAGATGGGCTGGGACGAGCTGATGGAGACGCTCAAGAAGCGCCTGGAGGAGCAGAAAGAGCGCCACGAGGGCGGCAACAAGTGGATCGGCACCGGCGGCACCTCGCCCTTCGGCAACGGGGGCTACAACCCCCAGGGCATCCGCATCGGCGGCGTCGGCAAGAACAAGAGCGCCGTCAAGGTGTGGGAGCAGCGCGCCTACAAGGACTACGACGACACCCAGGAACTGGGCACGCGCAACATCAAGATGGCGCTGCGCCGGCTGCGCCGCTTCGCGCGCGAGGGCCACGAGGACGAGCTGGACCTGGACCAGACCATCAGCCGCACCGCCGCCAATGCGGGTTACCTCGACATCAAGATGCGGCCCGAGCGCCACAACAACGTCAAGGTGCTGCTGCTGATGGATGTGGGCGGCACCATGGACGAGCACGTCGCCCGGGTGGAAGAACTCTTCTCGGCCGTCAAGACCGAGTTCAAGCACCTGGAGTTCTATTACTTCCACAACTGCGTCTACGACTTCATGTGGAAGAACAACCGCCGCCGCTTCAGCGAGAAGTTCGCGACCTGGGACATCATCCGCAAGTACAACAAGGACTACAAGCTGGTGTTCGTGGGCGACGCCACCATGAGCCCCTACGAGATCCTGCAGCCCGGCGGCAGCGTGGAATACAACAACGAAGAGCCCGGCGCCGAGTGGCTGCAGCGCCTGACGCACGCCTTCCCCAAGTTCGCCTGGATCAACCCCGAGCCGCAGGGCGTGTGGCAGTACCGCCAGAGCATCTCGGTGATCCAGCAGCTGATGTCGCAGCGCATGTTCCCGCTGACGCTCAAGGGGCTGGAAGACGCGATGCGGCTGCTGTCGAAGTAGCACAAGGCCGCCGACCCCGCATCGGCAAGCCCCCGCAGGACGGGCGGCATTCCGACAAGCCGGCCCGGGGCCCGATGCCAGAATGGCGCCCCATGCCCAGGGTGGATTCCCGTCGACCGACGCCGGCACGCACGCCGGCGTTTCTTTTTGTGCTGCTGCTTCTCGGGGCCCTGCTGCTGCAGGGCTGCAGCCTGCTGCCCGGCCGCCACAAGGACGCCAAGGCGGGCGCCGACGACGCGCCGTCAGCCCTCACGAGCAACGGCACAGACGCCGCGGGCGGGCGGCACGGCTTCAACGTGCGCGTCGAAGGCCCGGACGAAGCCCGCGAACTGCTGGAGCAGCATCTGGAGCTGCAGCGCTACCGCCGCCTGGACGACCTGCAGCTGGCCGAAATCTCCCGCCTGATGGTGGCCGCCGACGCCAATGCGCGCGAGCTGCTGGGCACGCTGGGCTATTTCACGCCCACGCTCAAGATGGAACTGGTGGACCTGCCGGCCGACGCCGCCGTGCCCTACGAAGTCCGCATCCAGGTCGACCCGGGCCCGCGCACCAAGGTGACGGCAGCCCAGGTGGACTTCGCCGGCCCCATCGCCACCGCCACCGACGAGAAGACCGCGGCGCAGCGCAAGGCCATCCGCGACGGCTGGACCTTGTCGCCCGGCCAGGATTTCACCCAGTCGACCTGGGACGGCGCCAAGAACACCGGCCTGCGCAAACTGGTGGCCCAGCGCTTTCCCACCGGCAGCATCTCCCTGAGCCGCGCCGACATCGACGCCGATGCCGGCACCGCACGGCTGTCGGTCACCTACCAGTCGGGCCCCGCCTACCGCTTCGGCCCCCTGGAAGTGCGCGGCGCCGAGCGCTACAGCGTGGACGGCGCGCGGCGCATTGCACGCGTGCCCTCCGGCCAGCCCTACGACCAGCAGGAACTGCTCGATGCCCAGGCCCGCATGGCCAGCAGCGGCTACTACGACTCGGTCTTCCTCACGCTGGACACCGACGCCGACCCGCAGGCCGCCACCGTGATCGCCCAGGTGCGCGAGGCCAAGCTCCAGAAGATCGTGCTGGGGGCGGGCTTCACCTCCGACTCCGGGCCGCGGCTGTCGGCCGACCACATCCACAACCAGATGCCGCTGCTGGGCTGGCGTGCGGTGACCAAGCTCTCGGTGGACCGCGACACCCGCTCGCTCAACAGCGAATGGAGCGCAATCCCGGGCGACGACGGCTGGCGCTGGATCACTTCGGGCGAACTCAAGCAGGACCTGTCGGGCGACTACGAGGTCGACAGCGGCCGAGCCCGCTTCGGCCGCAGCAAGTCCGACCCGAAGATCGACCGCGCCTACTACCTGCAGTACGACTACGCCCTCAACCGCGGCCTGGGTGCGCCACCCTCGGCCTCGGCATTGAGCGCCAACTGGTCGTGGACCGGCCGCTACTTCGACGACGCCGGCGCGCCGCGTCGCGGCTGGGGCCTGGGGCTGGAACTGGGGGCCGGCTACACCCTGAGCGGCGCGCAGCGCCCCTTCACGCGCGCCGACGTGCGCTCGCTCTACATCCTGCCGCTGGGCAGCGTGTCCGAGGGCGACGCCCCCGGTCTGGCGCGCCAGTCGCGCCTGGCGCTGCGGGCACAGGTCGGCGCCGTGACGGCCAAGGACGATGCGCAGATCCCGTCCACCCTGCTCTTCCTGACCGGCGGCGACACCAGCGTGCGCGGCTATGCCTACCGCTCCATCGGCACCACCAATGCCAGCGGCGCCACCGTGGCCGGCCGCTACCTTGCCGTGCTCAGCGCCGAATGGCAGAAGCCGCTGGTCTTCAACAACAAGGTCTCGGCGTGGGAGAGCGTGGTCTTCGTCGATGCCGGCAGCGTGGCCGACCAGGTGAGCCAGCTCAACAAGCCGCAGGTGGGCGTGGGCGTGGGCGCCCGCTGGCGCAGCCCCGTGGGGCCGGTGCAGGCCGATCTGGGCTATGGCGTGGAGACGCGCAAGTTCCGGCTGCACCTGCGCCTGGGATTCAGCTTCTGACGACATCGTGAGCACCGACACGCCGCCCTCCCCGACGCAGGAGCGTCCGACGCTCACGCCGGGCGCGTCGAAGCCCCGCGCCCGTTCCCGCACGCGCCGCGTGCTGCGCGGCCTGGCCTGGACCGTTGTCGGCCTGCTCGCCCTCGTGCTGGTGCTGCTGGGCGGCGCCTGGTGGTGGGCCGGCAGCGACAGCTCGCTGGCCACCGTGCTCGCCCGCGCCGCCCGTTACCTGCCCGCCGGCCAGACGCTGGAGACGCAGGCGGTGACCGGCTCGCTGCGCAAGGGCGGCCGCATCGGCCTGCTGCGCTACCGCACGCCCGATCTCACGGTCGAGGTGCATCAGGCCGAGATCGGATGGCAGCTGCGCCCGCTGTTCGACCGCCGGGTGCAGCTGGGCGAGGTTCGCGCCACACAGGTGCTCATCGAGGCCAAACCTGCCCCCGCAGATGCGCCCAAGAAGCCGCACCAGCCGCTCGAACGACTGGTGCTGCCGGTGGAAGTGGACGTGCCCTTCCGCATCGGCGAGGTCCGCTGGGCCGGCCCGCCGCCGCTGGTGGCCCAGCAGCTGGCCGGCCGCTACCGCTATGAGAAGGCCGAGCACCGGCTCGACCTGGAGGGCGTGGACATCGAAGGCGGCCACTACAGCGGCCAGGTGCAGTTGCAGGGCGATGGACCCATGGCGCTGAATGCCGCGCTCCAGGGCCGCCTGCAGGCCCCGCTGGGCGATGGCCGAACGATCCCCGTGCAAGCCACTGCCACGGCCAAGGGCAACCTGGCGGGCGCCGAAGCACGGCTGGTCGTGCAGGCCGAGGCCCGCGCCGAGCAGGCCGACGACAAGGCCGGCGCGCTGTATGCCAAGGTCGATGCGCATCTCGCGCCCTGGGCGCCGCAGCCCGTCATCGACGCCCTGGCCGCGCTGCGCGACGTCAATGTCGCCACCTTCTGGAAGGCCGGGCCCTTGACCCGCCTGAGCGGCGAGGTCGCCGTGCAGCCCGACGCCCAGACCGGCGAGCAGGCCTGGCGACTGCGCGCCGACCTTCGCAATGCCATGCCCGGGCCCTGGGACAAACAGCGCCTGCCGGTGGAGCGCCTGCGCGCCCGCATCGGCTACGCCGGTCCGGCGGACGGCACATGGACGGTGGACGAAGCCCATGTCGAGGCGGGCCATGGCCGTATCGACGCCCAGGGCAGCTGGAAACCCGCGCCGGCCCCCTGGCAGGTGCAGGCCCGCATCGACGGCGTGCGGCCTGGCGAACTGCACACCGCGCTCGAAGGCGGTGCCATCAGCGGCCCGGTGACCGCGCGGCAGGAAGGCGATGTGCTGCGCTTCGACACCGACCTGCGCGCCCAGGGCGGTCGTGCCAGTGCCCAGGGCCTCCAGGGCTTCGGCCTGGAACGTCTGTTGGCCAAGGGCCAGTACAACCTGCGCACGCAGCTGGCCGAGCTGCCGACCCTGCGTGTGGAGGCCGAGGGCGCCAGCATCGAGGGGCAGGTGCGCGCCCGTGTCGCCGAGCAGGCCGGCAGCGGCGATCTGCGCCTGGTGCTGCCCGGCGTCAACGCAAGGCTGCAGGCCGACATGGCGCCGACCCGCGGCACCGGCCAAGCCGAGGTGCAGCTGCAGGATGCCGCCCGACTGCAAGCCTGGCTGCAGAAGCTGCCCGGCCTGGCCAACATCAACAAGGCGATGGGTGCCGAAGGCGCTGCGCGGCTGGATGCCCGCTGGAGCGGTGGGTGGCGCAGCTTCCAGGAACGGCTCGCCAAGCCGACGGCGCCGCTGCCCCGCGGGAGCGCTGAACCCACGGTCAACGCCAGGCTGAGCACGCCGCAATTGCTGCTCAAGCCCGGTCCGGGCGCGGACGGCACGCGACCTGCCCCCATACAGCTGACGACCTTCGCCGCCACGGTCGACGGCAGCCTGGCCCGCGCCAACCTCGCGCTGTCGGGCGAGGTGCGCCAGGGCGAACGCCGGGCACGGCTCGACACCACCGCGAACGGTGGCCTCGAAGCCGCCGGCCAATGGCGCCTGGCGCTGGCCCGCCTGCGCGCCGATGTGGACGACGGCGGCCGCGGCGACACGCCCTGGGTGCTGGAATTCGGCCAGGGCTTCGAGACCCGCGTGCGCCAGTCCGGCGACCGCCTGCAGGTGGAGACCACCGCCGGCAGCGCCACCGTGCGCGGCCCGGTGCCCGGCACCGTGCGGCTGTCGTGGGAACCGATCCGCCTCAGCTCAGGCAATAACGGCGTGCAACTGCAGACCAAGGGCCGGCTGCAGGGCCTGCCCATGACGTGGAGCCGCGCCTTCGGCGGCGACACCAGCCTGCGCGAGCTGGGCATCAGCGGCGACCTGGTCTTCGACGGCGACTGGGACATCGCCGCGCTCGACCAGCTGCGCGCCCGCGTGCGCCTGGGCCGCGCCAGCGGCGACCTGCGGGTGCAGGCGGGCGAAGCCGCGCTGGTGCGCAAGCTCGAAAGCCACGGCACCGGCGCACCCGGCGAGGTCAAGACCGACTCCAGCGACACCGCACCCTCCACGCCCGCGGGCCTTCGCCAGGCCGAGCTGCGGCTGGATGCCGAAGGCGACACCGTGCGCGCCAGCCTGGACTGGGACAGCCAGCGTGCCGGCCGCATCCAGGCCAATGCCTCTACCCGCCTGCAGCGCCAGGGCGAAGGCTGGCAGTGGCCAACCGACGCGCCGTTGGCCGGCCGCCTGCAGGCCAGCCTGCCGCAGCTGGGCGTGTGGTCCATGCTCGCGCCCCCGGGCTGGCGCATCGCCGGCACGCTGGAGGCCGACGCCACGCTGGGTGGCCAGCGCAACGACCCGCGTTGGAACGGCACCGTCCGCGCCGACCAACTGGCGCTGAAGGCCGCGGTCGAGGGCCTGGACCTGCGCGACGGCCGCCTGCGCGCCACGCTCGCGGGCAACCGGGTGGTGATCGATGAATTCCGCCTGCAGGGCGGCCCCGGCAGCCGGGTGCGCATTCCCGGCCGCAGCGGCAACCTGAGCACCGCCTCCAGCCAGGCCGCGCAGGACGGCGGCAGCCTGACGATGAGTGGCGAGCTGGGCTGGGGGCCCGCCAGCGCCGGCCGCTCGGGGCTGTCGATGTCGATGCGTGGCGAGATCCGCAGCCTGCGCGCGCTGGTGCGCTCCGACCGTCAGCTCACGCTGTCGGGCCAGCTGCAGGCCGGCCTGCAGGATGGCCAGATCCGCCTGCGCGGCGACCTCACGGCCGACCGCGCCGTGATCATCCTGCCCGATGAGAGCGCGCCCGGCCTGGGCAGCGACGTGGTTCTGCATTCCGCCGCCCGCGACGCGCAGGAGCGCAAAAAGGCCGAGGCGGCCGAGGTGTCGCCGCAGCAGCCGACCACGGCCAGGCCGCCGGACATCCAGGTGAGCTTCGACCTGGGCCGCGACTTCGCGGTGCAGGGCCGCGGCATCACCACCCGGCTGGAAGGCAAGCTGGACATCCGCGCCACCAGCACCACGGCGCCGCCGCGTGTGACGGGCGAAATCCGCACCGTGCAAGGCCAGTACCGTGCCTATGGCCAGGCGCTGGACGTGGAAAGCGGCATCGTCCGCTTCAACGGTCCCGTGGACAACCCGCAGCTGGACATCCTGGCCCTGCGGCCCAACATCAGCCAGCGCGCTGGCGTGCAGATCACCGGTTCGGCGCAGGCCCCGCGGGTCAAGCTGTACTCCGATCCGCCGCTGTCGGATGCCGAGGTGCTGTCGTGGGTGGTGCTGGGCCGGGCCTCGGCCGCCAGCGGCGGCGAGGCACAGCTGATGCAGCAGGCGGCGCTGGCGCTGCTGGGCCGCCTGGGCGCGGGCGGCGAAGGCGGCAGCCTGGCCAGCCGCTTCGGCCTGGACGAGATCGGCTTCAAGGGCGGCGGCAACGGCGACGTGGCCGGCTCGGCCATCACGCTGGGCAAGCGGCTCTCGGACGACTTCTACGTCACCTACGAACGCAGCCTGGCGGGCACGCTGGGCACGATCTACTTCTTCTACGACCTCACGCGCAACCTCACGCTGCGGGGGCAAGCGGGGATCCAAAGCGGGATCGACCTGATCTACACGGTGCAATACGACTAGCACCCCCCATGCCGCTTCGCGGCTTGGGGCGGCCGCCAGAGGCGGCTGCTCTTCGGGCACGTCCAAGCCTGCACTGGCAGGCTTGGAGCCGCGGCCCTCAGCCCCTCTCTAGCGCCTTCGGCTTGGAGGGGGGCGCACCCAGCGGCCCGGCAGAGCCAGTTTCGCGCGTGCCCTGGCACGGCCTGCTCCGCGGCAGTTGATCTTTGAGCCTGGTGTTTTGCGGGCACGTTTGCTCCATGGGCACATCCAACGCTCCCTGCGCTTCGTAGAAGCGCCATGGCTGCCAAAGCGCCCTCTTCTTCTTCGAGCCCCGACGCCCTGGGGCGTGCCGTCGCCCCGCTGCCGCCGCGCCGGCTGTTGTGGGCCAACTTCGCCTGGACGCAGATCGCCTGGTTCGCCGCCGTGCTGGGCGCGGCGCACGGCTGGCCGGTGCTGGGCTGCCTGCCGTTGGTGGCGGGGTTGGCCTGGCACCTTCGCACGGTCCGGCGCGCGCAGCCGGAGGCGCGGCTGGTGCTGTATGCCGTGCTGCTGGGCACGCTGGCCGATGCCGGACCGGTGCTGCTGGGCGCCGTGGCCTATCCCAGCGGCCAGTGGACGGCGGCGCTGCCGCCCTTCTGGCTGAGCGGACTGTGGGCGGCCTTCGCGACCTCGATCAACCTCACGCTGCGCTGGCTGCATGGACGGCCCGTGCTGGCCGCACTGCTGGGCGCCGTCGCCGGGCCGCTGGCCTTCTCGTCGGGCGTGCGGCTGGGCGGCGCGCAGTTTGTCGATGCGCCGCTGGCGCTGGGCTGGCTGGCCGTCGAATGGGCGCTCATGCTGCCGCTGCTGTGCTGGCTGGGACAGCGCCATGACGGCGCCGCGGGCCCAGCTAAAGCGGCCGAACCATGAAGCGGGCCTGCGCGTCGTAGCTGGCCAGCTTCGGGGACAGCGCCGGCACTTCGCGCACTGCAAAGCCCTGACGCGCCCAGAAGCCGGCCGAGCCGTTGACGGCCACCAGCGCCATCTCGCGGCAGCCGGCCGCCACGGCCTGCGCGGCCAATAGCGGCATGGCGCGCCCGGCCGCCCCCAGGCCGCGGGCGGTGGGGAGCAGCGCCATGTCGTGCAGGTAGTAGGCCGGTGCGGGCACCGGCAGGCGCTGCAGCAGCGTGTCCAGCGCGGGCGGCGCATCGGCCTGCCAGGGATGGCTCAGCACATAGCCGGCGAGCACACCGTCTCGCGTGGCGAGGCACAGGCAGCCGCCGGCGAAGAGGACCAGGCGCTCGGCGAAGACGGCCTCGCCCTCCGGATAGTCGGGATGGACCTCGGCCGCGATCTGCAGCACGGCGGGCAGGTCCTGGCGCTGCATCGGCCGCCAGTGGACGGCCTGTGACGAAGAAGGCGAAGCAGAAGCATCGGACATGCCCCGAGCATAGACAGCGCGCCACCGTCACCGGAGCGACACGTTCGCGCCCTCCAATGCCGGCCATGCACAACCCAAGCCGGAACCACGCGTGAGCCGCGGCATGTGCTGGCTGCTGGCCACGCAGTTCTTTTCGGGCCTGGCCGACAACGCGCTGCTGGTCATCGCCATCGCGCAGCTGATGGCGATGGGCGCGCCGGTGTGGATGGCGCCGATGCTCAAGTTCTGCTTCACGCTGTCCTATGTGCTGCTCGCGCCCTGGGTGGGCGCGCTGGCCGACCGCTGGCCCAAGGCGCTGGTGATGCTGGCCGCCAACCTGCTCAAGGCGGCCGCCGCCTGCGGAATGCTGCTGGGTCTGCATCCGCTGGTGGCATTCGCGCTGGCCGGCCTGGGCGCGGCGGTCTATTCGCCGGCCAAGTACGGGCTGATCACCGAGCAGGTGCCGCCAGCGATGCTGGTGCGTGCCAATGGCTGGATCGAGGTGAGCACCGTCTGCGCCATCGTGCTGGGCACCGGCTTCG
This sequence comes from uncultured Pseudacidovorax sp., assembly GCF_913773995.1. GTDB lineage: Bacteria > Pseudomonadota > Gammaproteobacteria > Burkholderiales > Burkholderiaceae_C > Xenophilus. The sequence goes on from NZ_CAJYES010000091.1 coordinate 26,906, forward strand.
GCGGCCTGCTCGTCAGCGCGCGCATGCCGGGCGTGGACACGGCCCTGGCAGTGGTACTGGCCACCTACGCGCTGGCAGGCCTGCTCAACTTGCTGATTCCCCGCGGTGTGTCGCACGGCAGCGGCATGGGCTGGGCACCGGCCGCGCTGGTGGGCCGCTTCGCCACGGCTAACGCGACGCTATGGCGCGATCCGCAGGGCGGGCTGTCGCTGGCCATCACCACGCTGTTCTGGGGCGCGGGCGCCACGCTACAACTGGTGGTGCTGGCCTGGGCGCAGGACGCGCTGGACCTCGGCCTCGATGAGGCGGCCTATCTGCAGGCGGTGGTGGCCCTGGGCATCGTGGCGGGCGCGGCGCTGGCCGGGCGCCTCGTTCGTCTGCACCAAGCCACCCACGTGCTTCCGCTGGGCGTGCTGATGGGCGCCAGCGTGCCGCTGATGGTGGGCGTGGACACGCTGCCCGTGGCCGTCGTCCTGCTCACGCTGATCGGCGCCCTGGCCGGCCTGCTGGTGGTGCCGATGAACGCGCTGCTGCAACACCGCGGCCATGTGCTGCTGCGGCCGGGCGAATCCATCGCCGTGCAGAACTTCAACGAGAACCTGGGCGTGCTGCTGATGCTGGGCGTCTACGCCGCCCTGCTGAGCCTGGACCAGCCCATCGCCCTGCTCACGGGCGCACTGGGCGCCTGCGTGGCGCTGGGCACGCTGCTGGCCGCAGGCCTGTATGCGCGGCGCAGCGCAACACCCGCTCGATGCGCAGGCGCTTCCTGTGCGCCCTCTCTGCCCTCCACCTCTTCCACCAGGGACCTGCCATGAAACTGCTGATCGTCTCGGATGCCTGGGAACCCCAGGTCAACGGCGTCGTGCGCACGCTCAAGATGACGCGCCGCGAGCTGCAGCGCCTGGGCGTGGAGGTGCATGTGCTGTCGCCGCTGGACTTCCGCTCGGTGCCCTGCCCCACCTATCCGGAGATCTCACTGGCGCTGACCTCGCGCGCCGGTGTGGCCCGCCGCATCGACGCCATCGACCCCGACTGCCTGCACATCGCCACCGAAGGCCCGCTGGGCTGGGCCGCGCGCAGCATCGCCCTGTCGCGCGGCTGGCCCTTCACCACGGCCTACCACAGCCGCTTTCCGGAATACGTGCATGCCCGCGTGCGGCTGCCGCTGGCCTGGAGCTATGCGGTGCTGCGTCGCTTCCACAACGCGGCGCGTGCCACGCTGGCGCCCACACCGGCGATCGTGGACGACCTGAAGCAGCGCGGCTTCACGCAGGCGCGGCTGTGGTCGCGCGGCGTCAACCTGGCGGCCATGCATCCCGAGGGCCCGCGCATGGCGCGGCCCGCCGAGCCCGTCTTCCTGTACGTGGGCCGCATCGCGGTGGAAAAGCAGGTGCACAGGTTCCTCGAACTCGACCTGCCCGGCCAGAAATGGGTGGCGGGCGAAGGCCCGGCGCTGGCCAGGCTGAAGGCCCGCTTCCCCGAGGCCCGCTGGCTGGGCCTGCTGGATGTGGAGGCGCTGGCCAGCCTCTACCGGACGGCCGACGTGACCGTCTTTCCCAGCGTCACCGACACCTTCGGGCTGGTGATGGCCGAGTCGATGGCCTGCGGCACGCCCGTGGCTGCCTACCCGGTGCCCGGCCCCATCGACGTGGTGGGCACGGATTCGCCTGGCGGCGTGCTCGACCAGGACCTGCGCGCCGCCTGCCTGGCCGCCCTGCACAAGCCCCGCGACGGCGTGCGCCGCTTCGCCGAGCGCTACAGCTGGCCGGCCGCCACGCGGCAGATGCTGCAGGCGCTGGCGCCCCGGCGCGGCGACAAGTCCGCCGCGCTGGCCGCCGCCGAACACATCGCCGCCGAGGGCACGGTCGCCGTCGATGATGATCGCGCAGGCAACGGCGGGGCCGCGCAGGGCAGCGGGCCCACCGCCGTGGCCGCTGCTGCTGCCTGATCGTCACCGCGGAGCCACCGCCATGAAGATCGCCGTCGCCGGCGCCGGCTACGTCGGCCTGGCCAATGCCGTGATGCTGGCGCGTCATCACCATGTGGTGGTGCTGGACACCGATGCGCGCAAGGTCGAGGCCCTGCGCGCCGGCCAGAGCCCCATCGTCGACGCCGAGCTGCAGGCGCAGCTGGCCGGGGGCGGACTGGACCTCACGGCCACGCTGGACCGCAACCTGGCCTACGACGGTGCCGAGCTGGTGATCGTGGCCACGCCCACCGACTACGACCCGGTGGCCAACCACTTCGACACCCGCAGCGTGGACGCCGTGACGGCCGATGCGCTGGCCTGGTCGCCCGATGCGCTGGTGGTCATCCGCTCGACCGTTCCCGTGGGCCACACGCAGGCGCTGCGCGCCCGCCTGGGCAGCGAAGCCATCGTCTTCGCGCCAGAGTTCCTGCGCGAGGGCCGCGCCCTGCATGACAGCCTGCATCCCAGCCGCATCGTGGTGGGCGACACCGGCCCGCGCGGCCGGCGCGTGGCCGCGCTGCTGCGAGAGGGCGCGCTGGCCGACGAGGTGCCACTGCTGCTCACCGGCAGCACCGAGGCCGAAGCCATCAAGCTCTTCGCCAACACCTACCTGGCCATGCGCGTGGCCTACTTCAACGAGCTGGACACCTATGCCCTGAGCCATGGTCTGGACCCGCGGCAGATCATCACCGGCGTGGGGCTCGACCCGCGCATCGGCCTGCACTACAACAACCCCAGCTTCGGCTACGGCGGCTACTGCCTGCCCAAGGACACGCAGCAGTTGCTGGCCAACTACGCCGACGTGCCGCAGAACCTGATCCAGGCCATCGTCACCGCCAACACCACGCGCAAGGACTTCCTGGCGCGCGACATCCTGGCCCGCATGGACGGCGCCACGCGCACGGTGGGCATCTACCGGCTGACCATGAAGGCGGGCTCGGACAACTTCCGCACCAGCAGCGTGCAGGGCATCATGAAGCGCATCAAGGCCAAGGGCGTGCCGGTGATCGTGTACGAGCCCACGCTGGCCGATGACCAGTTCTTCGGCTCGCCGGTGGTGCGCGACCTGGTGCGGTTCAAGCGCGGGGCTGCGCTGATCGTGGCCAATCGCGCGACACCCGAGCTGGACGATGTGCAGGACCGCGTCTACACCCGCGACCTCTTCGGTGGGGACTGACGCAAGCGCTCAGACTCCCAGCGCTTCGCCCGCACTCACGAAGCGGCGCTCGCGCATCCACTTGGTGACGACCCACTTCTCGCCCTGCTCTACCGGGCTGCTGGCATGCAGGCAGCGCGGGTCCACGCCGCCCTGGTCGTCGCCGTACTCGAAGTAGCAGGCATGACCCTGGACAGGCGAGAAGGCCAGTCCCAGGTGGGGAAACACGGTCTGGCCGCCCGCCGGCACGTCGTTGAGGTAGGTCACCAGCGTGCTCACGCGCTGGCCGCTGCGCGCCACGGACTCGCGGTTGGCGGCATTGGTGGGTGCCAGGTAGTCGTGGTGCGGTTCGCTGCCCGCACCGGCGGGATAGCGCAGCACCTGGAGGCCCTCGCCGTTCTCCAGCGGCAGGTTCATCAGCGCCGACAGGCGACGGTCGAGCCGCGCCACCAGGTCGTTCTCGCCCAGGCGGAAGAACATGCCCCAGCTGGTGCGGTGCTGGCTGACCACGTCCCGGCCGCTCATCGGATCGACCAGGGTGGACGGTTGCAGCCGCGGGCGCGCCATGTCGATGAGCGCCTGGCATTCGGCCGCGTCCAGCACCGGGCCCAGCGCGGCCCACACAGGACCGTGGCCGCGTGCATGCACCGTCACCTCACGATCGGCCGCGGCGATGCGGTGGCCCGGCGCCAGCCGCGGCCGGGGGATGAAGGGACGTGCCGCTTCGTCATCCGGCAGCGCCACGCCGTCCGCCGGCGGTGCGACGCCGCGGCGGCGGGCCTCCACGAAGGCCCCGACGATGGCCTGCGCCGAATGCGCCGCCATGCCCTTACCGGCTATCGCGTCGACGAGGCCTTCGGGCGGCGCGCCGGCATCGAGGTTGTGGGTGATCCAGTGGCCCAGCTCGGGCAGTAAACGAAGGACGGTGCTCATGGCTGCGCAATGATCGACCGGCCCGCCATCCCGGAGCCTGACGCGAGCCCGTCCCGTGGGTCCGTCCCCGTCCGCAGCGCCCGCTGCCGCCCGTAGCGCCGCCGCAGGCTGCGCACCTGGACCATGGCCGAACGCATGGCCATCGCCACGCCGGTCATCACCAGCAGGCTGAAGACCACGTCGCTGGCAAAGTGCCCGCCCTGGGCCACGCGCGCCGCGCCCACGAGCAGGCACAGGAGCGCACCGGCCGCCCACCAGCGTCGGCGCACCCGACGCACGCCCCACAGGCCGAAGCCCGCGATCACGAACCCGGTGGCCGCATGGCCGCTGACGAAAGAGCAGTTGCGCTCACAGGCGTGCGACAGGCTGCCCACCGGCACATAGTCGGTCGGCCCGCCGAAGGGCTTGACCTGCTGCGGCCGGGGACGACCCACATGCTCCTTGAGGCCCTGGTTGACGACCAGGCACACGCCCAGCAGCAGCAACGCCACGGCGGCCAGCAGCCGGCCCCGCCAGCGCCGCGCCGCGCCGCAGGGAATGCGGCGCGCAGGCACCAGCAGCACCAGCAGGCCCACCACGCCGAGCACGCGACCGACCTGCGGCACCAGTCGCCAGAGGTCCAGCACCCCGTGGTACAGGTTGCCGATGAAGCCGGTGGGAATCTGCGGCAGGTAGAAGGGCGCGGACGCGGCCAGGTCCAGCGCCGGCCAAGTGCGAAAGACCAGGCCGCACAGCAGCACGGCGGCCAGCCAGCCCAGCCAGGCGGCCTGACGCGTACTCATGGCGCACCGTTCCATCGCAGCAGCACCAGGCCGCCCATGCGCATCAGCGGCTGCCAGGTGGGCAGCGTGCCGTCCGCACCGGGCGGTCGGCGGCCCGCCGGCAAGGCGGCAAGCTGTGAGGCCAGGCTGTCGATCTGGTCCTCGCGCACCAGCGCCAGGTCGCCCGGCCGGGGCGGACGCCGCGGCGCCTCGCGCCGGGCATAGACGGCCACGCTGGGCAGGTGCAGGCCCCACTGCACCAGCGTCGCGCCAGCGGGCGGCGCGGTCTGCGCCAGCACGGCGGCGGCCCGCTGGCCGGCCTCGCGCACCGGTGCCTGCAGTTGCCGGCC
>NZ_CAJYES010000092.1 GCF_913773995.1 uncultured Pseudacidovorax sp.
CATCACGGCGGCTGGCCTGCTCATTTCCGGCTATGCGCTGGGCGTCGCCGTGGGCGCGCCGGTGCTCACGCTGGCCACGCGGCGCCTGCCGCGACGCACGGTGCTGATCGCGCTGATGGGCGTGTTCACCGCCGGCAACATCGCCTGCGCCCTGGCGCCGGACTACGCCACGCTGATGGCCGCCCGAGTGCTCACCTCGCTGGCGCACGGCACCTTCTTCGGCGTCGGCGCCGTGGTGGCGGCCGGCCTGGTAGCGCCCGAACGGCGCGCCTCCGCCATCGCGCTGATGTTCACCGGCCTCACGGCCGCCACGCTGCTGGGCGTGCCGGCCGGCGCCTGGATCGGGCTGCAATGGGGCTGGCGCGCCACGTTCTGGGCCGTGGCCGCGGTCGGCGTGGTCGCGCTCGCGGTGCTGATGCGCTTCGTGCCGCGGCAGGTGCAGGCCGAGGCGTCCGCCACGCTGGCCGAGGAGCTGTCGGTGCTGGCCCGGCCGCAGGTGTGGCTGAGCCTGGCCATCACCATCCTGGGCTTCGGCGGCGTGTTCGCCTTCTATACCTACGTGCAGCCGGTGCTGACGCAGGTGACCGGCCTGTCCGTCGCGGCCGTGTCGCCGCTGCTGCTGGTCTTCGGCAGCGGGCTGGCGGTGGGCAACATCCTCGGCGGCCGGCTGGCCGACCGGGCGCCGATGCCGGCCGTGATCGGCACCCTGCTCGCGCTGGCCGTGGTGCTGGCGCTCGCCCCGCTCGCCATGGCCCACCGGGTGGCGGCGGCGGTCTTCCTGGCGGCGCTGGGCGTGGCCGCCTTCGCCACCGCCGCGCCGCTGCAGGCCCGCATGCTGGAGCAGGCGGCCGGCGCGGGTCAGAACCTTGCGTCCAGCCTCAACATCGCCGCCTTCAACCTGGGCAACGCCCTCGGCGCCTGGGTAGGCGGCGCGGTCATCGACCACGGGCCCGGGCTGCACGGCCTCGGTCCCGCAGCCGCCGGACTCACGCTGGCCGGGCTGGCCCTGGCGCTGGTCAGCCGGGCGATGCAGCGTCGTCGCCTGTCCGCCGACACGCCTTCCGCGTCGCGCCGCTGCAACGCCTGACCCACACACCCAAGGAGAAACCACCATGGAACATCGACTGCTTGGCCGCTCCGGCTTCCGCGTCCCCGTGCTCGGCTTTGGCGCCGGCACCTTCGGCGGACAAGGGCCGCTCTTCAGCGCCTGGGGCCGCACCGACGTGGCCGAGGCCCGCGAGATGATCGCCATCTGCCTGGAGGCCGGCGTGTCGCTCTTCGACACGGCCGACGTCTACTCCGACGGGGCCTCCGAACGCGTGCTGGGCGAGGCACTGCAGGGCCGGCGGCACGAGGCCATTCTGTCGACCAAGCTCACGCTGCCCGCCGGGCCCGGGCCCAACGACCGCGGCTGGTCGCGCCACCACCTGATTGGCGGCGCGGAGGCCGCGCTGCGCCGGCTGCGTACCGAACACATCGACTTGCTGCAACTGCATGCCTTCGACGCGGCCACGCCGGTGGAACTGATGCTGCGCACGCTGGACGACCTGGTTCGCAGCGGCAAGGTGCGCAGCATCGGCGCCTCCAACTTCGCGGGCTGGCAGCTGATGAAGGCACTGGCCGCGGCCGACCGGCTCGGCACGGAGCGCTTCGTCGCCAACCAGACGTACTACTCGCTGGTGGGCCGCGACTACGAATGGGAGCTGATGCCGCTGGGCCTCGACCAGGGCCTCGGCGCCATCGTCTGGAGTCCGCTGGGCTGGGGCCGGCTGACCGGCCGCATCCGTCGCGGCCAGCCGCTGCCCGAAGGCAGCCGCCTGCACCAGACAGCCGGCTTCGCACCGCCGGTTCAAGAGGAGCGCCTGTTTCGCGTCGTCGAAGCCATGGACAGCGTGGCCGAAGAAACGGGGCGCACCCTGCCCCAGATCGCCATCAACTGGCTGCTTCAGCGGCCCACGGTGAGCAGCGTGCTCATCGGCGCGCGCGACGCGAAGCAACTGCGCCAGAACCTCGGCGCCATCGGCTGGCAGCTGAGCGCCGCGCAGATGGTCCGCCTGGACGCCGCCAGCGCCGTAACGCCACCCTATCCCTACTACCCGTACTGGAACGGCCAGTTCACCGAGCTGGCACCGCCAGCCGTGCCGCGGGGTTCATGACGGGCGCGTGCAGCGGCCTCGATTTCGGTCGCCTGGGTGCTCGCCGCCAGCCGGGGGGCGGCCCCGATCAGGCGCCGCGCAACTGAGCCCGCAGTTGAGCCCCCAGCTCCGGCCGCTCCAGGAAGGGATCGGCCGGGTTCTGGATGGCCACGATGTTCTCCATGCGGCTCTTCACGTTGCCCAGCGCCTTGGCGCCCGTGTGGCTGAAAACGTAGAACTGGTTGTCGCTGATGGCCTGGAAGACTTTGTGCGCCACCTCGGCCGCGGTCACCTTGCCGCTGGAGACGGCCTTTTCGGACATGGCCTGGCCGATCAGCTGGCTCTTGGTGAGCTGGCCCTGCGCCAGCGCGCCGCCCGGACGGTTGCGGTCGCTCTGCACGATGGCGGTGGGCACGAAGTAGGGGCACAGCAGGCTGGCGCCGATCTGGTCGGTGACCAAGCGCAGGTCCTGGTACATGGTTTCGGTCAGGCTCACCACGGCCGCCTTGGCGGCGTTGTAGATGCCCATGTTGGGCGCCGTCAGCAGGCCGGCCATGCTGGCCGTATTGGTGACGTGGCCGCGGTAGGCGGGGTCCTTCTCGGCGGCCTCCAGCATCATGGGCACGAACAGGCGCACGCCGTGCACCACGCCCCACAGGTCCACGCCCAGCACCCATTCCCAGTCGGCCACGGTGTTCTCCCACACCAGGCCGCCGGCGCCCACGCCCGCGTTGTTGAAGACGAACTGCGGTGCGCCGAAGCGCTCCTTCACGGCTGCGGCCAGGGCTTCCATCTCGCTGGCGCTGGAGACGTCCACCTTGCGCGCCATCACCTGCACGCCGGCGGCCTTCATCTCGGCCTCGGCCTTGTCGAGGGCATCCTGCTGCACGTCGACCAGCACGAGGTTCATGCCGCGCGCCGCGCCGATGCGCGCGCACTCGAGGCCGAAGCCGGATGCGGCGCCGGTCAGCACCGCGGTCTTGCCGTGGAAGTCCTGGATCATGGAAGTCGGTCCTTTTGCCGTTGTCTCTGGAATGCGGATGAAAGCCGCTGTGCGAGCGATTGGAGCGCCCGCGGTGCCGGCGGGCTGTCCTGCAGGCGACGGCGGCGGGCAGCAAGCCCGCCGCCATCGTGCCGATCAGCCTGCGTCGGCCGCCTTGAGCACGTAGCCGGTGCGCGGAAAGTGCACGTGCAGCGAGCCCGCGCGCTCATCCTCGCGCGCCAGCGTGAAGTGCGTGCGCGTGGCGGCCACCAGCGTGCCGGCGGTCTCCTCGAGGCCGAAGCTTTCCGCACGGATGGTCACCGCGCTGCCCAGCGGGATGCCGTGGTCGTCCTGGAAGGTGCTGTCGGTCAGCAGGGTCTTGGGGCTTGCGGCCTTGGCGATCGCCAGCGCATCGGCCGAGCTGATCTTCTCGAAGCTGCCATGGCCGATGGCCTTGATGCGGTCCATCCAGTCGACCACGGCCGGCGTGAGCTGCAGGATGGACTTCACGGCATTGACGCGGCTTGTGTACCAGAGCGGGTGATAGGCCGCGAAGTCGGCGATGCAGGGCACCTCGCCGAGCAGGTGGCTGCGGTCATCCAGCATGTCGGACAGGCGCCGCAGGTAGTTCTTGTACGCCGCAGCGGCATCGGCCGGCTTGATGCGCGCCATGTTGCCGGCGGTCATCTTGCCGCGGTCTTCCCCGAAGGCCTTGGCCGCCTCGGCCGGCAGGCTGGCGAAGAGTTCGGCCGCGCCCTTGGGCTGAAGGTTCCAGGCCATGGCGGCCCAGAACAGGGTGCTGTCGGCCCACTGGGCCACGATGCGGGCCAGGCCCTTCTCGGGCTCGGGGTAGAGCGTGGGTTCGGGCTGCAGGTGCTCCAGCACATCGGCGATGAGGGCCGTGTCGCAATACACGTCGGCCCCCACCTGCAGCACCGGCGTGCGGCGGTAGCCGCCGGTCAGCGCCACCAGGTCGGGCTTGGGCATGACCGAGGGGATGATCACCGACTTCCAGGCCAGCTTCTTGTGGCCGAGCAGCAGGCGCACCTTCTCCGAGAAGGGCGAGGCGGCGTAGTGGTGCAGGATGATGTCTGCCATGGGAACTCCGGAAAAGGACGGCGGCATGGCGCCGGGTTCAGCGGCGCAGGCCGCTGCGTGGGTCGGATGCGAAGAACGGTGGTGGGGCGGACCGGCGATGCGGCCCGGCAAAGGGCCCGCTCAGCGCGGCATGGCCCGGGCCAGGATGGCGTCGAAATCGGCGCCTTCGCCCAGTGTGCCGAAAGTCTGGCCCCAGTCGCCGCCGATACGAGAGGCGCAGAAGGCCTCGTGCACCGCCGTCGGCGCCGTCTGCACCAGTAGCGCGGCCTGCACGGCCAGCGCCACGTCCTGCGCCAGGCGACGGGCCTGCGTCTCGGTGGCCATGGCTTCCACGCGCGTGGGCAGGGCGTCCATCAGCCGGTCGAGCGCGGGATGCGCGCCGCGGGCGGGAGCGAGTTCCTCGGCCAGCGCGGCGGCGATGTCGCCCTTGCGCAGGGCCCGCAGCAGATCGATGGCCATGATGTTGCCCGCGCCCTCCCAGATGGAGTTGACCGGCATCTCGCGGTAGATGCGGGCCAGTACGCCCTCGCCGCCCTCCTCCACATAGCCGTTGCCGCCCAGGCATTCCATGGCTTCCTGCGCGAGCGCGGCGCCGCGCTTGCAGATCCAGAACTTGGCGATGGGCGTGAGCACGCGGGCCAGCAGGCGCTCGCGCGGGTCCTGCGCACGGTCGAAGGCGCGCGCGAGGCGGATCGACAGGGCCACCGCCGCTTCGCTTTCGAGCGCCATGTCGGCCAACACGTTCTTCATCAAAGGCTGCGCGATCAGCGGCTTGCCGAAGGCGCTGCGCTGCGCCGTGTGGTTGAGGGCCTGCGCCAGCGCCTGCCGCATCAGGCCGCTGGTGCCCAGCGAGCAGTCGAGCCGGGTCATGGTGCCCATCTCGAGGATCTGCGGCACGCCGCGCCCTTCCTCGCCCACCAGCCAGGCGGTGGCGCCGTGGAACTCGACTTCGGAGCTGGCATTGGCCTTGTTGCCCAGCTTGTCCTTCAGGCGCTGGATGCGCAGTGCGTTGCGCGTGCCATCCGGCAGCACCCGCGGCAGGAAGAAGCAGGTCAGCCCCGCCGGGGCCTGCGCCAGCACCAGGAAGGCGTCGCACATCGGCGCCGAGAAGAACCACTTGTGGCCGGTGAGCACATAGCGCTCGCCCCAGGCATCGGCGCCGTCCCGCACCGCCTGCGTGGTGTTGGCCCGCACGTCGGAGCCGCCCTGCTTCTCGGTCATGCCCATGCCCATCGTCACGCCGGGCTTGTCGCGCCAGACAGCCAGCTGCGGGTCGTACCAGCGGCTCTGCAGCTTGGCCGCCCAATCGGCGTAGATGCCGGCATTGCCGCGCAGGCCGGGAGTGGCCGCATAGGTCATGGAGATGGGGCACAGCATCGAGGGCTCCAGCTCGGTGAAGAGCATGAAGCCCGCGGCCCGCTGCACGTGCGGCGAGCGGCCGGCCGCGACCGCCACCGGATCGCCCGCCTCTGCCCAGGGCGTGCCGTGCAGGCCCGCGCCCACGGCGGCGCTCATCAGCGCGTGGTAGCTGGGATGGAACTCCACCTCGTCGATGCGCCGCCCGAAGCGGTCGTGCGTGTGCAGCACCGGCGTGTGCACATTGGCCAGGCGCGCATGCTGCTGCATCTGCGCAGTGCCCACCTCGCGGCCCAGCGCCTGCAGCGGCGCTAACTCCAGCCCCGGCGCATTGAAGCGCAGGGCATCCTGCAGCGCGCGGTTCGTGGCGAACAGGTCGTAGTCGACCAGCGGCTCGGGCTGGTTGAAGACCTCGTGCGTGACAAAGGGGCTCATGCCTGCCTCCTGGCCTCGGTGCCGGTTGCGGGGCCCGGCGCTCCGGCCGGGTCGGGATCAGTGCATCAGACCAGCTTGACCAGCTGCTTGCCGAAGTTCTTACCCTTGAGCAGGCCCAGGAAGGCCTCAGGCGCCTTCTCGATGCCCTCGGCGATGGACTCGCGCGGGCGCAGCTTGCCGGTGGCGACCAGCGTGCCCAGTTCCTTGAGCGCCTCGGGCCACACCTCCATGTGCTCGCTGACGATGAAGCCTTCCAGCTTCACGCGGTTGATCAGCAGCAGCGTGGGGTTCTGGATGGGCAGCGGCTGGCCGTCGTAGCCGGCGATCATGCCGCACAGGGCGATGCGGGCGAAGGCGTTCAGGCGCAGCAGCACGGCGTCGAGGATGTAGCCGCCCACGTTCTCGAAGTAACCGTCGATGCCGTCGGGGCAGGCTTCCTTGAGCGCGGCGCTCATGCTCTTGACGTCGGGGTGCTGGCGGTAGTCGATGCAGGCGTCGAAGCCCAGCTCGTCCGTCACGTACTTGCACTTGTCCGGGCCGCCGGCGATGCCGACGACGCGGCAGCCGCGGGCCTTGGCCAGCGCGCCGAAGGCGCTTCCGACGGCACCGCTCGCCGCCGTGATGACCAGCGTCTCGCCAGCCTTGGGCGCGATGATCTTGACCAGGCCGTACCAGGCCGTCACGCCCGGCATGCCGACCGCGCCCAGGTAGTGGGACAGCGGCACATGCGTGGTGTCGACCTTGCGCAGCACGCCGGGCTGGTTGGCGTCCACCACGCCGTATTCCTGCCAGCCGCCGAAGCCGACCACCTTGTCGCCGACGGCGAACTTGGGATGGCGGCTCTCCACCACCTCGCCCACCGTGCCACCCTGGAAGGTCTGGCCCAGGGGCTGCGAGGCGGCATAGCTCTTGGAGTCGTTCATGCGGCCGCGCATGTACGGGTCCAGGCTGAGGTAGTGGTGGCGCACCAGCACCTGGCCGTCGGTCAGGGCCGGCGTCTCGCCCACGACGAGCTTGAAGTTCGACAGCTCGGCCTCGCCGGTCGGGCGGTTGTCCAGATGGATCTGCTTGTTCTGCGGCATGGTTGGCTCTCTGTGTCAGTCGGTGGAAAGGGGTTTGAGGTCATGCACGCCCCGGCCATCGACCGGCAGACGCTTGACGTACTTGAAGGTGCCGGTGGCATGGCTGCAGAGCCGGCCGGCGGCGTCAACGATGCGCGCCTCGGTGAAGGCCATCGTGGCCGTGCGGTGCATCAGGCGGCCATGGGCCACGAGCGGGCCGCGCGCAGGCTGCATGAAGCTGGTCTTCATCTCGATGGTGACCACGCCGATCTCCGGCTGCACGCTGCGTGCAGCGGTGGCCATGGTCACGTCCAGCAGCGTCATGCACGCGCCGCCATGCGCCACCTGGAAGCTGTTGAGGTGCTCATCGGCAGGCGTGTAGTGCAGCTCCGACTCGCCGCCCTCGAAGCGGTGCATCGTGAAGCCCAGGTGGTGGACGAAGGGAATGTCGACGCCGAAGGAAATGTTCATGGTCTGCAAGGCAGCCGCGCGAGGCGGCACGGGTTCGATGAAAGGGCGGGCTCAGGCCGCGCCCAGCACGACGCTGGTGCCGCCATCCACCGCCATCCACTGGCCGGTGATGTGCTTGCCTGCGTCGCTGGCGTACAGCAGCGTGATGCCCTTGAGGTCTTCATCATCGCCCAGGCGGTTGAGCGGCGCGGCGGCCTTCATGTTGTCCTCGCCCAGCTGGTCGATCAGGCCCGAGGCCATCTTGGTGCGGAAGAAGCCCGGACAGATGGCGTTGACGTTGATGCCATGGCGACCCCACTCCGCAGCCAGCGTGCGGGTGAAGCCGATCACCGCCGTCTTGGAGGTGTTGTAGGCCAGGGTCTTCATGCCGATCGGGTTGCCGTTGAGGCCCGCGATCGAGGCGATGTTGATGATGCGCCCCGTCTTCTTCGGGATCATGTAGCCGTTGGCAATCTGCTGGCTCAGGATGAAGTAGCCCCGCACGTTGAGGTTCATCACCTTGTCCCAGGCCGAGACCGGATGCTCCTCGGCCGCGGCGCCCCAGCTGGCGCCCGCGTTGTTCACCAGGATGTCCACGGCGCCCATGCGCTCCAGTGTCTCGTCGGCCAGGCGGCGCGTGTCCTCTTCCTTGCTGCAGTCGGCGGCGATCCAGCGTGCATCGATGCCGGCCGCCTGCAGCTCGGCCGCGGCCTGCTCCAGATCGTCGGCCTTGCGCGAGCTGAGCATGACCCTGGCGCCCGCTTCGCCCAGCGCATGGGCCATCTGCAGCCCCAGGCCGCGGGAGCCGCCGGTGATCAGGGCGACCTTGCCCTTCAGGTCGAACAGTTGCTGGACGGTGCGTGCGCTCATGGCGTGTGTCTCCGGAAGTGTGGAAAGGAAGGGTTCGGCGCGATGCCAGTCAGCAAACCCGTTCGCCCTGAGCCTGTCGAAGGGCTTCGGCACTTGGGCGCCGGGCTTCGACAGGCTCAGCCCGAACGGTCTTGGGTCAACTCGGCGTCATTGCAAGGACCGATTCAGGGTTTGATGCGGGAACGGATGTAGATCAGCACCACGCCGGCCAGCACGGCCACGCCACCCGGCACGCCGATGGACCAGCCGAGCGGCTCGTCCTGGCGGGCGGTGGCGATGCCCAGCACCACGGTGAACAGGCCGGCATAGATCAGGATCCAGCTCAGCTTCTCGGTCCAGTGGCGTTGTTTGGGCGGTCGGACGGGTGCTTGGGAGGTCATCAGAAGGCGTCTTCGGGAAGGTCTGCGCAGACCGGCTCGCGGCTCTCGACCACGTTGAGCCAGGCGCCGATCTTGGGCAGTTCGTAGCGATAGAAGTAGGTGGCGGCGCCGAAGCGGCCGGTGGTCGACACCGAGGTCGATCCATTGTCCTTCTCGATGGCCTTGTCGGCGACGTCCAGCCACATCCACGCCAGGACCATGTGGCCGAAGGCCTGCATGTAGGGCACCGCATTGACCAGCGCCTCGGCCGGGTTGCCGGTGGACCAGGCGGCCTGGATGGCGGCAGTGACGCGGCCGAAGGCCTGGCCCAGCGCATCGGCAAAGCCGGCGAGCTCCGGCCGGGCCGCGGCGCGGGCGATGGTCTCCTGCACTCGGGCGCCCAGCAGTTGAAGGCCCTTGCCGCCTTCCATCAGTACCTTGCGGCCAAGCAGGTCGGCGGCCTGGATGCCGTGGGTGCCCTCGTGGATCATGTTCAGGCGGTTGTCGCGCCAGTACTGCTCCACCGGGAAGTCGCGCGTGTAGCCGTAGCCGCCGTGGATCTGGATGGCCAGCGAATTGGCCTCCAGGCACCATTCGCTGGGCCAGCTCTTGGCGATGGGCGTCAGCACCTCCAGCAGCAGGCGCGCGTCGTCGGCCGCTTCGGGCGTGCCGGTTTTCTGCTCGTCGACCAGGCGGGCGCAGTACAGCTGCAGCGCCAGCGCGCCTTCGCAGTACGCCTTCTGCGCCAGCAGCATGCGGCGCACGTCGGCGTGTTCGATGATGCGCACCTGCGGCCGGGTGGCGTCCTTGCCGGCGGGGCCGACGGGCCGGCCCTGCGGCCGGTTCTTCGCATAGTCCAGCGAGGCGTGGTAGCCCGCCATGCCCAGCATGACGGCGGCGGTGCCGACGCCGATGCGGGCCTCGTTCATCATGTGGAACATGCAGGCCAGTCCCTGTCCCGGCTTGCCGACCAGGTAGCCCACCGCGCCGGCCTTGCCGCCGACCGGGTACTTGCCCTCACCGAAGTTCAGCAGCGTGTTGGTGGTGCCGCGCCAGCCCAGCTTGTGGTTGAGGCCCGCCAGCGCCACGTCGTTGCGCTCGCCGGTGAGTCGGCCTTCGGTGTCCACCATCTTCTTGGGCACGATGAACAGCGAGATGCCCTTGACGCCCGGGATCAGCTTGCCGTCCGCATCCGGGATCTTGGCCAGCACGATGTGGACGATGTTCTCGGTCAGCTCATGGTCGCCGGCCGAGATCCACATCTTGTTGCCCTTGAGCCGGTAGCGCGGGCCGAGCGGGTCGTTCTCGAAACCGTCGCCATCCGGCACCGCACGCGTGGCCACGTCCGACAGCGAGGAGCCGGCCTGTGGCTCCGACAGGCACATGGTGCCGGCCCAACGGCCCGAGAACTCGTTGAGCGCGAAGACCTTCTTCTGCATCTCGGTGCCGTGCACCATCAGCAGGTTCGCATTGCCGCTGGTCAGCATGTTCGAGCCGATGCTCACCGAGGCCATGGCGAAGAAGGAGTTGGCCGCCGCCTGCACCGTATAGGGCAGCTGCATGCCGCCGATGTCGTAGTCCTGCGCGGCGGCCATCATGCCGCTCTCGACGAAGGCCGCATGGGCCTCGTGCGTGGCGCGCGGCAGGATCACCTTCTCGCCGTCGAAACGCGGCTCCTCGACATCCACCGTGCGATTGGCCGGCGCGTACTTCTCACGGGCGATGCGCTCGCAGGTGTCCAGCACGGCATCGAAGGTCTCGCGCGAATGGTCGGCAAAACGCTCGCGCTCGTTCAGGCGCTCGGCGTGGAGCCAGTCGTAGAGCAGGAAGTCCAGGGTGTCGCGATAGCTCATGGTTGTCTCGTCGTGAAGAAGACCGCGCCGCGAGGCGCGGCGCGGCGCGGTGTTGGGCAGTGCCGGCCCGTGCGCCGTGTGCTCAGTCCTGCGCCGCAATCAGCGCCATGGTGCCCGCCGCCTTGACGACCAGCGTGCGCCGGCCGTCCGCCGCCACGGCGTACACCTCGGCCTCCGTGAAGCTCAGCTGGCGGCCCGCCCGGATCACCCAGGCCTCGCACTCCAGGCGCACACCGCGCGCACCGCGCAGCAGGCTGGTCTTGAATTCGGCGGTGACGACCCAGAAGCCCTCTGGCGCCATCGTCTGCGCCGCCGCGCCCATGGTGTGGTCGGCGATGGAGGCCATCACACCGGCATGCACGACGCCGGTGTGCTGCAGATGGCGCGGCGCGAGCAGGAGCGCGGTGCGCACCCGCCCCGTCTCGCCGCCCGTGGCCTGTACGCCCAGGTCGGCCATGAAGGGCGCACTGGCGAAGAAGCCCTGCAGCGTGGGCAGATCGACCTTCATCGCCGTGCCTTGCGTGCGCGTCAACCGAGGATCAGAGAACCTCGAACACGCCGGCAGCACCCATGCCGCCGCCGATGCACATGGTCACCACCACCTTCTTGGCGCCGCGGCGCTTGCCTTCGATCAGCGCATGGCCAGTCAGGCGCTGTCCGCTCACGCCGTAGGGGTGGCCCACGGCAATGGCGCCGCCGTTGACGTTCAGGCGGTCGTCCGGCAGGCCCAACTTGTCGCGGCAGTACAGCACCTGCACGGCGAAGGCCTCGTTCAGCTCCCACAGGTCGATGTCGCCCACCGTCAGGCCCAGCTTCTTGAGCACCTTGGGGATGGCGAAGACGGGGCCGATGCCCATCTCGTCGGGCTCGCAGCCGGCCACCGAGAAGCCCAGGAAGCGGCCGAGCGGCTTGAGGCCCTTGCGCTCGGCATAGGCTTCGTCGACCACCACGCAGGCGCCGCCGCCATCGGAGAACTGGCTGGCATTGCCGGCCGAGATCAGGCCGCCAGGAATGGCGGGGCGGATGCCGCTGATGCCTTCCTTGGTGGTGCCGGGGCGGATGCCCTCGTCGTTCTCGACGGTGACTTCCTTGGTGATCAGACCCAGCTGGCCATCGGCCACGCCGGCGAGCACGGTGATGGGGGCGATCTCGTCCTTGAACTTGCCGGCTTCCAGCGCGGCGGTGGCGCGCTGCTGGCTGCGCGCGCCGTACTCGTCCATGGCCTCACGACCGATGTTGTAGCGCTTGGCCACCTGCTCGGCGGTCTGCAGCATGTTCCAGTAGATCTCGGGCTTGTTCTTGACCAGCCAGGGATCGGTGAGCATGTGCTTGTTGGCCTCGTTCTGCACGCAGGAGATGCTCTCCACGCCGCCAGCCACGTACACCTCGCCCTCGCCCGCGATGATGCGCTGGGCAGCGGTGGCGATGGTCTGCAGGCCCGAAGAGCAGAAGCGGTTGATGGTCATGCCCGAGGTCGTGATAGGCAGGCCGGCGCGCAGCGCGATCTGGCGCGCGATGTTGCTGCCGGTTGCGCCTTCGGGCGTGGCGCAACCCATGATGACGTCGTCGACCTCGGCGCCATCGATGCCGGCACGCTGCACCGCATGCTGCACGGCGTGGCCGCCCAGCGTGGCGCCATGGGTCATGTTGAAGGCACCCTTCCAGCTCTTGGCGAGCGGCGTACGGGCGGTGGAAACGATCACGGCGCGGGTCATGGTGTCTTCCTTTGAATGGAGGCGGAAACGGAAGCGGGCTGCGACGCGTTGCGCAGCAGCTGCTGGTAGAAGCCGATCATGTCGCCGTAAGCGGCGATGCTCAGGCGTTCGTTGGTGCCGTGGAAGCGAGGCAGGTCCTCGTTGTTCACACGGATGGGCGAGAAGCGGTAGACCGCCTTCGAAATGCCCGTGAAATGGCGCGAGTCGGTGGCGGCGGTCATCAGGCCGGGGGCCACAACCGCATCGGGAAAGCGCTCGCGGATGCTGCGCTCGATGAGCGCGTAGCCCGTGCTCTCGGTGGGCGAGACGGGCGACGGCTCGGCGTTGCCGGGGTAGGCCTTGATCTGGATGTCGTCGTCGGCGAGCGCCTTCTTCAGATGGGCCTGCACGCTGTCCAGCGTGTCGCCGGGCAGCACGCGGAAATTGACCGCCGCCTCGGCGCGGCCGGGTAGCACGTTGTCCTTGTTGCCGGCACGCACGATGGTCAGTGCGGTGGTGGTGCGCAGCATGGCGTTGCTGCTAGGGCTCTTTTCGAGCTGGCTGCGCACCAGCGGTTCGGTCAGCCAGAGGTTGGAGAGCATCACACGGTTGAGCGGGCTCATCTCCGGTGCGAGGGTGCCGAACATCTGCCCGGCCACGCCGCGGATGCCGCCGGGCATGGGCGAGGCCTCGAGTCGTGCCAGCGCCGCGCTCATGCGGCCGATGGCGCTGTGCGCGGGCGGCATGGAGGAATGGCCAGGCGAGGTGTCGAGCGTGAGGAAGAAGGTGCCGTAGCCCTTCTCGGCCAGGCCCACCAGCGCGGCCGGCTTCGAAAGGCCGGGCAGCACGCCGTCGAGCACCAGCAGGCCCTCGTCGAGCACCCATTCCAGTTCGACGCCGCGCGACTGCAGCAGCTCGGCGATAGGCTTCGCGCCCCGCAGACCGCTGACTTCCTCGTCGTCGCCCATCACGAGATAGAGGGTCTGGCGCGGCTGGAAGCCCGCCGCCAGGAGCGACTCCACGGCCTCCAACTGGGCCAGCAGGTTGCCCTTGTCGTCCATGGTGCCGCGGCCCCAGATGAAGCCGTCCTTCACCTCGCCGGCGAAGGGGTCCACGCTCCAGGCCCGCTCGGTACCCGGCGCGATGGGCACCACGTCCTGATGCGCCATCAGCGCGGCGGGCATGGCCTTGGGGTCGCGGCCCTCCCAGGTGAAGAGCAGCGCATGCCGGCCCACCACCTCCTTGCGTAGCGCACCGTGCACGCGCGGGAACTGCTGGGCCAGGTAGGCCTGGAACTTGTCGAACTCGGCGCTGGATTCGCCCGAGCCGTCCATCGCCGAGATGGTGCGAAAACGGACCGCACCTGCCAATCGCTGCGCCGCCGAAGCAAGGTCGACGTCCGCCTTCGATGCGGGCGCCACGGCGACCTGTCGGGAACCCTGCCGCCAGGTGTTGACGCCCAGCGCCGCGGCCAGCAGCACCAGCGCAGCGAGCAGAATCAGCAGAAGGCGGCGGATCATCGGCAGTCGCTTCGGTGGCGTGTCAGTGGCTCAACGCGTCAAGCCTGGTCGAAGCCCTTGCCTTCAGCCGCCAGCTTGCGGATCAGGCCGGCCGGCTCCCAGAACTTCGCGTCATCGTTGGGGTTGCGGCCGAAGCGCTGCATCGCCTGCACCACGTTGAACAGGCCCTGCTGGCTCGCGTAGTGCATCGGGCCCCCGCGGAAGATCGGGAAGCCGTAGCCCGTGATGTAGACCATGTCGATGTCGCTGGCCTTGC
>NZ_CAJYES010000093.1 GCF_913773995.1 uncultured Pseudacidovorax sp.
CGCACAGCAGCACCCTGGTCCTGGCGCCTTCGTCCTTCGGCCCGCAGGACAGCGTGCGACGCATCGTGGGCAGCGGGCCCTATCGCGTCGCCTCGATCGCGCCACCGCAGCTGGTGGAAGCCGAACGCTTCGAGGGCTACGACGGCCGGCGCCCCGCCATCCTCCGCGTGCGCTACCTTGCGGCGGGTCGTTCCGAGACGCGGGCCCTGATGGCCGAGGGCGGCCAGGCCGACCTGGCCTTCGGCCTCGATCCGGCCAGCATCGCGCGCCTGCGGCTTCGCCGGCAGGTGAGCCTGGCCTCGGTCACCCTGCCGCGCACGGTGATGATCAAGCTCAACGCCGGCCTGCCCGCGCTGCGCGACCTGCGCGTGCGTCAGGCGCTGAGCCTGGCCATCGACCGCGTGGGCATCGCGCGCGCCGTGCTGCGCGATCCCGAACTGGCAGCCACCCAGCTCTTCGCTCCCACGCTGGGCGGCTGGCACGACCCCGGTCTGCCGCCGCTGCAGCACGACCCCGCCCGCGCGGCGCGGCTGCTGGCCGAGGCCGGCTGGCAACGCGCGCCCGACGGCCTGCGCGATGCGCGCGGCGAGCCCCTGCGGCTGGCGCTGCGCACCTTTCCTGACCGACCCGAGCTGCCCATCATCGCGTCGGCCCTGCAGGAGCAATGGCGCCAGCTGGGCGTGGCGGTGCAGGTGTCCGTCGGCAATTCCGGCGAGATCCCGCTGGGCCACCGCGACGGCAGCCTGCAGCTGGGGCTCGCGGCACGCAACTACGCGAGCGTGCCCGATCCCACCGGCACGCTGATGCAGGACTTCGGTCCTCGCGGAGGCGACTGGGGCGCCATGGGCTGGCAGGACGCCGAACTGCTGACTGCGCTGGATGCATTGGCCGCCGGCACGCTGCCTTCGCCCCAGCGCGATGCCACGCGTGCCCGCGTCGCCGGCATCCTGCAGGCGCAACTGCCGGTGGTCCCGGTGGTGTGGCAGCGCCAGCAGGTGGCAGTGAGTCGCCGCGTGACGGGCGTGAGCCTCGACCCGCTCGAGCGCTCGTATCGCCTGCTGGACATGGGGTGGCAATCGTGAGCGCACGTCCGACCCCTGTCAAAGACGCGGCGGCCGACGGCAAGGCTGCAAGTCGCCTGGCGAGCCCGCATCCGTCCACAGGCACCGCCTGGCGCCGCGTGCTGCGGCGTCGCGCGCTGCAGGTGCTGATGCTGGCACTGCTCGTGGGCACCGCCTGCTTCTTCATGACCCGCTGGCTGCCCGGCGACCTGGCCACGCGCATCGCGGCCGGCCGTTACGGCTACGACCTGGTCGGCAACGACGCGGCCGATGCGGTCCGCGCGGAACTGGGCCTGGACCAACCCGCCTGGCTGGCGCTGCTGCACTGGTGGGGCGACCTGCTGCGGCTGGACCTGGGCACGTCGCTGGTGACCGGCCAGTCGATCTGGCGCGAGGTGGCGCACCAGCTGGGCGCCACCCTGGACCTGGCCGTGACCACGCTGGTCATCGCGGCGGCGCTGGGCCTGCCGCTGGGCGTGGGGGCCGGGCTGCGCGCCGGTGGCTGGCTGGACCGCCTGACACTGGTGCTGGCCGTGGTGCTGCGGGCCACGCCGCCCTTCCTGTTGTCGGTGCTGCTGATGCTGGCCGTGGCCGTGCAGATGGGCATGCTGCCGGTGGCCGGCGACGACCACAGCGGCAGCGTGCTGCTGCCGGCACTCACGCTGGCGCTGGGCCTGGCCGCCGGGCTGGCCCGCGTCGCCCGTGGGGCCGTGCGCGCCGCGGTGGCCTCGCCGGCCTTCGAGTTCGCCCGCACCAAGGGCCTTGGCGACGGCCAGGCGCTGCTGCGCCACGGGCTTCGGCCAGCGGCGCTGCCGGTGGTGGCCTACCTGGGTGTGCAGGCTGTGCTGCTGGTGGAAGGCGCCGTGGTCGTGGAGACGCTGTTCGCCTGGCCGGGCATCGGCCACGCCCTGGTGCATGCGGTGTTCGGCCGCGACATCCCGATGATCCAGGGCACGGCGCTGTGCATGGGCCTGCTTTTCGTCGTGTTCAACCTGTTGGTGGATGCGGCCTGTCTGCTGCTCGATCCGCGGCGGCGCATGGAAGCGGGCGCAGCATGAGCGCGCACCTCTCGCTGGCACTGCCGCCACGGCGATGGCCGCTGCGACGTGCGGTGGGCCTGGGTCTGCTGCTGCTGGTGTCCACGTTCTCGCTGCTGGGCCCGTGGCTCATCGGCACCGATCCGGCCGTGCAGTCCCTGGCGCACAGCCTGCAGCCTCCGAATCCGAACCACTGGCTGGGCACCGACCTGCTCGGGCGCGACGTGCTCGCCCGACTGGCCCACGCGGCGCAGCTGTCGCTGGGCCTGGCCCTGTTGGCGGCGCTGAGTGCCGCCGTGCCGGGCGTGCTGCTCGGGCTGATCGCCGCCTGGCGCGGCGGGGCTGTCGAGCGCACGCTGGTGCTGCTGGCCGACGCGGTGCTGTCGCTGCCCGGCCTGCTCCTGGTGCTGCTGCTGGCGGCCCTGTCACCGGGCAGCCTCGGCGCGCTGTACCTGGGGCTGTCGCTGTCGCTGTGGGTGGAGTACTTCCGCGTCAGCCGCGCGGCCGCGCGGCCGGTGCTCGCGGGCGATGCCGTGCAGGCCTCTCGCCTGCTGGGCTTCGGCCCGGCCTACCTGCTGCGGCGCCACCTGCTGCCGGCGCTGGCGCCGCTGCTGGGCACGCTGCTGCCCTTCAGCGCCGCCCAGGCCGTGCTGGCGCTGGCTGCGCTCGGCTTCATCGGCGTGGGCGTCCAACCGCCCACGCCCGAACTCGGATCGATGATGACGGAATTCCTTCCCTTCTACGCGGAGGCGTCGTGGCTCATCGCCGCGCCCGTGGCGCTGTTGATGCTGCTGGTGCTCGGCATGATGCTGTTCGTCGGCGAGGAGATGCCCGAATGAGCGCTCACGCCACCACCGCTCCCGCACTGCACCCGGCAGGGCATGCCACCGCTGCCGGCGATACGCCTCTGCTCGACGTCCGGGACCTGTGCGTCCGCGCGGGCCCGCAGATGCTGCTGCGCGACGTCGACTTCTGCCTGCGGCCCGGCGAGGCACTGACGCTGCTGGGCGAAAGCGGCGCCGGCAAGTCGCTGCTGGCGCAGGCCGTGATGGGCAATCTTCCGGCCGCCCTGTGCGCCAGCGGAAGCATCACGCTGGCCGGCCGGACCACACGCGCCGAGGACGGCGCCGCCCGTCGCCCGCACTGGGGCCGGTCGATCGGACTGCTGCCGCAGGAGCCTGCGCAGGCGCTCGACCCGCTGATGCGCGTGCTGCCTCAGCTGGCCGAGACGCACGAACTCGTGCGCCGCACCGATCCGTGGGCCGCCCGGCAGGACGCAGGCCGCCAGCTGGATGCCAGTGGCCTCGGCCATGCGCAGCATCTCTACCCCTGGCAGCTCTCCGGCGGCATGGCCCAGCGCGCTGCCGCCACCATCGCGCAGGCCGGAGGCGCGCAGGTGCTGCTGGCCGACGAGCCCACCAAGGGCCTGGATGCGCACTGGCGCCGCCACACCATCGAACTGCTGCAGGCGGTACAACGCCGGGGCGGCTGCGTGGTCGTGGTGACCCATGACCTTCACGTGGCCAGCGCCCTGGGCGGTCGCACGATGGTGCTGCGCGCCGGCGAGGTGGTGGAGCAGGGCGACACGCACGCCCTGCTGGCCGCGCCCACCCATCCCTTCACGCGCCGGCTCATCGACGCAGACCCGGCACGTTGGCCGCGGCGCGCGGCGCCTGTGCCTGGCCCATCGTTGCTGCAGGCCCGGGGCCTGTGCAAACGACTGGGCGGGCGCAGCCTGTTCGAGGGCCTCGACCTGACGCTGCACGCCGGAGATCGCTGGGTCGTTCAGGGCCCGAGCGGCACCGGCAAGAGCACGCTCGGCAACGTGCTGCTCGGCCTGATGCCGCCCGACGACGGCCAACTCGTGCGCGCCGCCGGGCTTGCCCCCACGGCGCTGCAGAAGCTCTATCAGGATCCGGTCGGCGCCTTCGCCCCCACCGTGCCGCTGGAGCAGTCCCTGCGCGATGTGGCGCGCCGCCACCGCCAGGATTGGTCCGCCATGCTGCGCCAGCTGGAGCGCCTGGGTGTCGCCCCGGACCTGCTGGCGCGGCGGCCGGCGACCGTCTCCGGCGGCGAGTTGCAACGCATCGCCCTGGCCCGCGCGCTCGCGGCGCGGCCGGCCATGCTCTTTGCCGACGAACCCACCTCGCGGCTCGATCCGATCACACAGCAGGAGGCGATGTGCGTGCTGCTGGACGCGGTGGATGACAGTGGCGCCGCGCTGCTGCTGGTGACGCACGACGATGACGTCGCGAGGGCCATCGGTGCGCGGTTCATGGCGTTGGGCGCAGGGGACGAACTTGCCGGACCACACCATCTCGTCGTTGCGCACGACCACGGGTGCCCAGGCGACCGCGCGCCCGTTCACGCGGCGCCGACTGCATGAAGCGCGCTGCCGGCAGGCGCGCATGAACGTCTGCGCGCCCCCACCGTCGCCGCCCAACACCGCGGGCAAGATCCAGGCGCTGGCCATGACGCAGCCGCAGCGGTCGCCGCTGCCGGCATGGGCGCCCACCATCGGCGAAGCCATGGATTTCATGAAGGACGTCGATTTCGTTGCCTGGTACGGCCTGCTCGTGCCCACAAGACTTCGGCTGGTACTCCTCCCGCACTTCCAGCAGCCTTGAGCGTGGCAACAGCTTGCGCTGTCCGCTCGCCGCGACGCTTTAGGCAGATCAACCGGAACGCGCCTGTCGCATCCTCTACCGGAACGAAGAACATCCCATTGCCCGTGTCCCCCTGTTTGCGCCGGGTCACGATGCCCCTGGCGCCGCTGACCTGAAAGGCTCATCATCAACGCGCGGCCCAAAGCGATGGCGCAGCTTGGCCTGGACTACGAGGCGGTGAAGGCGTGCAGTTCGCGCTTCGTCCATCCGAGCTGTTCGGCTTTGACCAGGAAGGGACCGATGCCGCACGCCTGGGCCACGCCGACCTGGTCATGGGCGACGAGCGCCACTTGCGCCGCGAAGCCGGCCCGGGCCTGAACGGGGGGTGATCAGCGCGCGCCGTTCGATGATCGGCGCGTGGCGATCAACGCCTGCGCGGCTTCGTACGACGCCTGGCTGAGGGGCTGCCATCCCACGGCGTGCACGAACAACTGCGTCAGCACATTCAAGGCCGTCGTGTCATCGATGAAACGGTCCGGAAAGTCCCCCCCTTTGGCCGTCCAGTTGTAGCAGGTGTATTCCAGCATCGAACAGAGCGCGGAGGCCGCCAGTTCGGTATCCACGCCGGGGCTGAAGCCCTGCTGCTGCGCCTTCTGGATCATGGTGGACAGGCCGCGGATGCCCTGTTGGCGCACATGCCGCCATGCGCGCGCGAACTGCTGGTCCACCATGGCCATCTGGAAGGCCGCGGTGGCGATGGGCCAGTCCTCGCGATAGATCTTCCAGAAGGCCTCCAGCCGGTCCGCCAGATTCTTGAGCGGATCCTCCGTTTCGCTGGGGCGGTTCACCTCGTCCTTCAGACGCACCCGGAACTCTTCGAGCAGTTCGTGCAGCAGCGCTTCCTTGCTCTTGAAGTACAGGTAGAACGCGCCGGCCGACTTTCCTGCCTGACCCATGATGTCGGCGACTTTCACGGCAGAGAAGCCGTCGATGGCGATCGCCCGCTTTGCTGCCAGCTTGACGGCCTCGCGTGTGGCATCGCCCTTGTGCGTGGCGCGTTTGCGTACGGTGGCGGTCGATTCGGTGTCCATCATGAAATGAAGTGCGGTTCAGCATGATTATGCGTGTGCGGGACGGCTCCTCCATCAAGTGTCGCAGGGTTTTCCATAACTGAACCGTGATTTACTTTTAGATATTGCCAGCTTCTAATGCAGGCCATGGACAACACTGGACCGCTGGCCGGCTACAGAATCGTCGAGTTCGACGGCAAGGGCCCTGCGCCATTCTGTGGAATGCTGCTTGGCGACCTGGGCGCCGACGTCGTCCAGATCACGCGCCCGGAATCGGGTGTGGCCGACGTTTCTTCCGCTGAATCAGGATTCAGTATTCTCAACAGGAACCGCCGCTCGATTGCCCTGAATCTTCGACACGAGGCAGGGCGCGAGGCAGCGCTGCGTCGTGTCGAAGATTCAGGGCAATCGAGCGGCGGTTCC
>NZ_CAJYES010000094.1 GCF_913773995.1 uncultured Pseudacidovorax sp.
GCAGCGGCGTGGGAGTCGGCGCGCGCCTGGTGACGGCGGCCACGCCCGACGCGGCGTGGGAGATGCCGTATTCGCCGGTCACCGTCAACATGTACGCCCTGGCCGCCGCGCGCCACATGCACGAGTACGGCACCACCAGCGAACAGCTGGCCTGGATCAAGGTGGCCGCCTCCCAGCATGCCCAGCACAACCCGCACGCGATGCTGCGGGACGTGGTCACCGTCGAGGAGGTGCTGGCCTCGCCGCTGATCTCCGACCCGCTGCACAAGCTCGACTGCTGCGTGGTGAGCGACGGCGGCGGCGCGCTGGTGGTGGTCCGGCCCGAGATCGCCCGGCAGCTGAAGCGGCCGGTGGTGCGGGTGCTGGGCGCCGGCGAGACGATCAAGGGCCAGCTCGGCGGCGCGGTGGACCTCACCTGGTCGGGCGCCGCGGTGTCCGGCCCGGCCGCCTTCGCCGAAGCTGGCGTGAAGCCGGCCGACATCCAGTACGCCTCGATCTACGACAGCTTCACCATCACCGTGCTGATGCAGCTGGAGGACCTGGGCTTCTGTGCCAAGGGACAAGGCGGCCGCTTCGTGGCCGACGGCAACCTCATCTCCGGCGTCGGCAAGCTGCCCTTCAACACCGACGGCGGCGGCCTGTGCAACAACCATCCGGCCAACCGCGGCGGCATCACCAAGGTGATCGAGGCCGTGCGCCAGTTGCGCGGCGAGGCGCATCCGAAGGTGCAGGTGCCCGACTGCCGGCTGGCGCTGGCCCAGGGCACCGGCGGGCTGCTCGGCTCGCGCCACGGCAGTGCCACGCTCATCATGGAAAGGCAATGACATCATGGCGACGCCCTACACCGAACGCCCCCTCACCACGCTGCCGCACGATGCCGCCACCGAGCGCTTCTGGGCCGCCACCGCCGACCACCTGCTGCTGACGCGCCAGTGCACGAGCTGCCACAAGCCGCACTGGTATCCGCGGCCGGTCTGCCCCTTCTGCCAGGGCGACACGGAGTGGCGCAGCCTGTCGGGCCGGGGCACGATCTACAGCGTCAGCGTCACGCGCCGCGCAGGCCCCATTCCCTATGCCATCGCCTACGTGGCGCTGGACGAGGGCATCACCATGCTCACCAACATCGTGGACTGCGACCTCGATGCGCTGCACATCGGTCAGCGCGTGCAGGTGTGCTTCAAGCCGGCCGAGGACGGGACGCTGGTGCCCATGTTCACACCGGCCTGAAGGACGACCGCCGATGGACACCCTGCAGTTCGAGGTGCGCGAGCAGGTCGGCTGGGTCCGCCTGTCCCGCCCGGCCATCCACAACCCCTTCGACGCCCAGCTGCGCGCCGACCTAATGGCCGTGCTGGAGCAGGTGCGCGACGACCCCGGCATCCGCGTGCTGGTGCTCACCGCCACGCCGGGCACCTTCTGTGCCGGCGGCAACCTGCATGTACTGAAGGAGCACCTGGATTCCGGGCCGGCCTACTGGCAGCAACGCATCCGCGGGGGGCTGCGTTTCATCCAGGACATGCTCAATCTGGGGCGACCAGTCATCGCGGCCGTGGATGGCCCGGCCATGGGCGCGGGCTTCGCGCTGGCGCTCACCGCCGACATCGTGCTCGCCTCCGAGCGTGCGCGCTTCTGCATGGCCTATCTGCGGCTCGGGCTGGTGCCCGACCTGGGGGCGATGTACCTGCTGCCGCGCGCAGTGGGCGTGCAGCGGGCCAAGGAGCTGATCTTCTCCACCCGCGACATCGATGCGCACGAGGCGCAGCGACTGGGCATCGCCATGGAGGTGCATGCCAGCGAGGCGCTGGAGGCCCGCGCCGCCGCCATCGCCCGCAGCCTCACCCAGGCCGCGCCCACGGCGCTGGCGCTGACCAAGGCTGCGCTCAATGCGTCGCTCGATGCGGACCAGCAGTCCCTTTTCAGCATGGAGGCGAGCAGCCAGGCCGCGGCCTTCGCCGCGCCCGAGCCACGCGAGGCCATCGAGGCCATGCTGGCGCGCCGGCCACCGCCGTATCGGGGCTTTCCGCCGGCCGCCTGAGCGCGCTTCTCCGTGCCCATGCCACGGGGCAGAAGAGCGTCGTCGCTGTATTACGATCGCCCAAAGAGGTTCATCCAATGCCGACGAAGCGCATCTCCCCCTCAGTCCCACGCGCCAAAGCCGGCCCCCGCGCCCCAGCCGCCGTCGCCGAGCCGGCCGTCACGCCCCTGTTCCAGCCGGTGCGCACGCGCCGCACCTTCGAAGCGGTCAGCAGCCAGATCCGCGAGCAGTTGGCGCGCGGCGAGCTGCGCCCTGGCGATCGCCTGCCCGCCGAGAAGGACCTGGCGGAGCAGTTCGACGTGAGCCGCAGCGCGGTGCGCGAAGCGCTGCGCAGCCTGGAGTCGGCCGGGGTGGTGGAGGCCGTCACCGGCCTCAACGGCGGCTTCTTCATCCGCAACGGCAAACCCACCAGCCTGACCCAGTCCGTGCGCGACATGGTGTCGCTGCAGCAGGCGTCCATCGCCCATGTCACCGAGGCCCGCATCGAACTGATGGCCGTGGCCATCCGCCTGGCCTGCGAGCGGGCGACCGAAGAGGAGATCGACGCCATCGAGGCCGACATCGACTACCACACCGACCTGTTCCGGCAGGGCCACGGCTCGCGCAACACCCACTCGGTGATCCGCTTCTACCAGCTCATCGCCGAAGCCACCCACAACGAGGTGTTCGCGGCCATGGTCGATGCGCTGTCGGAGATCATCCGCGGCCTGCTGGCCCAGGTGGACCCGCGGCCGCGCAAGGACTTCATGCAGGTGCGCCGCAAGGTGCTCGAGCACCTGCGCGCCCGCGATGCGGCGGCGGCGGCGGCGGCCATGACGACGCACCTCAAGCTCATCAACGATTACCTCGAAAGCGAAAGCAAGAAGGCGGCGACCAAGCGCAACGCGGCCCGCCGGGCCGCCTGAGGCCGCAGCTCCAGACCCATGGCAACCAAGACCTCCTCTCCCTCCGCTCCCTCCGCCACGACGCAGCCCGACCTCGCGGCGCCGGCCGTGCGCTTCCAGGCCGTGCGCTCGGCCCGCGCCTTCGAGGAGATCGCCGACCAGATCCGCACCGAGCTGGCCGAGGGCCGGCTGAAGGTGGGCAGCCGCCTGCCCGCCGAGCGGGCGCTGGCGGTGCAGTTCGGCGTGTCGCGCAACACCTTGCGCGAGGCCCTGCGCTCGCTCGAGCATGCCGGCCTCGTGCGGCTGCAGAAGGGCGCCAGCGGCGGTGCCTTCATCAGCGAAGGCTCGGGCCTGGCGATCACCACCAGCCTGATGGACCTGTACCACATCGGCACCATCACGCCGGCGCACCTGACCGAGGCGCGCATCTGGCTCGAATCGGTGATCGTGCGCGAGGCCTGCAGCCGCGCCACACCCGCGGACCTGGAGGCGCTGCGCAGCAACGTCGAGGCCGCGGCGCAGGCCACGAAGGATGGGGACTTCCAGCGCCGCGCCGAGATGCACCTGGACTTCCACCGCATCCTGGCGCGCATGACGGGCAACCCGCTCATGGTGCTGATGATGGACAGCCTGATCGCCGTGCTCAGCCGCTTCATCCAGACCCTGGGCGAGTACGAGAACGCCTTCGTGCTGCCTTCGCGCAAGCGCTTCCTCAAGCACATGGAGGCGCGCGACGTCGACGCCGCCGTCGGCGAGATGGAGGCCAGCCTCAAACGACTGCAGAAGGGCTACCTCTCGCATCTGGCGACGGACGAGGTCGCGGCTGCGCCCACGCCCCGCAGCCGCGCGCCGGCGAAGAAGCGCTGAGCGCCGCGGCCACCGCGCCCGCTTCCCATCTCCTGCTTCCCGCGCCTCGCCGCTCGGCGACGGCCGATGCGCGACCGCATGCCCGACGCGGTCGCGTTGCGCACGCGTTTGTCCCGGACATAGAATGGCTCTACCATTGACAAAGGCATGGCTTGCAGCCGTGCGGGCACCACCATGTCCTACACCTACGAGCGCCCCCCGCGCGGGATGTATTTCGAGGATTTCGAGATCGGCCAGACCATCGTCACCTCGCGGCGCACGGTCACGCTGACCGACATCGTCAACTTCGCCTGCCTGTCGGGCGACCACAACGCGCCGCATGTCGACCACGAGTTCTGCAAGACCCAGTCCTATGGCGAGCCCATCGCGCATGGCCCGCTGGTGCTGGCCATCGTGGGCGGACTGCAGTGCCTCACCGGCATCAACGACGGCACCATCATCGCCATGACCGGCCTGGACCAGTGGCGCATGCATCTGCCGGTTAAGGCCGGCGACACCATCCACGCGTTGATCACGCCGGTGGAGAAGAAGCTCACCAGCAGCGGCACGAAGGGCATCGTGACCTGCGAACGCATCGTCAAGAACCAGCGCGGCGAGACGGTGCACACCATGGTGATCGGCAACATGTACCGCTGCCGGCCTGCGGCCGCCTGACCAACGCGCGTCCGGGCACGGGCTGCGGTCGGGAGCGTCCTCGGGTCAACCCCTAACTTGGACTTCCGGCGGCGACGGGCCACAATCTCATTGGCCCAACCATTGAATCTCGCTGAAGCGCCGACACAAGGAAGACCTTCCATGCACCGCCCCACCGCCGCCCGAATCCTCTGCCTCGCCCTCGCCGCCACGGCGCCGGCCCTTGCCGCCGCCCAGGAGGCCTATCCGAGCCGACCCATCACCATCGTCGTGCCCTATGCGGCCGGCGGCACCAGCGACGGCCAGGTGCGCATGTTCCAGGACGCGCTGGGCAAGGAGCTGGGCCAGCCCATCGTGGTGGACAACCGCCCCGGCGCCTCGGGCGCCATCGCCGCGCAGTTGGTCGCCCGTGCCAAGCCCGACGGCTACACCCTGCTCTATCCCAACAACGGCGTGCTGACCACGCCGCTGCTGAACGACAAGGCCGGCTACGACGCCTTCAAGGACCTGCGGCCGGTGACGCTGACCTCGGTGGTGCCCATGGTGCTGGTGGTCAACAAGGCGGTGCCCGCGGACGATGCCAAGTCCTTCTTCGAATGGGCGCGCAAGCAGCCCAAGGGCGTCATGTACGCATCGGCCGGCACGGCCTCCTACGGCCACCTTTCCACCGCCCGGCTCATCCAGCTGTCGGGCATCAAGGCCGAGCACATCCCCTACAAGGGCGAGGCGGCGTCCACCATGGCGGCGCGCACGGGTGAGGTGCAGATGCTGGTGACCACGCCCTCCTCCGCCATGCTGGGCCAGGTGCAGCAGGGCAACCTGAAGCTGCTCGGTGTCGGCACCAAGGAACCCTCCAGCGTGGTGCCGGGCACCCCACCCCTGAACCGCGCCGTGCCCGGCTACGAGGCCCAGGCCTGGTTCGGCGTCATGGCACCGGGCGGCACGCCCGACGCGGTGGTGGACCGGCTCAATGCCGCCTTCCGCAAGGTCATGGCCGACGACGGGCTCAAGACCCGGCTGCTGGCCACCGGTGCCGTGGCCCGCACCAGCAGCCCGGCCGAGTTCGCCCAGATGATGAAGACCGAGTCCGAGCAGCTGCGCGAGATCGTCACCCAGTTCAACATCAAGGCGGAATGAACACCCTCGCAAAAAAAGCGGGGGCGCACGACCTGGTGGTCGTCGGCTCCGGCGCCGCCGGACTCACCGCCGCGATCACCGCCCGCAAGCGCGGGCTGGATGTGGTGGTGATCGAGAAGGAACCCGTGTTCGGCGGCACCACGGCGCTGTCGGGCGGCGTGCTGTGGATTCCGCTGACCCACCACGGCCGGCAGCAGAACCCGGCCGACACGGCCGAGCAGGTGCGCGCCTTCATGCAGGCCGAGACCGGCCCGTTCTACGATGCGGCCGCCGTCGACGCCTTCATCGAGAACGGCCCGCGCATGGTGGACTTCCTGGAGCGCGAGACGGCCATGCAGTTCGTGCCCACCCTCTACCCCGACTATCACCCCACCGCCCCGGGCGGCGCCGACGTCGGCCGCTCGATCCTGGCCAAGCCCTACGACATCCGCGGCCTGGGCAAGGACATGGCCCGGCTCAAGCCGCCGCTGCGCAGCATCACCTTCATGGGGATGATGTTCAACTCATCCAACGCGGACCTGAAGCACTTCTTCCGTGCCACGAAGTCGCTCACCTCCTTCCTCTACGTGGCGCGGCGCCTGGCCAACCACCTCAAGGAGCTGCTGCTCTACCGCCGCGCCGTGCAGGTCACCAGCGGCAATGCGCTGGCGGCACGGCTGGCCCAGTCGGCGCTGGACCTGGGCATTCCCATCCTGACCGACACGCCGGCGCGACGGCTGCTGGTGGAAGGCGGCCGCGTCGCCGGCGTGGTGGCCGGGCCGGATGAGGCCGAGCGCACGCTGCGCGCACGGCATGGCGTGATCCTCGCCTGCGGCGGCTTTCCGCACGACACCCGCCGCATCGCACAGGCCTATCCGCACCTGCGGCGCGGCCACCAGCACCTCTCGCCCACGCCGAAGAGCAACACGGGCGACGGCTGCGCCATGGCCGAAGACGCCGGCGGGGTGGTGCAGATCCGCTTCAAGGAGCCCGCTGCCTGGATGCCCGTCACCCATGTGGACTTCGGCGGCGGCCAGACCGGCGTGTTTCCGCATCTGCTGGACCGCTACAAGCCCGGCGTGATCGGGGTGCTGGCCAATGGCCGGCGCTTCACCAACGAATCCAACTCGTATCACGACGTCGGCGCCGCGCTGCACCGGGCTTGCGAGGGCTTGCCCGAGACGGCGATGTGGCTGGTCTGCGACCAGATCGCGCTGACCAAGTACGGCCTGGGCTATGTCAAACCGGCGCCGATCCCGCATGGCGCGCTGCTGCGCAATGGCTATCTGCTGCGTGGCCGCACCCTGGAGGAACTGGCCCGCCATGCCGGCATCGACGCCGAAGGCCTGGTCCGCACCGTGGCCGACTACAACCAGCACGCCGCCCGCGGCGAAGACCCGGCCTTCCATCGCGGCGGCAACAGCTTCAACCGCTACCTGGCCGACCCCGACCATGGGCCCAATCCCTGCGTGGCGCCGCTGGCCCAGGGGCCCTTCTATGCCATCAAGCTGCTGATGGGCGACCTGGGCACCTTCGACGGCCTGAGCACGGCCGTCACCGGCGAAGTGCTGCGCCCCGACGGCAGCGCGATCCCCGGGCTCTATGCCGCCGGCAACGACCGCGCCAGCGTGATGGGCGGCAACTATCCGGCGGCCGGCATCACGCACGGGCCCAACATGGCCTTCGCCTATCTCACGGCCAACCATATCGCCGACCAGGCCGGCCGCTGAGAGCAACTGCGACACGCATCGACGGGCCGCTGAGCAGGCCATGCAAGGGCACCCGAGGAATTGACTCTGTCGTGTCCTGAGGCTTGTCGAAGGGCAGGCCTCTGGGTGCCCTCCCCTCCAAACCCAAGGCGCCAGAGAGAAACCAAGGGCAGCGGCCCCAGCCTGCCTGCGCAGCCTGGAGCGAAAAGACCGCCCTGAGAACAGCCGCCCCCGGCAGCAGCCTGCAGTGCAAGCGGCATGGGGCCTCACTTCATAACTTGACGCGCCCCGAGCGCACCAGCTTCTCCGAGCTCGCCAGTTGCTCCTTGAAGAAGGCCTGCGTGCGGTCCGGCGCCCAGCCGACCGTGTCGAAGCCCAACTCCGCGATCTTGGCCTTCACGTCGGGCAGCAGCACGATCTCGTTGACCTCCTTCGTGAGCAGGTCCACCACGGTCTTGGGCGTGCCGGCGGGCGCCATCAGGGCGGCCCAGCCCGGCATGTCCACGCCGGGATAGCCGAGCTCGGCGAAGGTGGGCACGTCGGGATAGCTGGGCGAGCGCTCGGCCGAGGCCACGGCCAGCGTGCGGATGCGGCCCGGGTAGCGCTTGGTGCCGCCGATGGACGCGCACACGGCCTGCACCTGGCCGCCGATCACGTCCTGCAGCGCGGGCGCCTCGCCCTTGTAGGGCACATGGATGGTCTCGATGCCGGCGGCCATGTTGAACAGCTCGCCGACGAAGTGGCCGCCCGAGCCCTGGCCGTAGGAGCCATAGGCGATCTGCCCCGGCCGGGTCTTGGCCAGCGCCACGTACTGCCGCAGGGTGGAGGCCGCCAGGTTCTCGCTGATGCCCAGCGCGATGGGCGTGAGCGCAAGCATGCCCACGGTGCTGAAGTCCTCCTGCCGGTAGCCCGGCTTGGGCAGCAGCAGCAGGTTGGTCAGGAAGGCGCTGTAGGCCAGCAGCAGCGTGTAGCCGTCGGGCGCGGCGCGCGCCACGGTCTGCGCCGCGATGGCGCCGGTGGCGCCCGGCTTGGACTCCACGATCACCGGCTGACCGAGCCGCTCGGTGAGCTTCTGGCCCACCAGCCGCATCATGATGTCGTGGCCGCCACCCGGCGGCGTCGGAATGATGAAGCGGATCACGTTGTTGGGATAGCCCTGGGCGCGGGCCGCCGGGGTGGCGGCGCCGCCCAGGGTGGCCAGGCCGGCCGCCAGCACCTGTCGCCGGGAGAGTTCCATGGTTTGCCTCTTGTATTGGTTGAACCATATACGTTATCAGCCCACCGCCTGTGCGTGCTCGGGAATAACGCGGAGGCGGCTTGGCGTGGCTGGCCGGCGCGGGATGGTCCGGTGCTCAGCCGTCGCTGTGGCCGTCCGGCTGCACCCAACGGGGGTTGTGGATCGCGAGCGCGCCCCGCAGTCCATCCCGCAGGTGCGCGAGCAGCGCCGGCGAATCGAGCGGCAGTGCGCCGGAGGCCATCGCCGCACGCAACGCATCGTCCAGCGCAGGCGCGTCCGCCTGCGCCTGCTCGTCCGCATCCGCCTC
>NZ_CAJYES010000095.1 GCF_913773995.1 uncultured Pseudacidovorax sp.
GGCGCGGCATGGAAGGGCAGCCTGTTGGTGGGGTCGCTCAAGTTCGGCTATTTGGACCGCATCGAGGTGCGGGACGGCAAGGTGGTGGCCGAGCAGAAGCTGCTGGCGTCGGCGCGCGAACGCATCCGCGACGTGCGGCAGGGGCCGGACGGGCTGATCTACGTGCTGACGGACGAGGACGATGGCAAGTTGATCCGGCTGCAACCCTGATCGTCGACCCCCACAGCGCCGTCGAGGCCCGCCGGCGCCGGCTCAGGCGGGTGCGGCCTTCTCAGGGACGGGGGTCACTGCAGCGCGGCAGCGGGGCCTGGGCCAGCAACCGCTGCCATAGCGGGCGCCAGGCCGGCCAATCGTGCCCACCCGGCGCCGTCAGCACGCGCTGCGGCGGCAAGGCCGGAGCCAGCACCCGGTGCGTGGGCGCGAGGCGGTCGTCCACGCCAAAAGCCAGATAGAGCGGGGTATGGGCCGCACGGGGCCCGACATAGCGCTGAAGGCAGGTCCATGCCCGCACACCGATGGCATCGTTGGTCTGTGCCGGCGGGCGCCAGCGTTCAGGGCCGCCCTGGGCCGCCACGTCGGCGGCGGTTTGCGGCTCGCCCAGATAGGGAGCGATCAGCAGCAGACCGTCGATTTCTTCAGGGTGCTCATCGGCGTAGAGCAGTGCGCCCAGGCCGCCGAGCGAGATGCCGGCCAGCCAGATGTGGCGGTAGCCCTGCGAACGCGCCGGGCCGATCACGTCGGCGTGCAGGCGGTCGACCACGCTGCGGTCCTTGTAGTAGCCCATGTGGGCGTCCGCGCGGACCAGGTCGGCCCGCAGGCCGGCCACGCGGAACGTGTCGATGAAGCCTTCGCTCGACATTTCGTCCAGCAGCATCCCGCGACCGGGGAGCAGCACGATCAGCGTGTCAGCGGGGCCGCAGGCGCCCGCATCGGGCAGCGCAGGCATCGGCACGACGGGCGTCCGTGGCAGCCAACCGCATCCCGGCAAGCCGGTCGCCGCGATGGCGGAGGCAGCCCAGGCGAGAACGCCCCGGCGACGCAGGGGCACCCTCATGGCGCTGTCCCCACCGCCAGGTGTTCTAACCCTGCGGCGGCCAGCGCAGGCGGATGGGGCGCAACGGATCGGGCAGGGGGAGGGACAATCGCCGGCATGCGGCTCATTGTGGCCATCTCCCGCTTTTCCGTCCTGCCTCTTCTCCTTCTCGCCCTATGCTCCTCGACGCCGAACAATCCCAACTCGTGCTCATCGACTACCAGCCTCGGCTGATGCCCGCCATCTACGAGGGCGAGGCCGTGATGGCCAATGCGCGCCGTCTCGCACAGATGGCCGGGCTGGCCGACGTCCCGGTGTTCGGCACCGAGCAGAACCCCTCCCGCCTCGGCCAGATGCCGGCCGAGCTGCGCGACCCATGCCGCCGGGTGATGGCGAAGATGCAGTTCAGCGCCGTGGCAGAGGGGCTGGGCGAATGGCTGCGTCCGCCGGCACGCCCCGCGCAAGGCAATGCGCGCAGCCTGCCGCGCCATCTGCAGAAGCCGCAAGCCGCGGCGCCCGAGCGTGGCAGCATCGTGATCGCCGGCTGCGAGGCCCATGTCTGCGTACTGCAGACGGCGCTGGAGCTGCTGGAGGACGAGTTCGAGGTCTGGGTAGTGACCGACGCCTGCGGCTCGCGCACCGAGCGCAACCGAGATGCGGCCTTCGACCGCCTGGCGGGCGCGGGTGCCGAGCTGGTGACCACCGAGATGGTGGGTTTCGAATGGCTGCGCAGCGCGGAGCATCCGGCCTTCAAGGAACTGCAGGCGCTGATCCGCTGACGGGCCTGCCGGCCAAGCTGGCGTTCGCTTCTGTGTTGAGCGGGCGGGTTCCGCCCCTGTCAGTCTGCCGAAAGGCCGTCTCCAATAATCACGCTTACGGCCGCCGCCCGTTCCGGCCGGCCGTCCCCAAGGCGCACCTTCGACGCCAGCGACCAGGAGACAACCAGGCCATGAGCAGCTATCAGGCGTTCTATCGCCGTTCCATCGATGAACCCGAGGCCTTCTGGGCCGAGCAGGCACGGCTGATCGACTGGCACCAGCCACCGACCACCATCCTCGACCGCAGCCGGCTGCCGTTCACCAGCTGGTTCGGTGGTGGCGCCACCAACCTGTGCCACAACGCCATCGACCGACACCTGCCGCAGCGGCGGGACCAGCCGGCGGTGATCGCCGTCTCGACGGAGACCGGCACGGAGCGCACCTACACCTACGGCGAACTTCACCGCGAGGTGCAGCAGATGGCCTCGATGCTGCGCAGCCTGGGCGTGGGCCGGGGCGACCGGGTGCTCATCTACATGCCCATGATCGCGCCCGCAGTGTTCGCCATGTTGGCCTGCGCCAGGCTGGGTGCCATCCACAGCGTGGTCTTCGGCGGTTTTGCCAGCGCCTCGCTCGCTTCCCGCATCGACGATGCGCAACCCGAGGTGATCGTGAGCACCGACGCCGGCTCGCGCGGCGGCAAGGTGCTGGCGTACAAGCCGCTGCTGGACGAAGCGATCCGGCTGGCCGCGCACAAGCCGTCCGCGGTGCTCCTGGCCGACCGCGGGCTGGCGGACATGGCGCTCGTTCCGGGCCGTGACCACCGGATGGATGAGCTCGCGCCCGCTCATGCGCAGGCCGAGGTCCCCTGCGAATGGCTGGATTCGGCCGACGTGAGCTACACGCTCTACACCAGCGGTACCACGGGCCGGCCCAAGGGCGTGCAGCGCGACGTGGGTGGCTATGCGGTGGCGCTGGCGGCCAGCATGCGGCACATCTTCCAGGCCAGCCCGGGTGAGACCTACTTCTGCACCAGCGATATCGGCTGGGTGGTCGGCCACTGCTACATCGTGTATGGCCCGCTGATCGCGGGCATGGCGACCATCGTGTACGAGGGGCTGCCCACGCAGGGGCTGGACGGCCAGCCTGACGGCGCGATCTGGTGGCGGCTGGTGGAGAAGTACAAGGTCAACGTGATGTTCTCGGCACCGACGGCCGTGCGCGTCCTCAAGAAGCAGGATCCCGCGCTGCTGCGCCAGCATGACGTCTCCAGCCTGCGGGCGCTGTTCCTGGCGGGCGAGCCGCTGGACGAGCCCACCGCCCGCTGGATCAGCGACGGCCTGGGCGTGCCGATCATCGACAACTACTGGCAGACCGAGTCGGGCTGGCCCATCCTGACCGTGGCGCACGGCGTGGAGAAGCAGGCCACCAAGT
The DNA here is from genome assembly GCF_913773995.1 of uncultured Pseudacidovorax sp. GTDB lineage: Bacteria > Pseudomonadota > Gammaproteobacteria > Burkholderiales > Burkholderiaceae_C > Xenophilus. Next base: position 3,226 of record NZ_CAJYES010000095.1, read on the forward strand.
TCGGCAGCCCCGGCGTGCCCATGTACGGTTTCAAGGTCAAGTTGGTGCACGAAGCCACCGGCGAAGATCTGACGACACCGGGCGAGAAGGGCGTGGTCGTCATCGAGTCGCCCACGCCACCCGGCTTCATGCAGACCGTCTGGCGTGATGACGAGCGATTCATCAATACCTACTGGCGCAGCATTCCGGGCATCGAGGTCTACTCGACCTTCGACTGGGGCACCCGCGATCCCGACGGCTATTTCTACATCCTGGGCCGCACCGACGACGTGATCAACGTGGCGGGCCATCGGCTGGGTACCCGCGAGATCGAAGAGGCCATTTCCGCCCATCCGGCCGTGGCCGAGGTGGCGGTGGTGGGCGTGGCGGATGCGCTCAGGGGCCAGGTCGCCGTCGCCTTCGTGGTGCCGCGCACGGGCGCCGGTGATGAAGCGGCTGCCCTGAAGCTGGAAGGTGAGGTGATGAAGACGGTCGCCAACAGCCTGGGTGCGCTCGCGCGGCCGGCGCGCGTGCATTCGGTCGCCGCGCTTCCCAAGACGCGCAGTGGCAAGCTGCTGCGCCGTGCGCTGCAGGCCGTGTGCGAGCGGCGCGATCCCGGCGACCTGACCACCATCGACGATCCCGCCAGCCTGCAGGCCATCCAGCGTCTGATCGGCTGAACTTCGGCGCGTGTTCTCTTGTCAGATTCGAAGCGCACAATGGTGCGTTCCGAATCACCGCGGCAGTGCGCGCGTGCGGCGTGGCACAATCCCGGGTGTACTCAGGCCCTTCCCCAGCCACAGTCGCATCCGCCATCCGGTTCAGCCGTGTCGCGGAAGGTTTTCTTAACCAGCTAATGCTTCCCTCAGGGAAGCGGAGGTCAGCGGAACATGAGCGATTCCCCCGCGTCCATCTATAACGCCTATCAAGGCAACAGTTACCTCTTCGGCGGCAATGCGCCCTATGTCGAAGAGATGTACGAGAACTATCTCGCCAACCCCGGCAGCGTGCCGGACAACTGGCGCTCGTACTTTGACGCACTCCAGCACGTGCCCGCGTCGGACGGAAGCGATTCCCGCGATGTTCCGCATCAGCCCGTCATCAACGCCTTCGCCGAGCGCGCCAAGCAGGGCGGTACCCGCGTGGTCGAAGCCAGCGGCGCCGACTCCGAACTGGGTCGCAAGCGCACTGCCGTCCAGCAGCTGATCGCCGCCTACCGCAACGTCGGCGCCCGCTGGGCCAACCTGGATCCGCTGCAGCGCGCCGAGCGCCCGGCCATCCCCGAGCTGGAGCCGTCCTTCTACGGCTTCGCCGACGCCGACCTCGAGACGGTCTTCAACACCAGCAATACCTTCTTCGGCCGCGAGACCATGTCGCTGCGCGACCTGCTGAACGCGCTGCGCGAAACGTACTGCGGCACCATCGGCGTCGAGTACATGTACATGACCGACCAGGCGCAGAAGCGCTGGTGGCAGCAGAAGCTCGAAGCCGCGCGCACTAACCCCAAGCTCAGCGCCGAGAAGAAGAAGCACGTGCTCGAGCGCCTGACGGCCGCCGAAGGCCTGGAGCGCTTCCTGCACACCAAGTACGTCGGCCAGAAGCGCTTCTCGCTCGAAGGCGGCGAGAGCTTCATCGTTGCCATGGACGAACTTGTCAACGGCTCCGGCGCCAAGGGCGTGCAGGAAATCGTGATCGGCATGGCCCACCGCGGCCGCCTGAACGTGTTGGTCAACACCCTGGGCAAGGCGCCCAAGGACCTGTTCGCCGAGTTCGACCACACCGCCCCCGAAGACCTGCCCAGCGGTGACGTGAAGTACCACCAGGGCTTCAGCTCGGACGTGACCACGCCGAGCGGGCCGATGCACCTGAGCCTGGCCTTCAACCCCTCGCACCTGGAAATCGTGAATCCGGTGGTCGAGGGCTCGGTGCGCGCCCGCATGGACCGTCGCGGCGACAAGCGCGGCGCCTCGGTTCTGCCCGTGCTGGTGCACGGCGACGCGGCCTTCGCGGGCCAGGGCGTCATCATGGAAACGCTGGCGCTGGCCGAAACCCGCGGCTACTACACCGGCGGCACGATCCACATCGTCATCAACAACCAGATCGGCTTCACCACCTCGGATCCGCGCGACAGCCGCTCCACGCTGTACTGCACCGACGTCGTCAAGATGATTGAGGCGCCCGTGCTGCATGTGAACGGCGACGATCCCGAAGCCGTGGTGCTGTGCATGCAGCTGGCCCTGGAATACCGCCAGGAGTTCAACAAGGACGTCGTGGTCGACATCATCTGCTTCCGCAAGCTGGGCCACAACGAGCAGGACACGCCCTCGCTCACCCAGCCGCTGATGTACAAGAAGATCGCTGCCCACCCCGGCACGCGCAAGCTGTACGCCGACAAGCTGGCGGCCCAGGGCCTGGGCGAGACGCTGGGCGACGACATGGTCAAGGCCCAGCGCGCGGCCTTCGACGCCGGCAAGAACACGGTCGACCCGGTTCTGACCGACTTCAAGCGCAAGTACGCGGTGGACTGGAGCGCCTTCTCCAACAAGAAGTGGACCGACGCCGCCGAGACGGCCCTGCCGCTGGCCGAATGGAAGCGCCTGGCCGAGAAGATCACCACCGTGCCTGAGGGCTTCACGGTGCATCCGCTGGTCAAGAAGGTGCTGGACGATCGTGCCGCCATGGGCCGCGGTGACGTCAACGTCGACTGGGGCATGGGCGAGCACATGGCCTTCGCCTCCCTGGTGGCCAGCGGCTACCCGGTGCGCCTGTCGGGCGAGGACTGCGGCCGCGGTACCTTCACCCACCGCCACGCCGTGCTGCACGACCAGAACCGCGAGAAGTGGGACACCGGCACCTACGTGCCGCTGCAGAACGTGGCCGAGAACCAGGCCCCGTTCGTGGTCATCGACTCCATCCTGTCCGAAGAGGCAGTGCTGGGCTTCGAATACGGCTACGCGTCCAACGACCCGAACACCCTGGTGATCTGGGAAGCCCAGTTCGGCGACTTCGCCAACGGCGCCCAGGTGGTGATCGACCAGTTCATCGCCTCTGGTGAAGTGAAGTGGGGCCGCTTGAATGGCCTGACGCTGATGCTGCCGCACGGCTACGAAGGCCAGGGCCCCGAGCACAGTTCGGCCCGCCTGGAGCGCTTCATGCAGCTGTCGGCCGACACCAACATCCAGGTGGTGCAGCCCACGACGGCCAGCCAGATCTTCCACCTGCTGCGCCGCCAGATGGTGCGCAACCTGCGCAAGCCGCTGGTCATCATGACCCCGAAGTCGCTGCTGCGTAACAAGGACGCGACCTCGCCGGTGTCGGAGTTCATCAAGGGTGGCTTCCAGACGGTCATCCCCGACGTCAAGGAGCTGAAGGCCGACAAGGTCAAGCGCATCGTCGCCTGCTCGGGCAAGGTCTACTACGACCTGGCCAAGAAGCGCGAGGAGAAGGGCGCCGACGACGTCGCCATCATCCGCGTCGAGCAGCTGTATCCCTTCCCGCACAAGGCTTTCGCGGCCGAGGTCAAGAAGTACCCCAACGCGGCAGACATCGTGTGGACCCAGGACGAGCCGCAGAACCAGGGCGCCTGGTTCTTCGTGCAGCACTACATCCACGAGAACATGCTCGACGGCCAGAAGCTGGGCTACTCCGGCCGCGCCGCCTCCGCGTCGCCGGCCGTGGGCTACGCCCACCTCCACCAGGAGCAGCAGAAGGCGCTGGTCGACGGCGCCTTCGGCAAGCTCAAGGGCTTCGTCCTGACCAAGTAAGTCCTCGCCACGGAGGCCGGTGCGTTGCGCCGGCCTCCTGTTCTTGCGCGCCCCATTTTTTTTGTCGTTCGCGGGCGTGTTCCCCTCGAATAAGCAGAGTCCATAAAAATGTCCATCGTTGAAGTCAAGGTTCCCCAGTTGTCCGAGTCCGTGGCCGAAGCCACGATGCTGCAGTGGAAGAAGAAGGCCGGCGAAGCCGTCACGGCCGATGAAATCCTGATCGAGATCGAGACCGACAAGGTCGTGCTCGAAGTGCCGGCCCCGGCGTCCGGCGTGCTGGCCGAGATCGTCCAGGCCGATGGCGCCACCGTCGTTGCCGACCAGCTGATCGCCAAGATCGACACCGAAGGCAAGGCCGGCGCCGCCGCCCCCGCACCGGCTGCCGCCGCACCCGCGCCCGCTGCTTCGGCCCCCGCTGCTGCCGCACCGGCCGCCACCGGTGGTGCCAAGTCCGACGTGGCCATGCCCGCCGCCGCCAAGCTGCTGGCCGACAACGGCCTGAAGACCAGCGACGTCGCCGGCTCCGGCAAGGATGGCCGCGTAACCAAGGGCGACGTGCTGTCGGCCGTCGCTGGTGGCGCCACCGCCGCCAAGGCACCCGCCGTGCAGATCCCCACCGGCGCGCCCAAGACCTCGCTGCCGCAGGTCGCCGCGCCCACCGCCGCCAACCTGGGCGACCGCCCCGAAGAGCGCGTGCCGATGAGCCGCCTGCGCGCCCGCATCGCCGAGCGCCTGCTGCAGTCGCAGTCCACCAACGCCATCCTGACCACCTTCAACGAGGTGAACATGGCCCCGGTGATGGACCTGCGCAAGAAGTTCCAGGATGCCTTCACCAAGGAGCACGGCACCAAGCTGGGCTTCATGAGTTTCTTCGTCAAGGCGGCCGTGCACGCCCTCAAGAAGTACCCGGTGCTCAACGCCTCGGTCGACGGCAACGACATCATCTACCACGGCTACTTCGACATCGGCATCGCCGTCGGCTCGCCGCGTGGCCTGGTGGTGCCGATCCTGCGCAATGCCGACCAGATGAGCTTCGCCGACATCGAGAAGAAGATCGCCGAGTTCGGCAAGAAGGCCCAGGAAGGCAAGCTGTCCATCGACGAGATGACCGGCGGCACCTTCTCCATCTCCAACGGCGGCACCTTCGGCTCCATGCTGTCGACGCCCATCATCAACCCGCCCCAGTCGGCCATCCTGGGCGTGCACGCCACCAAAGACCGCGCCGTGGTCGAGAACGGCCAGATCGTGGTGCGCCCGATGAACTATCTGGCGATGAGCTACGACCACCGCATCATCGACGGCCGCGAAGCCGTGCTGGGCCTGGTGGCGATGAAGGAAGCGCTGGAAGATCCCTCGCGCCTGCTGTTCGACATCTGATCGCCCCAGCTGCGTGAGCGATGGCGCTGCGCTGCACCCAGTACTTTCTCGCCACGCGCGAGCGCGACGACCGCAAGTCGATCGAGCTCGCGTGGATCGAGTGGGTGGTGCAGGCGCCGCAGCATCGCCATCTCCAGGAAGACGGCCGCTGGCGCCTGTGGGCGCCGGTGCCCGAGGCGGAAGGCCGATGGCTGCGCGTCGTGCTCCTGGGGGACGGCGAGACCGTCCACAATGCGTTTTTCGATCGGAGCTTCAGGCCATGAAGGTCACGTACTTCCAGGACACGGACACCCTCTACATCGAGTTCCGCAACGGCCAGGTGGCCGAGACGCGCGACCTCGACGAGAGCACGCTGCTGGAGTTCGACGACCAGGGCCGCATGTGCGCCATGACGATCGAACACGCCAGCGAACGCGCAGACATTCCCGCCTTTTCATTCGAGCAGGTTGCCGCACGCCCCGTCGGCGCGCAACCGCACCAAGGACACCCATGAGCACCAAGCAATTCGACGTCATCGTCATCGGCGGTGGCCCCGGCGGCTACATCGCTGCCATCCGCGCGGCCCAGCTGGGCTTCAACACCGCCTGTATCGACGAGTGGAAGAACGGCAAGGGCGGCCCGGCGCCGGGCGGCACCTGCACCAACGTGGGCTGCATCCCCTCCAAGGCCCTGTTGCAGTCGTCCGAGCATTTCGAGCACGCCAACAAGCACTTCGCCGAGCACGGCATCACGGCCTCCGACGTCAAGATGGACGTGGCCAAGATGCTGGCCCGCAAGGACGGCGTGGTGAAGCAGAACAACGACGGCATCCTGTACCTGTTCAAGAAGAACAAGGTCAGCTTCTTCCACGGCCGCGGCTCCTTCGTGAAGGCCGCCGAGGGCGGCTACGAGATCAAGGTGGCCGGCGCGGCCGAAGAGACCCTGGTCGGCAAGCACATCATCGTGGCCACGGGCTCCAATGCCCGCCAGCTGCCCGGCGTGCCCTTCGACGAAGAGACCGTGCTGTCCAACGATGGCGCGCTGCGCGTGGGCGCCGTTCCCAAGAAGCTGGCGCTGATCGGCTCCGGCGTGATCGGCCTGGAGATGGGCTCGGTGTGGCGCCGCCTGGGTGCGGACGTCACCATCCTCGAAGGCCTGCCGACCTTCCTGGGCGCCGTGGACGAGCAGATCGCCAAGGAAGCCAAGAAGGCCTTCGACAAGCAGGGCCTGAAGGTCGAGCTGGGTGTGAAGGTGGGCGAGGTCGCCAAGACCAAGGCCGGTGTCACCATCGACTACACCGACGCCAAGGGCGAAGCGAAGAAGCTGGAAGCCGACAAGCTGATCGTCTCGATCGGCCGTGTGCCCAACACCATCGGCCTGAATGCCGAGGCCGTGGGCCTGAAGCTGGACGACCGCGGCGCCATCGTGGTGGACGACGAGTGCAAGACCAGCCTGCCCAATGTGTGGGCCGTGGGCGACGTGGTGCGCGGCCCGATGCTGGCGCACAAGGCGGAGGAAGAGGGCGTGGCCGTGGCCGAGCGCATCGCCGGCCAGCATGGGCACGTCAACTTCAACACCATTCCCTGGGTCATCTACACCAGCCCCGAGATCGCGTGGGTCGGCCGCACCGAGCAGCAGCTCAAGGCCGACGGCGTGAAGTACAAGGCCGGCACCTTCCCCTTCCTGGCCAACGGGCGCGCACGCGCGCTGGGCGACACCACGGGCATGGTCAAGTTCCTGGCCGACGCCACGACCGACGAGATCCTGGGCGTGCACATCGTGGGCCCGATGGCCAGCGAGCTGATCTCCGAAGCCGTCGTTGCGATGGAGTTCAAGGCCTCGGCCGAGGACATCGCCCGCATCTGCCACGCGCACCCGTCGCTCTCCGAAGCAACCAAGGAAGCCGCGCTGGCCGTCGACAAGCGCACGCTGAACTTCTGAGTTGGCGCTCCCGTCCGTCAAGGAGGCCTACGAGGCCGAACTCAAGGGCCGCGGCTACAGCGCCGATCCCGCGCAATTGCGCGCGGTCGATGCGCTGGACCGCTGTGCCCGCGAGTGGGCCGAGTACAAGGCCCAGCGCTCCAACGCCTTCAAGAAGCTGATCCACCGCCCGGCCGTGCCGCGTGGTGTCTACATGTATGGCGGCGTCGGGCGCGGCAAGAGCTTCCTGATGGACTGCTTCTTCAATGCGGTGCCCATCAACCGCAAGACGCGCCTGCACTTCCATGAGTTCATGCGCGAGGTGCACCGCGAGCTGGCCGACCTGCAGGGCATCCAGAACCCGCTCGACGAGCTGGGCAAGCGCATCGCCAAGCGCTTCAAGCTGATCTGTTTCGACGAGTTCCACGTCGCCGACATCACCGACGCGATGATCCTGCATCGCCTGCTGGTGGCCTTGTTCGAGAATGGCGTGGGCTTCGTCACCACCTCCAATTTCAAGCCCGACGACCTGTACCCCGGCGGGCTGCACCGCGACCGCATCCTGCCGGCCATCGACCTGCTCAACGCGAAGCTCGAGGTCATCAACGTGGACAACGGCACCGACTACCGGCGCCGCACGCTGGAGCAGGTGCGCCTGTACATCACGCCCAACGACAGCGGCTCCGAGAAGGAACTGCGCAAGATCTTCGACAAGCTGGCGGAGAAGGGCGACGACAACCCGGTGCTCAACATCGAGAAGCGCGAGATCCGCGCCCGCCGCCGCGCCGGCGGCGTGGTGTGGTTCGACTTCCGCACGCTGTGCGGCGGGCCGCGCTCGATGAACGACTACCTCGAGATCGCCAGCCAGTTCCACACCGTGCTGCTGTCCGACGTGCCGGAGATGCCGGTGCGCATGGCGTCGGAAGCACGGCGGTTCACCTGGCTGGTGGACGTGTTCTACGATCGGCGGGTGAAGCTCGTGCTCTCGGCCGCGGTGCCGCCGGAGCAGCTCTACACCGAAGGGCCGCTGGCGCACGAGTTTCCACGCACCGTCTCGCGGCTGAACGAAATGCAGTCGGCCGAGTTCCTGGCGCTGGAGCGCCGTACCGTGGACACCCGCCTCACATGAGTCTTCGCCTCCGTCTTGCCGCGACGTTGCTGGCTGCCTGCTCGGCCGGCGGTGTGCTGGCCCAGCCCACCACCGCATCTGCTGCTTCTGGCGTGACCCCGGCCAGCGATGAGCGCGAGCGCATCGGCGCCGAGCGCCGGGCAGAGGAACTGCGTTACTCGGCCCGGCGGGCGCAGTGTTACCAGCGCTTCGCGGTGAATGACTGCCTCACGGGTGAGGGCCAACTGCATCGCGAGGCGCTGGACGCGTTCAAGCGCCGGGAAGCTGCGCTCAACGACGCCGAGCGTCGGCAGCGGGGCGAGGACGCCCTGCGCCGCATCGAGGAAAAGCAGGCCAACCCGCCCGCGCGCGATCTGCCGCAGGAGCGCGAGAAGAACCGTCAGGCGCAGCAGGACCGGGAGCAGCGCAACGCCGACCATGCTGCGGGCCGCGCGGCGACCGCCGCTCAGGCGTCGCAGCGGCGCCAGCAGTTCGAGGACCGGCAGAAGGCGCAGGCCCAGAAGGCCGCCGAGCGGGCGCAGCGTCGCACCCAGGACGCCGCCGAGCGGGAGCGTTACGAGCGGCGCCAGACCGACGCCGAACAACGGCGAGCGGATGCGCGCCGCCGCGATGCCGAGCGCACCAAGCCGCCGGCGGCGCCGCTGCCGGATCCAGCGGTCAAGCCCTGAGCCGATTCCGCCACACGGCCGTCGCAAGCGCGCCTGCGCATCACCATCGGCTCGGTCGCCCTGCGGAAGAACCAGAACCACCAGCCTCCTGGCGCGCCGCGGCCGCGAGGCCGGCCGCTCAGCGCTGGGGACTGCTGTTCAGAAAGGCATCGAGTGCGGTCGGGGCAGGCTCGGCAGGCTTGCCGGGCAGCTCTTCCATCTTCACCACGATCAGCGACAGGTTGTCGCCGGCGCCGCCGGCGCGTCGGCGGGCCTCGTTCACCAGCATCTCCGCGGCAGCGCGTGCCGGATACCGGGCGATGACGGCGCCGAATTCCTCGGCGGTGAAGTAATGCCAGAGGCCGTCGGAGCACGCCATCAGCGCATCGCCAGGCATCAGACCGTCGATGGCCTCGAGGTCCATGGGCGGCAGGGTGGATTGCATGCCGAGGCAGCCCACGAGGATGTTCGCCTTGGGATGGCGCAGCGCCTCGTCTTCGTCGAGTTCGCCGCGCTGCACCAGCACTTCGACATAGGAATGGTCGCGTGTGCGGCGCACCATCCGGCCGCGGCGGAACAGGTAGATGCGCGAGTCGCCCGCGTGGATCCACGCGCCCCGACCATCCGGATCGAGCAGGAAGGCCGCCACGGTGCTGTGCGGCTCCTGTTCGCTGGACAGGGCCGTAAGCCGGATCACCGTGTGGGCTTCGTCGACGAGCTGACGCAGCAGCCGGTCGGGTTCGTCCGTGCCGGGTGCGTAGCGGGCGAACAGCTGTTGGGCGGTCATGATGACCTGTTCAGAAGCCTTTCGGCCACCGCTGCGGCCGCCCATGCCGTCGGCGACCACCGCCAGCAGGCAGCCCGGCCGTTGCGGATGCCCGATCAGGGCAACCTGATCCTGTTGGTAAGGCCGGTCTCCCTGATGGAGACCCGTGGCAGCGGACAATCGGAAACCGGTGTGAGGCATTGGCGCAGTCGGCGCCGCGGCGCGCCAACGAGAAGGCTAGATGGCTATCAGGCACCCATTATCGAGCGATCCAGTGACACCGTTACTCACAATTGACAGTTTCTTCACTCTGTTCGGAATGTGTGGACGGCCGGCGACGCGCTTCCTCGTCCATACGGGGGGGTGCATTTAGATGGCACTGGAAGAAGAGGTGCTAAGCGTTTTCGCCGAGGGCGGCGCATTGGCCGATGCGGCGGAGCAGTTCCGCGTGCGGGAAGGGCAGACGCACATGGCCCTCGCGATCGCGCGGACCGTGGCCGAAGGCGGGCAACTGGTGGTGGAGGCCGGCACCGGCGTGGGCAAGACCTTCTCCTACCTCGTGCCCGCGCTGCTGAGCGGCGAGCGGGTCTTGCTGTCGACCGCCACCAAGGCCCTGCAGGACCAGCTGTTCGGACGTGATCTGCCCCGACTGCTGGAGGCGCTGAACCTGCCGCTGCGCACGGCCCTGCTCAAGGGCCGCGGCAGCTATCTCTGCCTGCACCGCATGGCCCAGGCCCGCCACGATGCAGGCAGCGAGCGGGGTGTCGCCCACGCGCTGGCCAAGGTGGAGCGCTGGGCCCTGACCACGCGCACCGGCGATCTGGCCGAACTGCCGGGCCTGGACGAGCGTTCGCCGGTCATTCCGCTGGTCACCTCCACCCGCGACAACTGCCTGGGCCAGCAGTGCCCGCAGTTCAAGGCCTGCCACGTCAACCTGGCCCGGCGCGAGGCGCTGGCGGCGGACGTGGTGGTCATCAACCACCACCTGTTCTTCGCCGATCTGGCCGTGCGCGAGTCGGGCATGGCCGAGCTGTTGCCCAGCGTGCGGGTGGTGGTCTTCGACGAGGCGCACCAGCTCAACGAAACCGGGGTGCAGTTCCTGGGCGTGCAGCTGGGCACGGGGCAGGCGCTGGATTTCGCGCGTGACCTGCTCGCGGCCGGCCTGCAGCAGGCGCGCGGCCTGGTCGACTGGCAGGACGTGGCCGGCAAGCTCGAACATGCCGCCCGCGAATTGCGCATGGTCGCCGGCAAGGGCTGGCCGGGCGCCAAGCTGCGCTGGAACGGCGCATCGCCCGAGGGCATCGGCGCCACGCAGTGGCAGACGTGCCTGGACACCCTGCGCCGCGCCGCCGAGGACGCCGCCGCCGCGCTGGACACGGTGAGCGAACTGTCACCCGACTTCGTGCGGCTGGCAGAGCGTGCCGCCACGCTCGTGGAGCGTGCGGGTCTGCTGGCCGAGCCCTGTCCACCGGATGCGGTGCGCTGGGTGGACATCGGCACGCAGGTGCGCCTCGTGCAGTCGCCGCTGGACATTGCGGACGCGGTGCGCAAACGCGTGCTCAAGGCAGACCGGCCAGCCCCGTCGGAGCCGGCACCGGGCGGCGAGACGCGCAGCCGGGCTTGGATCTTCACGTCGGCCACCTTGGGGGACGATCCGCAACTGCGCTGGTTCACCGAACCGTGTGGCCTGGAAGAGGCGCAGGTGCTGCGCGTCGCCAGCCCCTTCGACTACGCGCGGCAGGCTGCGCTGTATGTGCCGCGCCAGTTTCCCCGCCCCGCGGATGCGGGCCATCCGGACGCCGTGGCCGCGCTGGCGGCCAAGGGCGCCTTGCGTCTGGGCGGCCGCACGCTGGTCCTCACGACGACGCTGCGTGCCTTGCGCAGCATCGGCGACGGCCTGCGGGATCGCCTGCGCGCGGCTGGCAGCGACGTCGACGTGCTGGTGCAGGGCGAATGGCCCAAGCGCGTGCTGATGGAGCGCTTCCGCGCCGGTGCCGACGAGGGTGCCACCGGCTGCGTGCTGGTGGCTTCGGCCTCGTTCTGGGAGGGCTTCGACGCACCGGGCGATGTCCTGCAACTGGTGGTGATCGACAAGCTGCCCTTTCCGCCACCGGGCGATCCGCTGGTCGAGGCGCGCACGCGCCGGCTGGAGGCGCAGGGCCGCAGCGGCTTCGGCGACTACTCCATTCCCGAGGCGGCGGTGGCGCTCAAGCAGGGTGCGGGCCGGCTGATCCGCCGCGAGAGCGACCGCGGCGTGCTGGTGGTGTGTGACACCCGGCTGGTGTCCATGGGCTATGGCCGCCGGCTGCTCGCTGCGCTTCCGCCGATGCGGCGCTTGGCGACCGAGGCCGACTTCGAGCAGGCGCTGGACGACCTGATTTGAGGTGCTCTCGAGGCCTTCCGATCGAGTTCCAGAGGCCGCCTTCGGGCGGCTTTTTTCATGGGAATTTCAAGCCGATGCGAGGACACGGCACAGCCCTAAAAACCAGGTGCTACGTGTATTTGCGTAGCCGCTTCTTCGCGTTAACCCGGAGGAAAAGTCACCGATGCGACGCCTGCGCGCCGCAGGGGCCCTCCGGTACGTAATTCCCCTCTGCAGTCGGTCAGATTCCGATCAGTGTGGCAGCCGGAGCATCCCCTCCGCCCCAGCAGCTGCGGCTGCAAAGGAGACATTGGCACCCCGCTGGATCCCCCGGCGCGAGAGGTACCAACCGATCCACAACATCAACATGACGACGCTTCGCCTCCCCTTATGAACGATCGCAACCTCAACCGAGGACTGTTCCTCATCGCGCTCGCACTGCTGTTCGGCGTGCCGGCCTTCAACTACCAGATCGGCAGCTTCGCCCATGCCGGCCCGGGCCTGTTCCCGGCCATGGTCAGCGGCATGCTGCTGGCGATCGGGATCATCACGGTGATCCGCTCGCGCTTCGTCAAGCCGATCCCGATGTCGGTGAACTTCAAGAACATCGCGATCATCCTGGCCAGCCTGTGCACCTTCGCGCTCGTGTCCACCTACGTGAACATGACCGTCGGCATCGTCGTCATGGTGTTCATCGCCTCGCTGGCCGCCAGCGGCAAGTATTCCTGGGTGCGCAACGTCAAGGTGGCGGTGGTGCTCGTGGGCTTCGCCTTCGGCTTCCAGAAGCTGCTCGGCCTGAACCTTCCCCTGTACTGATCGGAGCCTGCACACCATGGAAGCTCTCCATAACCTGGCGTTCGGCTTCGAGCACGCGCTGACCATCCACAACCTGATGTACTGCGCCATCGGCTGCGTGGTCGGTACCCTGGTGGGCCTGCTGCCTGGCCTGGGCCCGCTGGCCACCATCAGCCTGCTGCTGCCGCTGACGTATTCCATCGACACCACCGGCGCGCTGATCATGCTGGCCGGCATCTACTACGGGGCGCAGTACGGCGACAGCGTGTCGGCGATCACGATGAAGATCCCGCATGCGAGTTCGATCGTGGCCTGTATCGACGGCTACGCGATGACGCTCAAGGGCAAGACGGGCCTGGCGCTGTTCACGGCCGGCTTCTCCAGCTTCATCGGCGGCACCGTGGCCATCGTGGTGCTGACCTTCCTGGCGCCCAAGCTGGGCGAGGTGGCCTTCCTGTTCGGCCCCGCGGACTACTGCGCGCTGATGATGGTGGGCTTCGTCTGCGTGAGCTTCGTGACCACCGGCAGCCTGCTCAACGGCCTGGCCATGTGCCTGATCGGCGTGCTGCTCGGCCAGATCGGCACCGACGTGAACAGCGGCGTTCAGCGCTACACCATGGACCTGCCCTTCCTCGCCGACGGCGTGGGCCTGGTCAGCATCGCGCTGGGCTGCTTCGGCATTGCCGAAATCACCAAGAACCTCGACAGCGGTGAAGAGCGCTCGCCCTTCAACGGCAAGATCCACCTGATGCCCACCTGGGAAGAGTTCAAGCGGATCATCCCCAGCGCCCTGCGCGGCAGCGTGATCGGCTCCTTCCTGGGCATCCTGCCCGGCGGCGGCCCGGCCATCGCCCAGTTTGCGGCCTACGCCATCGACAAGAAGGTCAGCAAGTACAAGCACGAGATCGGCACGGGCTGCATCGAAGGCGTGGCCGGTCAGGCTGCTGCCGACGAAGCCGCTGCACGCACCAGCTTCATCCCGCTGATGTCCATCGGCATCCCCGAGAACGCCGTGATGGCGCTGATGATGGCCGCCTTCATCATCAAGGGCATCCAGCCCGGCCCGAACATGATCGCTGGTCACCCGGAACTGTTCTGGGGCCTGGTCGCCTCGATGTGGGTCGGCAACTGCTTCCTGATCATCCTGAACGTGCCGCTGGTGCGCTACTGGCTGTCGGTGTTCAAGATCCCGTACGCCGTGCTCTTCCCGGGCATCCTGTTCTTCTGTTGCATCGGCACGTACAGCGTCAACAACAACCTGGAAGACCTGTACATCACCGCTGCCTTCGGCCTGCTGGGCTTCCTGTTCATGAAGTTCGACCTGGATGCCGCGCCGCTGATGCTGGGCTTCATCCTGGGCCCGATGCTGGAAGAGAACTTCCGCCGCACGCTGCTGCTGAGCCGCGGCAGCTTCGGCATCTTCTTCGACCGGCCCATCAGCGGCACGCTGCTGTCGCTGATCGGTGTGTTCATCGCATGGCAGACCATCGGCTTCTTCATCAAGGCGAAGAAGCAGAAGAACGGTGCCGCCGCACTGCCGGCAGCGCACGAGACGGCCTGAGGCCGCGCGCGACGCACTTCGGACGGGGCCTTCGGGCCCCTTCTGCATTTCTGGGCTTCGCTCCAGGCCGGACGGCGGACAAGAGGGCCGTCGCGGCTCGGCTGATGGCCCTGCGACAGTGCCGCCCGCCAACGCCGCCCACAATGGGCTGCTCCGCCGCACGGCGACCGTGCGCGGCACCTGTACTCATCCACCGGAGACGCCCATGCCCGAATCCATTCCCGCCACCGCGCTGCAACTGCGCTCGCTCGTCCAGGCCGATGGCACGCTGCAGATCAGCCTGGAGCCGGTGCCCGTGCCGCAACCTGGGCCCGACGAGGTGCTGATCCGTGTGCAGGCCACGCCGATCAATCCGTCCGACATCGGCCTGCTGCTCGGTCCTGCCGATCTGTCGACCGTCCAGGTGTCAGGCTCGGCTGAGCGGCCGGTGGTGACGGCCCGCATCCCCGAGCGCGCCATGCCCGGCATGGAGGCACGCGTGGGCCAGAGCCTGCCGGTCGGCAACGAGGGGGCCGGCCTCGTCGTGGCGGCGGGCGCGTCGCCAGCCGCCCAGGCGCTGCTGGGCCGCACCGTGGCCGTGATCGGCGGCGCCATGTATGCCCAGTACCGCACCATGGCGGCGGCCCAGTGCCTCGTGCTGCCCGAGGATGCGACGGCGGCGGACGGCGCCTCCTGCTTCGTCAACCCGCTCACCTCGCTGGGCATGGTCGAGACCATGAAGCGCGAGGGCCACACGGCATTGGTGCACACGGCGGCCGCCAGCAATCTGGGCCAGATGCTCAATCGCATCTGCCTGAAGGACGGCATCGGCCTGGTGAACATCGTGCGCAAGCCCGAGCAGGCCGCGCTGCTGCGCGGGCAGGGCGCGGTGCATGTGTGCGACAGCAGCGCGCCCGACTTCATGGCCCAACTCACCGAGGCGCTGGCGGCCACCGGTGCGACCATCGGCTTCGATGCCACCGGTGGCGGCACGCTGGCCGGTCAGATCCTGCAGTGCATGGAAGCGTCGATCGCGCGCCGCACGCCCAGCGAATACAGCCGCTACGGCTCCTCGGTGCACAAGCAGGTGTATCTGTACGGTGGCCTGGACACGCGGCCCACCGAAATCCACCGCAGCTTCGGCATGGCCTGGGGTGTGGGCGGCTGGCTGCTCTTTCCCTTCCTGCAGAAGATCGGCGAATCCGCGGCGCAGGCGCTGCGGGCGCGCGTGGCGGCCGAACTCAAGACCACCTTCGCCAGCCACTACGCGCGCACCGTGTCGCTGGCGGGGGCGCTGAGCGCGGAGGCCATTGCCTTCTACGGGGCGCGCAATACGGGGGCGAAGGTGCTGATCGATCCATCGCGCTGAACTGAAAAGCACCCCCATGCCGCTTCGCGGCTCGCCGTCTCTCGCGCCTTCGACTTGGAGGGCGGCGCACCCCGCAGCCTGGCGAAGCCAGTTCCGCGGGTGCCCTGGCATGGCCTGCTCCGCGGCCACATGATTGAATCGGTGCGCCTGTGGAGCCCCTTGGCAGCTGTCAGAGCGGCTCCAGCCCGACCTTCTTCATCATGGCCTGCGTCGAGCGCATCTCGCGCTTGAAGCCATCGACATAGGCGCTGCCTTCCTGGATGTCCACCTGGCCGCCTTGCTCCTGCAACTGGGCGATCACGCGCGGCTGCTTGAGCGCCTGCACGAAGGCGGCCTGGATGCGCTCGACCACCGCATCGGGCGTGCCTGCGGGGACCGAGATGCCGCCCCACGAGGTCAGCTCCACGCCGGGCACGCCGGCCTCCGCCAGCGTCGGCACCTGCGGCAGCACCGCATTGCGGCGCGGACCGGTCACCGCCAGCGCACGCAGTCGACCTGCCTGGATCTGCGGATAGGCCACAGCCAGGATGGGCGCACCGAACACCACCTGGTTGCCGAGCACTGCCGTGCACAGCTCCGACGCGCCCTTGTAGGGCACGTGCAGCGCGCCGCCCTTGATTGCGTCCAGGAACATCTCCACCCCCAGGTGCGAAGGCGTGCCCACGCCGCCGGAGGCGTACTCCACCTTGCCTGGCCGCGCACGGATCTGCCGCACGAGGTCGTCCACGCTGCGGATGTCCGAGTCGGCGTTCACGATCAGCACCACGTCGGCGCTGGTCAGCCGCATGATGTGGCGGAAGTCCTTGAGCGCATCGAAGCCCGGACTCTTGTACATGAACATGTTGGCCGCCATGGGCGCGGCCGAGTAGATCCAGGTGTAGCCATCGGCCGGCGCGCGGGCCACCAGCTTGGCGCCGATGTTGCCGCCCGCGCCGCCGCGGTTCTCGATGACCACGCTCTGGCCCAGCGCCGGCCCGACGGCCTCGGCCAGGATGCGTGCGGTGTTGTCCGGCCCCGTGCCGGCCAGGTAGGGCAGCACCCATTTGATGGGCCGGCTGGGGTAGGGCTCGGCGGCGCGGGCGAGGGGTGCCGCCAGGGGCGCGAGGGCGGCGGCGAGGCCAGCCCCCACCAGACGGCGGCGGTTCATGTCGGTCATCTTGCTTGTCTCCTTTTTTGATTCTTTCGAAAGCCGGCGTCCACGGCGCCGGCCCGGCGCCAGGCGTCAGCCCGCGGTGTCGGGCGCGAGC